>NZ_JBSHGZ010000011.1:125719-242629 GCF_053618075.1 Embleya sp. NPDC055664
GGCGGGCCCCCGCCGCCCCCCCCCCGCGGCTGAGGGCACAACCCCCCCCGGGGGGGCGCGGGGGGGGTGGGGGGGGGGCCCGCCCCCCCCCACCCCGCCCCCCCCCCCACCGGCGGAGGCACGCGAGAAAACGCGATGCGGATGTGCGGATGTGCGGATGTGCGGATACACCGATGAGTTTTCCCGGCCCGCACGGTCCACCCCCCAAGGACTCGAACCGCACCCAGAGGAGCCACCCCATGACCGTGGATCTGCACTCGCCTGCCGCGACCGTCGCCCGTCTCGCGGCCGACCTGCCGGACGACCGGCTGGACGATCCGACCCCGTGTGCGAACTACGCGGTCCGGGATCTGCTCTCCCATCTGGTCGGCCTGACCATCGCGTTCCGCGACGCGGGCCGCAAGGACCTGGGCCCGACCACCGCCACCGCCCCGCCCGCGAAGATGCCCGACCTCGACCCGGACTGGCGCACGATCCTGCCGCGCGAGCTGGACGAACTCGTCGCCGTCTGGCGGCGCACGCACGCCTGGGAGGGGATGACCCAGGCCGGCGGGGTGACCCTGCCCGCCGAGGTCATGGGGCTCGTCGCGCACAACGAACTCCTGCTGCACGGCTGGGACTTGGCCCGCGCGCTGGGCCGCGAGTACACCGTGGACACGGCGAACCTGGAGGCCTCGCTGGCCTTCCTCACCCCGGCCCAGGAGGCGGTCGACCCGGATCTGCCCGACCCGGACGCCATCTTCGCGCCGCCGGTGGCCGTCCCCGCCGACGCGCCGCTGCTCGACCGGGTGGTCGCCATGGCCGGCCGCAGCCCGTCGTGGCGGGCGGCGTAGGCGCGATGGGGACCAGGGGGCGGGACCGGTTCGCTCAGGAGCCCGTCGCCGCCGCGTCCGCCATCCGCTCGCGCGCCTCGGCCAGGTCCGCCTCGGTCGGCGCGTCGTCCTGGGTCAGCCGCAGGCGCCAGTAGCCCGCGAACTCGACCGCCCCCTTGGCCAGTCCGCGCTCGTCGACCAGGTGCCGGCGCAGCGCCCGGACCGTGCCCGCCTCACCCGCCAACCAGGCCCGCGTCGACCCCTCCGGCAATCGGGCGGCCCGAAGCGCCGCCGGCAGCAGGTCACCGTGCCCGGCCGGCACCGTGCCGCGATGCAGCCAGTGGATGGTGAGCCGGGCCCGGGAGCGGAAACGTTGCTCCTCGGCCGCGTCCACCACCTCCGCGTACACGATCGCGTGCGTGTCCTCGGGCAACGCCGCCAGGATCGAGCCGATGGCGGGCAGCGCGGTCTCGTCGCCGACCAGGAGGTGCGTGTCGGCGGCGCCGAGCGGCCGGGCGTAGGCGGCCGAGGGGCCGTAGCGGGCGAGGATGTCGCCGGGGCGCGCCGACCGGGCCCACCGGGTGGCCGGGCCGGCGTCCGGGTGCAGCACGAAGTCGACGTCGATCGCGGCGCGTTCGCGATGGTGGGCGCGGACCGTGTAGCTGCGCATCCAGGGGCGTTCGGCCTCGGGGATGGCCAGGAACGCCCCGTACCACCGCTGGAGATCGTCCGGATCCTCCTGCGGCAGCAGCGGCGCGCGTTGTCCGGCGCGCGGGAAACACAGCTTGAGCTGCTGGTCGGGCCAGGTCGCGAAGTCGTCGCCCAGCCCCTCCCCGGTGAAGCTCACGCGCGTCATGCGCGGGGTGATCCGGGTGACCTCGGCGACGTGGAGAAGAGAAACGAGCGGTGATCCGCCCATGGCGCAAACCCCCATGAATGCGTTGATTGACGACGGTTGGGTGAACCGGCTTGGGTAGGTCTAGCAAGAAATCCTGCGACTTTGTCAAGGCGATTCCGCGCAGGGATTTCGGCGCCGGGCAAGCGGCCCGGAAGACCGCACACGTGCGTGCCTGCGGGGCGTCGAGGGCCGGGCGATACGGTGCCGAGAGAGATCGTCGGGGTGTACGGACGCCGGGGAGCCGCGAACGGGGCGGGTCGCCGGGGCCGCCGCCGATCGGCTCTTTCCGGACCCCGAAGGGAACGACGCACCATGACGCCGCACGCGCAGCCCCCGCAGCCCGCCCCCGAGGACACCGTGCTGGTCGATCGCATCGGACCGGCGGGCCGGCTCGGTCGGATCACCCTGAACCGGCCGCGCGCGATCAACGCACTGGACCACCCGATGGTGCGCCGGATCACCGCCGCGCTCGCCGAGTGGGCGCGGGACGACTCCGTCGCGGCCGTACTGATCACCGGCGCGGGCGAGCGCGGGCTGTGTGCGGGCGGGGACATCCGGGCGATCCGCGCGGACGCGCTCGAAGGCGGACACGCGGCGCGCGAGTTCTGGCGCGACGAATACCTGCTCAACGCGCGGATCGCGGCGTATCCGAAGCCCTACGTCGCGATCATGGACGGCGTGGTGATGGGCGGCGGCGTCGGCGTCTCGGCACACGGCGACGTACGCATCGTCACCGAGCGCTCGACGGTGGCCATGCCGGAGACCGGGATCGGCTTCGTACCGGATGTCGGCGGCACGTACCTGCTCTCCCGCGCCCCCGGCGAGCTCGGCACCCATCTGGCGCTCACGGCCGGTGCGATCGGCGCCGCCGACACGATCCTGTGCGGGCTCGCCGACCACTTCGTCCCCTCGGACCGGCTGCCCGCCCTGCTCGACGCCCTGGCCGCCGGCGACCCGACCGAGGCGGCGGCCCGCCACGCCGAGCCCGCGCCCGCCGGCGTACTGGCCGAACGGCGCGCCTGGATCGACGCGTGCTACGCGGCGGACACCGTCGAGGAGATCCTGGACCGGCTGCTCGACAGCGGCGAACCGGCGGCCAAGGAGGCGGCCGAGCTGATCGCGGCCAAGTCGCCCACGGCGCTGAAGGTGACGCTGGCGGCGCTGCGTCGGGCCCGGCGGGCCGGGTCGCTGGGGGCGGTGCTGGACCAGGAGTACCGGGTCTCGTGCGCGGCGGTGAGCACGCCCGATCTGGTCGAGGGTGTACGGGCGCAGGTGGTGGACAAGGATCGCCGGCCGCGCTGGTCACCGGCGACGCTCGCGGAGGTCGGGGCGGCCGACGTGGAGGCGTTCTTCGCGCCGCTCGGGGAGCGGGAGTTGGGACTGGGCTGAGCGGGCGGGCGCCGGGCCGGGGGTTCCGGGTCGGCGGGTGGGGATCCCTAGGACGCCTTAGGGGTCTCGGGGCTTGTCCGGCGCGTAGGGATGAGGCATCCGCCCGATGTCCGGGGCCCACCTGGGCCGCGAAGCTGTTACCACGAACCGGGGAGGCCGGGTCGGGGGAAACAGGAGACGGTCGTGATCGAGTACGAGATGTTCAAGGCGCGCGAGCGGGAGATCCTGGCGGACGCGGACCGCGCGGCGCTGCGGCGCACGGCGTGGCGGGAGCGGCGGGCCCAGGCCGGGATGCGCCGGGCCGAGCGGGCGGGAGCGGTGGCGCTCACCACGCTCGCCGTGCTCGAACCGGCCCACGACATGCACCGCGGGCTGCACCTGTTGGCGCGGTGAATCATGCTTCCGATGAGTGGCGCTCGTCCGCCGGGCACAGGGGACTCGGCGGGCGGCGCGGCATCGGGGACACGGGGCCGGCGGGGCGGCTCGGATCGGGGCGGGGCGGGGCGCACGGGGGTCGCCGTTGGTGCGGCGACGCGCCCCGCCCCGACTAGGACGCGGGTTCGGGGGCCCTGGGGTCGCGTCGGTGTCGGGTGACCACGACGTGCGCGGGGGTCGCGGTGGGCGGGGCCGGGGGCCGCTCGGGGGTCTTCGGACGGGGTGCGGCCACACGGTCCGGGCCGAATTCCAGGGCGACCACGTGTTCGCGCAGGGTGCGGTCGAGCAGTACGACGGAGGCGGCCTCGGGGACGACCGCGGCGCCCTGTACGGACAGCGCCAGCAACAACCGGGTCAGGCCGCGCCGATGCCGGTCGAAGACCCGCCCGGGTACCCAGCGTCCGCGTTTCTCCTGCCCGGCCAGCGCGTCGGCGGCGTCCACCGCGAGCAGGACCAGGTGCAGTTCGCGTCGTTGCCGATCGGCGGACCTGGCCAACCATCGACGCATCCACGATCGACTGCCGCAGTCGTGCACGAGGACCGGCCTCCCGCTCCGCACGTGTGCGCGCAGCCGCCTGACGTGTTGCAGCCGCACCCACGGGCGATACACCGCGTACGGCAACCACGAGGGCATCCGGTCCTGATACTCGACATGCGCCGTACGCGGGTCGACCACGACGGCCGATCCGGACCAGCGGTTCAGCAGCGTGCTCTTGCCGCTCCCCGGCAGCCCGGAGACCACCACGACGGCGCCGGCGGGATACCCGAGCACGGCGGGCCCGTGCTCTCGCCCGCGCAGATCGACGAGTCCGCACGGTCGCATCACTCCTCCGGATCCCCCGGCCGACTCCTCCCTCGCACCCATCCGGTCCGCCCCCTGCATCTCGCCCACCGCCGCCTCCCACGCCCGTGCCGCACCCGGCGACATCCGCCTCCGCCGCGTCCCTCGACGCATCGGCACAACTCCCCCGGCGCGACAGGACCCGCGGTCGGGCGCGACACCAGCGGACATCCTCACAGGTCGCGCCGCTCGCCGCCCGCCCGGGCTCGCCAACGATAATCATCGTCACCCGAAATCCCGCTCCCCACGCGAGCGTGTCCGGGCGATCGGCGTACGCCGGGCTCGTTCGGGAACGTCGATGATCCCGTTCGCTTCCGGTGCACACGGCGGAAGCAAACGGGATCGTTCGGTGTCGCGAACGTGTTCAGCCCGCCTCGGGTGTCGGGGCGTCGTGGCGGTCGGATTCGCGGATGAGCACCGTGCACAGGATCGCGGCCACGAAGCCGATGACGGCCATCAGCAGGCATACCTGGGCCAGGCCGGAGGTGAAGGCGTCCCGGGCGTCGGCCAGCGCCGCCGGGTGGTCCTTCAGCGGGGCGAACCGGCCGGAGGCGACGCCGTCGCGAACCCGGTCGGCCGCGCCCGGGGGCACGCCACCGCCGGTGAGCACGTCGTCGCCCAGGTCGTCGGCGATCCGCGCGGTCAGCAGCGCGCCGCCGGCGGCCACGCCGATCGAAGTGCCCAGCGGGAAGAACATGTTGGTGGCGCCGGAGGCCATCCCGGCCCGCTCGGCCGGTACCACGCCCACCGCCACGCCCATCAGCGGCGGGAAGCTCAATCCGCCCGCGATGCCCAGCAGGACGAAGCCCGGCAGCATGACCGTCCACGAACTGCCCGCGTCCACCCGGGCCATGGTCAGCGACCCGACCCCGGCCACCGCGAAGCCCACCCCGATCGCCTGACCCGGCGTCAACACCCGCTGTACCAGCCCGCTCAGCGGTGCGATCAGCAGGAGCGGAACGGTCAGCACCAGCATCTTGACGCCGGTCTGGAACGGCGAGTTGCCGAGCATGCCCTGCAACCACAGGATCAGGAACGGCAACAGCCCGAACGAGGTGATCCGGCCGAACAGACTGGCCAGGATCGCCCCGGTAAAGGACGGGATCCGGAACAGCCGGACATCGAGCAACGCGATCGAGGGCCGGACCACCTCGACCACCACGAAGGCGACGATCAGTATCGTCCCGACGATCAGCGTGGCCAACACGATCGTCGCGGTCCACCCCTCCTCCGGGCCCTTGATCACCGCGTAGTTGAGCGCGAACAGGCCGCCGATCGCGAGCAGTACGCCGGCCAGGTCGAGGCGCCCGCGCCCTGCCGTGTCGGTGGTGTCGTCGGGCAGCTTCAGCCAGGTGCCGACCACGACCAGGACACCCACGGGGAGGTTGATCAGGAAGATCCACCGCCAACCGAGCCCGTCCACCAGGGCACCGCCGACCAGTGGCCCGAGCGCGGCGGCGGCACCGCTGAGGCCGGAGTAGACGCCGATCGCGGTCTGTCGGGTGCGCCCGGAGTAGGCGGACGCGAGCAGTGCCAACGAGGTGGCCATCACCATCGCCGCGCCGACGCCCTGGATGCCGCGAAAGATGATCAGCGTGCCCACGTTCGGCGCGAACGCGCAGGCCGCCGAGGCGACGGTGAACAGGGCCACGCCCGCGCCGAACACCCGCCGCCGGCCGATCCGGTCGGAGACCGAACCGGCCGCGAGCAGCAGCGCGGCGAAGGCGAGCGTGTAGGCGCTGACCACCCACTGCAGGCCGCCGAGCTTGGCGCCGAGATCGTCGGCGATGTCGGGCAGCGCGACGTTGACGATGGTCACGTCGAGGGTCATCAGGATGCCGGCGCCGCTGACCAGTATGGCCGGCCAACGGCCGACCGGTGCCGCCGCGGCCGAGGGTGGTGATGCGTCTGAGGTTGACGGGGTGGGGGATGCGGGCTGAGCCATGGTTGCGGACGACCTCACGCGTCGGGAATGGAACGGCCTACTCACCCAGTGTGCCCGAGTGATTGCGCTGTGGTCCGTGAACCTCGCACCCGTTCACGCTCGGCGCGGAAATCGGGGCGGCGACGGGCCGGCCGGCCAACTCCCCGCGTGCGCCTACCGGTCCTTGACGATCAGGCCCAGGACCTGGGCGAGCGCCGGGGCCAGGTCGAGGAGTTGGGCGCTGTCGACGGTCGCGCCGCGCAGTGCGTCGACGCCGGAGGCGAAGCCGAGCGCGCCCGCCTCACGCAGGTCGACCCTGGTCAGCACGGCGTTGTCCAGGCGGACCCGCTCCAGGGTCGAGCCGGGAAAGCGCAGATCGGTCAGCGTCGCGCCGGCGAAGTCCACGTCGCGCAGCAGGCAGTCCACGAAGGAGACCTCGCGCAGCTTGGCCCCCCGCAGGTTGACCGAGTCGAACTTGCAGTTGTGGAAGACGACTCGGCGCAGCCCGGCGCCGAACACCTCGAGGCCGGCCAGGACGCACGCGGTGAACTCGGCGTCCATCCACGTCGTTTCCGCGAGGTCGGTGCCGACGATGCGGGCGGCGTGCAGCCACACGTCGTCGAACCGGGCACGGCGGTAACGGCCGCCGTTGAAGCTCACCGAGGAGAAGGCCGACGAGGTGAACGCGGTGCCGCCGCCCTCCACGTCCGTGAACACGCCTCCGTCGAAGTGTGCGAACTCGTGGTCGCCTTCCCGGTCGAGTTCGCCGTCGAACGCCACGAGCCGGTGGGCGTACGGCAGTTGGTCGAAGTCACGAGGGGCACGGGCGCGCATCAGGAATCCTCCACGAACGCATCATCGGGACCGGGTCCCGCGGCTTGCCCGCCCACGACCGTCGCCGAACGGGGCGCGGTGGGCGGAGGTCCATGCCTATCGCGCGACGCCGCGATCCACCGAATCGACGCGGCCCCGCGGGCGACGCACGGCGGCATGCGCGACTCCGGGCGAGGCCCCCGCAGAATACGGCGATATTATCCCAAAGCGCTTGCGTGACGCAGGTCACATCGCTTCTGATACGGCCGCGTCGCCCGCTCTCCCGCTCGGCGCCCGGCACCAACTCCGCTGCGTGGCAAGCCTATTGCCGACGGGTGACGACGCTCGGCGACGCGGGCGGCCGACCGAAGCCGAGTTCCGTGAGAACGATCGTGCGACGGAGGACGACTTACGCACCACCTCCCGGCCGACCTCGCCGAACCCCGCCAGGGACACTCCGACCCGTGTCGCGCTCGTGGACCTCGGCCGCGGTGCCCACCAGGACCCGCGCCGGCAGGTGCTGGGCCCGAGGTCCGATCGGCAGCATCCGCAGAAGATCACGCACGAGAGCCGGCGCGACGGGTACCCCGGTTACTCGGACACCTCGACGTATCGCCATACCTCGGACCCGTCCGAGTCGTCCTCCTCCTCGACGTCCTCGAGGCCGAGGACGATGCCGGGCAGTGCCTCCGCCAGTCGGTCGCACATCCGCTTGGTCATGAAGTGGTGGCTCACGATGAGCCGTTCGAGGTGGGTGAGCGGCTGCCCGGTGAGCAGCGCCTCGGCGCCCTCGTCGCCCAGCGTGCCCATGGACAGGTCGAGCGTGCGCAGGAGCGAGACGATCGGGGCCGACGCGACGGCGGCGCAGATCTCGTCCTGGATCTCGCTGTTCATCAGGCCGAGTGTCGTGAGCGCGGGCAGGCCGCGGCCGTCGAGGATGCCGGTCAGGTCGTCGACGGTGGCGTCACCGCCGTACTCCTCGACGCCGAGCCACAGTTCGAGGGACTCCAGGGCGGGGAACGCCGACGCGCCGACGGCGCGCACGACGTCGTCCGGGAGGCCGCCGCTCTGGAACTCCAGGGTCCGCAGCGCCGCGTGCTCGACGGGTTCGAGGGTGAGCATCGAACCGCCCTTGATGATCAGGGACTCCAGGTCGGGGAACACCCGCAGCAGCGGCGTGACGTTGCTCTGCCGGATCCAGGAGATCTCGTTCTCCTCGCTCCAGATGTCGCCGAGGAACAGGTGGCGCAGCGCGGGCAACCGATCGGCGTGGGCGACCAGTTCGTCGACGGCGATGCCGGAGCTGTCGTCGCTCTCCCCCCAACAGCCGATGATCAGCGCGCTCACCTTTGTCGTGTCGACCGTGGCGACGAAGCGCGCGAAGTGCTCGGGGAAGGTCTCGGCCGCCCGGTACGGCGGGATCCGCAGCGACCACGCGGCCTCGTCCGCGGCCGGCAGCGGCTGGGGGCCGCCTGCGCGAGCGTTCTCGAGCCAGGTGGCCCTCGGGTTCGGGATGTCGTTCAGGCGGGCGACGGGCAGGCCGCCGAACGTGTTCGCGTTCCCGTACGTGTCCATGGCGGAGCGACTCCTTTGAGGCGGCGTGGCCCGGGGGTGTGGGGACTTGCATACCAGAGCGGGGCGACGCCTGTTCGCGGGCCTGACGCCCCGGGACCACCCGCACCGTGGGGCAGGATTGCGGGATGGGTGACGTCGGTGGGGATCAGGGTTATCTGTTGGACAACCGGCAGGCCGAGGCCGGGGTTCGGTTCGGGGCGCTCGCGGAGTTGTTCGACCCCGTGACGTTCGGGCACGTGGATCGGCTCGGGGTCGGGTCCGGGATGCGGTGTTGGGAGGTGGGGGCCGGCGGGACCTCGGTGCCGTTGGGGCTGGCCGAGCGGGTCGGGCCGACGGGGACGGTGGTCGCCACCGACATCGACGTGTCCTGGGCGCGGGACGTCGCCGGCGGTGTGATCGAGGTGTTCACGCACGATGTCGCGGTCGATCCGCCGCCGGCCGGTGGCTTCGACCTGGTGCACGCCCGGCTGGTCCTGATCCACGTCGCCGACCGCGCGGAGGCGCTGCGTCGGATGGTCGAGGCGCTGCGCCCCGGCGGCGTACTGCTCGTCGAGGACGCCGACCCGATGTTGCAACCGTTGCCGTGCCCGGACGAGTCGGGCCCGGAGCAGCGGCTCGCCAACCGACTCCGGTCCGACGTCCGCGCCCTGATGGCGGCGCGCGGCGCCGACCTCGCCTACGGCCGGACCCTGCCGCGTCTGCTGCGCGCGGCGGGGCTGGACGACGTACGGGCCGACGCATACTTCCCGATCACCTCGCCGGCGTGTGCCGTACTGGAGGCGGCCACGGTGCGGCAGGTCCGGCACCACCTGGTCGAACAGGGCCTGGCGAGCGACGAGGAGATCGACCGCCACCTGGCCGCCATCGCCGCCGGCCGGCTCGACCTGGCCCTGGCGCCACTGATCTCGGCGTGGGGGCGCCGGAGATAGGCCGACCGCGTGCGGTGCGGGCGGGCGTTGTCGTACTGTGTCGTCGGAGCATAGTGAGTCTCTTATGGAAACCAAGGGGGCGGCATGGACGTGTACGGCAATGTGGTGGCGGTGTCGCGGAGCGACGCACACACGTTCCGCAAAGGAAATGTCGAGACCATCCGCCTCCTCGCCGGCCTCGGCGTGGAGGGCGACGCCCACCTCGGCGTCACCGTAAAGCACCGATCGCGGGTCGCGGTCGACCCCACGCAGCCCAATCTGCGCCAGGTACACCTCATCCACGCCGAGTTGCACCAGGAGCTGGCCGCCGCCGGATTCGCCGTCGCTCCCGGGGAGTTGGGCGAGAACGTCACCACGCGCGGGATCGACCTGCTCGGCCTGCCCACCGGCACGCTGCTGCACCTGGGCGCCGAGGCGGTGGTCGAGGTGACCGGACTGCGCAACCCGTGTCAGCAGATCAACACGTTCCGCGCCGGCCTGCTCAAGGAGGTCGTCGGTCGGGACGAAGCGGGCAACCCGGTGCGCAAGGCGGGCATCATGGGCGTGGTCCGCGCCGGCGGCGAGATCCGACCCGGCGATCCCATCCGGGTCGAGGTGCCCGCGCCGCCGCATCGCGCCCTGGAACGGGTCTGAACCCGCGCCGCCGGCGCGCACTGCTCACTGCTCAGTACACGTCCCGCACATAGCGCCGCTCCCCGACCATCTGCCGTACGTACGCGTCCGCTTCGTCCTCGGACCGCCCACCGTGGGCGATCACGATCTCGCGCAGCGCGCGGTCGACGTCCTTCGCCATGCGACCCGCGTCGCCGCAGACGTACACGTGCGCCCCGCGCGACACCCAGTCCCACAGGCGCGGGCCGTGTTCACGCATGCGGTCCTGGACGTAGATCTTGGCCCGCTGGTCGCGGGAGAACGCCAGGTCGAGCCGATCCAGCAGCCCGACGCGGCGGAACTCGGCGAGTTCGTCCCGGTAGTAGAAGTCGGTGGCCCGCCGCTGCTCGCCGAAGAACAGCCAGTTCGGCCCGGTGTGACCGCGCGCCTGCCGATCGGCCAGAAAACCCGGGAACGGCGCGACGCCCGTACCGGGGCCGATCATCACCGCGGGTGTCGTGGGATCCGTCGGCGGCCGGAAGTGCGGGGAACGGCGCACGAATACCGGCACCGGCCCGTCGGCGCCCAGCGTCGCGAGGTGCCCGGAGCACACCCCCTGCCGCTCGACACCGGCCTCGTTGCGATAGCGCACCACGGAAACGGTGATCCGCACCTCGCCGGGGTGCGCGAGCGGGCTGGAGGAGATCGAGTACAGCCGCGGCTCGAGCCGCTTGAGCACGCCGGCCCACTCGACCGGATCCGCCCGCACCCCGAACCCGCCGATCACGTCCACCGCCTGGCGGCCCCAACTCCACCGCGCGAGTTCGTCCCGACCGCCGGCCCGGAGCAGCCGCTCCAGGTCCCGGTCGTGGGTGCGCTTCGCGACGAACCGGAGCAGTTCGGGGGTGATCCGGGCGATTTCGAACCGGCTCCGCAGCGCCTCGCCGAGCGCGAGTTCGCCCAGGTCCGGCACGGGTATCGGGGTCGCCGGGTCCAGGCCGGTGGCGGCCAGCCATTCGGCCACCGCCTCCGGGCGATTGACCGGCCATACCCCGAGCGCGTCGCCGGGCTCGTAGTCCAGGTCGCCGTGTGCACCGCCGCGTGTATCGAAGGTGAACTGCCGTACCTCCTTGGCGGATTCGGGCAGGCCGAGCAGTCGATCGCCGATCAGCAGGGCGGGGAAGGGCGCCGTCTTCGAGTAGCCGACGGCGGCCGTCGGCGACTGTGCGCCGGACGCCGGTACGGGTTTGCGGGTCGCGGCAACGGCTTTCGGCGTAGCGGTCGTTGCGGTCGTCGTGCGCGCGCCGGGCGTCGGCCCGGTGCCGCCGAGCGCGGCCAGTACCCCGTCCAGCCAGCTCGCGGCGGTTCGGTCGTAGTCGGGTTCGCAGTCGGCGCGTGGGGCGATCCGGGTGCCGCCGAGTTCGGCCAACCGCTCGTCGAGGCGGCGACCGTGCCCGCAGAAGTCGGCATAGCCCGAGTCGCCCAGGGCCAACACGGCGTAGCGCAGCCCGTGCACCTCCGGCCACCCGGCCCCGGTCAGCGCCGCCCAGAACCCGGCCCCGTTGTCGGGTGCCTCGCCGTCGCCGAAGGTGCTGGTGATCAGGAGCACGGGTACGCCGCTGGGCAGCGTGTCCGGACTGTACTCGGTCATCTCGCACACGACGGGCCGCCGCCCGGCCGCGGCCAGTCGGCCGGCGATCGAGCCGGCCAACTCGGCGGCGTTGCCGGTCTGCGAGGCCCACAACACCAACACGTCGCCCTCGTCCGGTGGTTCGGCCGCGGGGTCGGCGACCGCGACGGCTCCGGTGGTGGCGGCGGGCGTCTCGACGGCCCGGGAGAACAGGCCCGCCAGGAGTCCGTTGACCCACGGCACCCGGGCCGGGGCGATCGGGGCCCGGTCGGGCAGCACCGGGACGCCGAGCGCCCGGCTCGTCCCGGATCCGGCCACGCCCGCGAGGAACCCGGCCAGGTAGCGCCGTTCCTCGTCCGTGTACACCGGAGGCGCGAGGTCGCCGAGGCCGAGCAGCGTGGCCGCGGCGCGGATGTCGGGGTCGGTCGGGGCCGACGGCGCTGCGACGGGGTCCGACGCGGGGTCCGACGCGGGGGTCGAGGGCGCGGGCGGGTCGGCGCGGACCGGACCCGCGACCTTGGTCAACGCCACCGCGCACGCCTTGAATTCGGGTTGGAAGGAGATCGGGTCGACCGCGTCGTTCGTGACCGCGTTGATCCCCAGGAACGCGCCGAACCGGTCGTTCCAGTGGAACGGCACGAAGCAGTTGCCCGGCCGGACCCGGTCGGTGGGCCGGGCGGGCAACACCACGCGCCCGCGTCGGGAGGCCACTTCGACCACGTCGCCCGCCTCGATGCCCAACTCCAGTGCGTCCTCGGGGTGGATCTCCACGAACGGCGCCGGGTCGAGGCGGTTGAGCGTGTCGATCCGCCCGGTCTTGGTCATGGTGTGCCACTGGTGCTGCACGCGGCCGGTGTTGAGCACCATCGGGTAGTCCCGATCGGGTGGTTCGGCGGGTGGCAGATGCGGCCGGGCGAAGAACACCGCCCGCCCGCTCGCGGTCGGGAAGCGCGGCCGGCGGCGGGTGTCGCCCGCGTCGCCCGGCTCCACGGCATCGGCCGGCAGGTATCGGATCGGGTTGCGGTCCGGCCCGTCCGGCGCCGAACTCGGCCACTGCACCGGTCCCTCGCGCAGCCGCTCATGGCTCACCCCGCTCAGGTCGTAGCCGGTCGCCGGGTTCCGGGCCCGCGCGAGTTCGTCGAACACCTCCTCGACACCGGCGTAGTCGAAGGCGTCGGCGAAGCCCATCTCGCGCGCGACCCGGGCGATGATCAGCCAGTCGGGCAGCGCCTCGCCGACCGGGTCGACGGCCTGCCGGGACAGCGTGAGATTACGTTCGGAGTTGACCATGACGCCCTCGGTCTCGGCCCACATCGCGGCCGGCAGCACCACATCGGCGTACACGTTGGTCTCGGTGTCCGCGAACACGTCCTGGGTGACCACGAATTCGGCCGCCCGCAGTCCCGCGATCACCGCGTCCCGGTTGGCCACCGAGGCGACCGGGTTGGTGCAGATGATCCAGCACGCCTTGACGTCACCTGCGGCCATCCGGGCGAACAGGTCCACCGTGCCGCCGCCCGCCTCCGCACGCAGCGTCCCGGCGGGCACCTCCCACAGCCGCTCGACGAACTCCCGGTCCTCGGCCACCAGTACCGAACGCTGCCCGGGCAACCCCGGTCCCATGTAGCCCATTTCCCGGCCGCCCATCGCGTTCGGCTGCCCGGTCAGCGAGAACGGGCCGCTGCCCGGTCGGCAGATCGCGCCGGTGGCGAGATGCAGGTTGATCAACGCGTTGGTGTTCCAGGTGCCGTGGGTACTCTGGTTGAGCCCCATCGTCCAGCAGCTGGTCCACTCCCCCGCCGCGCCGATCCACCGCGCGGCCTGCCCGATGTCCTGCTCGGCCAGGCCGGTCAGCTCGGCGACCCGCGCCGGCGGGTAGTCCCGCAGGAACTCCGGCATCTCGTCCCAGCCCTCGGTGCACTCGGCGATGAACGCGGGATCGGTGTCACCGTTCTCCACGAGCAGGTGCAACAGGCCGTTCAGCAGGGCCGGATCGGTGCCGGGACGGATCTGCAGGAACAGGTCGGCCTTGTCGGCGGTGGCGGTGCGGCGCGGGTCGACCACGATCAGCTTGGCGCCCGCCCGGACCCGGTCCATCATGCGCAGGAACAGGATCGGATGGCAGTCGGCCATGTTGGCGCCGATCACCAGGAAGACGTCGGCGTGGTCGAAGTCCTGGTACGAGCCGGGCGGTCCGTCCGCGCCGAGCGAGAGTTTGTAGCCGCTTCCGGCGCTTGCCATGCACAACCGCGAGTTCGACTCGATCCGGTTGGTGCCGACGAAGCCCTTGGCCAGCTTGGTGACCAGATACTGGGCCTCCAGGGTGAGTTGGCCGGAGACGTAGAAGGCCAGCGCATCCGGGCCGTGCGCGTCCAGGATCTCGCGCAACCGCCGGGCGGTCGTGGTGATCGCCGCATCCACTGCGGTCGGCGTCGGCGCCGCGTCGCGCTCGGCGCGGACCAGTGCGGTGGTCGACCGGCCCGGGGCGGTGAGCAGTTCGGCGCTGGTGGCGCCCTTCGTACACAGCCGGCCCCGGTTCGTCGGGTGCGCCCGGTCGCCGCGCGCCTTGAGCACGGTGCGCCGGCCGGTCGCGGAGTCGACGGCGATGTCGAGGAGCATGCCGCAGCCGACCCCGCAGTACGAGCAGACGGTCCGCACGGTGTCGTCGGCCACCTTCGGATCCGATCCCGACACGGGCGACACCCCTTTCCCGGTATTCTCCGGAACTTCCGGCACACACCTGTATATGCCGGTACGCGCCCGGCAGGGCGCCGCGGGTGCGGTCGCCGCCGCCCGAGCCCCATGTCCGGGACGCTAAGGAGCGGCGGTTTCGCGCACATCACGCGCCCCCGCGTCGGGGGTTACGTCGACCGCACAAACGCCCGGTCACCACGGTGAGGCGAGCCGCGTCCGCGGATCGACGCGAGGATGACACCGGAAACGACGGTGCCGGGCGAGTCGGACGCGAACGCCGAAGCGGCGTCGTCCCCGGCGGTGGGCCGGCGACGACGCCGCTCGGGCGGCCGTGGTGTGGACGACACCACCGATCGCGGCGTAGCTCAGTCCTGCGATCCGTCGGCGGCGCCCGCGATGGCCGCCAGCGCCTCGGCCAGATACGCCTCGACGGCCGCCTTGTCGATGCCCAGGCCGCCGAGGACGCCGTCCGAGTCGCCCTCGAACTCCAGGAGGGCGAGCAGGACATGCTCGGTGCCGACGTAGTTGTGGCCCAGCCGCAATGCCTCGCGCAGGGTGAGTTCCAGGACCTTGCGCGCCGCCGCGTCGTAGGGAACGAGGTCGGGCACCGTCTCGGCGGTCGGCGGCAGTTCGGCGCGAGCCGCCTCCCGGAGCGTGTCCAGCGTGACCCCCTGGGCGACCACGGCCGCGGCGGCGAGCGAGGCGGGGTCGGCGATCAGGCCCAGGATCAGGTGTACCGGCCCGATCTCGACGTTGCCCGCCGCATGCGCCTCGTTCTGCGCCGCCACCACCAGGTTGCGGGCCCGGGCGGTGAACCGGCCGAAGCCCTGCCGCGGATCGAGCTCGGACTCGCCGGCCGTCTTCGGGACGAAGCGCTTCTGCGCCGCCTGCTTGGTGACGCCCATGCTCGCGCCGATGTCCTTCCAGGACGCGCCGGAGCGGCGGGCCTGGTCCACGAAGTGACCGATGAGGTGGTCGGCCACCTCGCCGAGGTGATCGGACACGATCACCGCGCCGGACAGTTGTTCCAGGATGTCGGAGTGGGTCTGCTTGATGGTTTCGATGAGATCGTCGAGCCGGACCGGGTTGGTCATGCGCGTGGGATTCTCCATGCGTCAACCGTAGGTTGACCATCATGATTGGTCAACCCTTGGTTGACGCTCGTGTCGGCGCCGACTCTCAGAGTTTCCTCGGCTGCTCCGATGCCTCCGACGGCCCGTCCAGCGTCGAGCGCACCGAACGCACCTCCCTCCGCACGTCGGAGAACACGTCCCGCGGCTCCTCCACCGCCGCCGGTACGACCCCCACCGCGCCCGCGCCCTCGGAGCGCATCGACGCCGCCAACGCCCGCAGTTCGGCCGCGATGTGCGCCGCCGCCTCCGGCGAGGGCGGCGGCGCGCCGTGCGCGGTGTGCACCGCCGCGGCCGTACCCGTGTCGATCACCCGCTCCACCGCCACGATCAGCGGCCACCACGCCGCCGCCCGGGCACCCGCCGGCGGCGGTTCGCCGAGCGCGCGCTGGAACTCGGTCCGTACATCGGACAGATCGCGATAGATCCGCCGCCGGGTCCGGGCCCGGGCAGCCTGGTCGGCGTTCTCGTCGAACGCGCACTCGATGTAGCGCGCGGTGTCCTCGATCGCGGTGGCCAACCGCGCGCCGACCCGGGTGTGCCAGCTCTCCGGCCACAGCGCATAACCCACGACCAGCACGATCGCGCAGCCGATCAGACTGTCCACCAGGCGCGGCGCGAGCAACCCGACGCCCTGGTGCCCCAGCAGATCGGACAGGATCAGGATCAGCGGCGTGATCACCGCGGTCTGATAGCCGTAGCCGCGCCGGGAGAGAATCGGCAGCGCCGCCGCGAGCACGAGCACGACCGGCACCTCCCAACCCCCGCGCGGCACGAACTCCAGGATCACGCCCGCCACCACCAGCCCGGCCGCCGTACCCAGCGCGCGCAGCAGGGCCCGGGAGAACACCGAGCCGAAGTCCGGTTTGAGAACGAAGGTGACGGTCAGCGGCACCCAGTACGAGCGCGGTACGTCCACCACGGACACCAGCGCCTGAGCCACCCCGATGCACAACATCAGCCGCAGCCCGTACCGCCACGACTTTGCCGACACCAGCAGAGCACGCGCGCCGGCCGCCACCCGCTCGGGCAGCGCACCCGGACGGCCGACCCGATCGGGTACCCGGTAGGCACCGGACAACGTCTCCCGGGCATGGGTGATCGCGGCGGCCACCGCACGATCGGCCGGAGCGCAGACGCCCGAACGGTCGGCGGAGCCGACGGGGACCGTGCCGCCGCGCACCGCAGCCGCAATCTCGCGCACGGTGGCCACGTCGACCTCGGCCACGGAGCGCTCCTCGGCGTGCGTCGCGGTGCCCGCCTCGACCAGCGGGCCGACCGCGTTCAGCAGCGCGACCAGCCGCGACATGCCGCGACTGCGGCCCGGTGCCACCGCCCGTCGGCCGAGCAGCAGGTCGTACGCGTGGTTGAGGGTCAGCGTCACCTCGGCCCGGGCCGGCTCCCACTCCTCGGTGCCGGCCGCCGCCAGCAGGTTCGCGGTCGCGTCGTACGCGTCGGCGACCGCGTCCCGTTCGGGGATGCGCGAGCGCGCGGGCCAGGCGAGCAGCGCCATCAGCAGCACCAGCCCGGCCCCGGCCAGGGTCAACATCGGCGCGCGCCACCACGGCGAGGGCATCGGCAGGCCGGCCCCGATCACCGCCATCAGCAGCAGGTTCAGGCCGGACGCCGAGGCCACCGCGCCGATCGTGCTGATCATCCCGGCGACCAGCGCGAGCACGGTGAGCATCGCGACGGCGGACCAGCCGTGTCCGAACTGCGCGCTGCCGAGCGCGAGTCCGATCGCGCCGACGATCTGCGGGACGGCGATGTTGAGGACGCGCAGCCGGTAGGCGTCGGCGGTGTCCCCGAAGACCGCGCCCAGCGCGCCGATGGCCACGAGCGCGCCGGAGGCGGTGTCGTCGACGAGCACGCCCACCGCGAGCGGCGCGCCGATGCCGATCGCGGCACGCACCGCGGCGGCCTTCGGCATCGGGCCCGGGGTGGCACGCAGGGTCAGCGCCAGCCACTCCGGCGGCGCGAGGCGGCCGGACCGGGCGGCGGCGCCGGCGGACCGCCCGTCGTCGCTCGGGTCCGCACGTTCGGTCATCGTCATCACAGGATCCCGAACGAGGCGAGGCGGACGGACAAGGCGCGCGGAGCCGGATGAGTGCGGCATTCCGCTGCGGGGTCAACGGTACCGGCCGGCTGCCGCCGGCCGGCCGGCGCCCCGGCCACGACCGCTCAGCCCGCGACGGACTTGCGCGCGTGTACGAAGAGTTGTTCCTCCGGTCCGGCGGCGTGGTGGTGGGGATGGAACACGCTGACCCGCTGGTGCAGGATCTCCAGCCCGGCGGCACGCAGGCGCACGAGCAGTTCCTCCCGCGCGTGGCTGGTCACCCGGGCCCGGTGGCCCAGCCAGTCGATCTCCACGCCGTCCGCCTCGGCCGGCACCGTCGCGAACGCGAGCAGCCCGCCGGGCACGAGCCGGGCGCCCAGGCGTTCGAGTTGGTGGTCCAGGTCGGCGCGCGGCAGTTGCAGGAACGGGAAGAACGCGCAGACCGCGTCCCAGGCCGCGTCGTCGTCGACCAGGTCGCGGGCGTCGACCTGTTCGAAGACGGCGCCCGGGACCCGGGCCCGGGCCAGTTCGACCATGGTCGCCGAGACGTCGATTCCGGTCACCCGGTGGCCGGCCGCGGTCAGCCGCTCGGCGGTTGGCCGGCCCGTACCGGATCCGATGTCCAGCACCTTCGAGCCGGGCGGGAGTTCGGCGATCAGCCAGTCCAGTGCGGCCAGTTGTTCGGGCAGATCGGCGAACGCGCTCTCGTAGCCCGCCCCGATGGCGTCGAACAACGCGGCGGCGGGAGAGCGTGCGCCGTGTGCCGACGGGGAGGGCGAAACGGGATCGGGGGCCATGGGGACGGCGTCCTTTCCTCCGTGGGAAGGGCGGGGAGCGAGGGCGGGAAGGGCGGTCCTAACGCCGCAGCAGGATGCCCCGGACGAACGCCGCCTGCCCCGCGTGCTGGAGGTCGTCGCCGATCACGCTGACCAGCCGTACACCCAGGGTGACCGCCGGCGTCCATGCCTCGTCCACGACCCGATCCAGGTCGGCGGGCGTCAGATCGCGGACGTACCCGACGGTCTGCTCGTGTACCGCGTCGTAGTAGCCGGTGAGCAGGTCCGCCGAGTCCACCCGCACCGCGGCCACCGCCTTCGTGTCCTGCCCGTAGCCGATCGCCCGGACCGGGAAGGGCAGTTCGAAACGTTTGTGCCAGTCCTGCGCGGTCCACACCTGCTCCAGGCCCGCGACGTCGGCGACGTGGTCGTCCTGGACCCGGGCCAGATGCCAGATCAGCCACGCGATCGAATTCGCGTCGTCGTCCAGTCGCTCGGCCAGTTGGTCGGGCGTCAGATCGGCGACCGCCTGGTGCACGACCTCCTGCACTCGGCCGAATGCGTCGACCAGTAGCTCCGCGCTGTTCATCGAACCCCTCGCTCCACTCGTTCCGCCGATGTGGCGACTGTCTCGCCCGTGTCGTCCGCGTCGTCCCGCTCGTCTGCTACTCCTGCCCCGTCCGCTCCCGGTCGTACACCTGCCGCGCGGCCTCGACGGCGGCGATCGCGGCGCGGGCGGCCCGCTACAGGTCGCGCAGGGTCGGGCCGAGGCGGGCCCACTGCGCGTGCGGCAGGCCGGTGTGACCCGGATCGGTCGGCAGGACCTGGATGCTCACGTGGTCCGCGCCCGCGTCGAAGTGTTCGCGGACCCGGGCCGCGATGGCCTCCTCGTCGCCCCATACGACCAGGGTGTCGATCAGCCGGTCGCTGCCGCCGTCGGCCAGGTCGGCGTCGGTGAAGCCGAGCCGACGCAGGTTGCGGACGTAGTTGTCGAGCCCGAGGTACAGCGCCGCCTCCTTGCGGATCACCGCGCGGGCGACATCCGGGTCACCCGACAGGACCACCTTCTGATGGGGGGCCAAAAGCACCCCCTCACCCAGTGCCTCGCGGGCCTCGCGGGTGTGCGCGGGCGTGGTGAAGTAGGGGTGCGCGCCGTGCGCACGATCGCGCGCCAGGCGCACCATGCGCGGGCCGAGCGCGGCCAGCACGCGCGGCACCCCCGAGTCGCCGGCGGCGTCCAGGGCGTCCAGGTAGGTGTTCATGGTGGCCAGTGGCGGGGTGTACTCGACGCCGAGCCGCTCGGCGAACTCGACGTGGCTCACGCCCAGTCCGAGGACGAAGCGGCCGGGATGGGCCCGCTCCAGCGCGGCCACGCGGGCGGTGGTCTCGGCGGCGGGGAAGACGCGGACGTTGAGGATCCCGGACGCGACCCCGAGCCGGTCGGAGCCGGCGAGCAGTTGCTCGGCGAGCCCGAACAGGCCGTCGGCGGGGGCGCCGCCGAACCAGGCGGCGGTGAAGCCGAGTTCGGCCAGTTCGGCCGCAGCGGCTCCCGGGTCCGGGTCGGCCGCGTAGGTGCCGTAGCGCTCCCAGACGCCGATGCGCCCCAGTCGTGCGGTGACCTGCTGCGCGTGCATGTGGTCGGTCCTCTCGTCTCGTCGCCGTGCCTCGTGGGCGTCCCCGCGTCGTCGGGGCGAGGATCCCTCAGGGGAAAGGCGCCGGTGGGGCCGTGTCTTCCCGGGTGGGGGCGGCAATCGCAATTCGTCGGCTCACTCGGGGTTTCCGTTCGGGTGTTGCGACTGCTGCGATGGGGTGAAGTCGGCGACGAGGGAGCGGAAGGCCGCGCGGTAGACGCTCGGCGTGGTGCCGGTCGCGCGCAGGAAGTGGGCGCGCAGATTCGCGGGGGTGCCCAGGCCGGTCTGCGCCGCGATGCGTTCGACCGGGTCCTCGGTGCGCTCCAGCAGCCACTGGGCGCGCTGGATCCGGATGCGGAGCAGGTATTGGAGCGGGGAGAGCCCGGTCTCGGCGCGAAATCGCCGAGTGAGGCTGCGTACGCCCAATCCCGCGCGGCCGGCGATGTCGGCGAGCGCGATCGGGTGGTGCAGGTTGGCCGCCAGCCACGCGGTGGTCGGTTCGAGGCTGCTGCCGGGTGGTGTGTACGCGCTGTGCGCGGCGTCGTCCGGGCCGTCGGCGTCGACGTCCTCGGCGGGGGCGTGCAGTTGCAGGAACAGTTGCCGCTCGGTCTCGATGGCCACACCCAGGCCGTAGTCGAGCGTGATCAGGTCGAGGTACAGATCGACGCCGCCGAGCACCCCGGCGGCGGAGTGGAAACCGCCGTCGGCGACCACCTCGCCCTCGGGGTCGACCTCGATCCGGGGGTGACGCCGGGCCAGTTCCCGGGTGTACCGCCGGGCGGTGGCGGCGCGCCGGCCGTCCAGGAGGCCGGTGGCCGCGAGGGTGAACGTCCCGGTGCCGACGGCGCCGATCCGGCCGCCGCGCGCGGCCACGCCTCGAAGCGCGGCTACGATCTCCGGCGCGGGTTCGTCGCGAAAGGCCGCGTGCCCCGGGATCAGGACCGTGTCGGCCTCTTCCGGAACGGCCGGGTCCCAGGGCGCCTCCACCCGAAAGCACCCGGGTTCACCGGTCGCCGTGAAGCCCGGGGCGGTACAGATCCGTAGGTCGTAGGCGACCGGTGGGTGATGCCGGGCGGCGGTGCCGAAGACCAGTCCGGGGGCGGTGAGCTGATGCCCGGGGATTCCGTCGAGCGCGAGCACGGCGATCACTGGCATGTCCGGAATCTAACCGAGGACGACATCGAGACGCCTGTTTCGAGCCGGTTGCCGCGCCGAGGATGAACAGCACGAGGTCGGATGCGGGAGACATCCGGCCCCGGGTACGGCCGCCGCACCCCTGTGCGGCCGATACTCCCTCCACGAAAGGTCACCACATGCGCGCAACCACCTCGCGTTCCACCGCCGACGCCGGCGCCGCCCCGCGCCGTAGGCGCGGCCTGGTCGCCAAGGCGCTCACGGCCACGGGAGCGGCACTGGTGCTCGGCACCACGGCCTTCGCCGGCAGCGCCGGGGCGATCGTCAACGGTCAGGACTCGACCGAGAAGTACCAGTTCATGGCCTACGTCCCGATGAAGGCGGCGGGCGTGGACGCCGGATGCGGGGCCACCTTGATCGACAAGCAGTGGGTGCTCACCGCGGCGCACTGTGTCGACCGTGACCTGCCGATCGAACTGGCCGGTACGGTGCGGATCGGCAGCGAGAACCGCACGCAGGGCGGCACTGTTCGCAAGATCGACAAGATCGTGATGCACCCCGGCTACTCGCAGCCCGCCGAAGAGGGTGGCTACAACGTGAACGACCTCGCGTTGATCCGCCTGGACCGGCCGGTCAAGGAGAAGCCGATCAAGCTCGCCAAGCAGGCCGGGCCGGTGGGCACGCCGACTCGACTCCTCGGCTTCGGCACGATCGTCGACCCGGACAGCCTGGACAACGCCGTCTTCCCGAACCGGCTCCAGGAGTTGGACACCCGCCTGGGCACCAGCGCCGAGTGCAACGGCCGCACCGACGGCACGCGCCTGTGCACGGTCAGCCGAAAGCTCAACGCCATGGCCTGCTTCGGCGACTCCGGCGGCCCGCAGATCCAAAAGAACCGCGCCGGCCGGTGGGAGCTGATCGGCACCACGTCCGGCGACGGCGACGGCAAGCCGGGCTGCGCGACGGGCCCGGGCCTGTACACGAACGACACCGCGTACAAGAGCTGGATCCACACCACGCTCCGCAACAACAAGTAGGCCGACCCGCTGCCCCGAGCCCCCGGCTCGCCCGACGTGGACACCTCCGCGTCGGGCGGGCCGGGGGTCGGGTGGCTGGCGAGTCGATGTGGGGTGCGGCTTCGAGGGGCCGCGGGTGGTTGGATTCGGTCATGTCCGTTATTGCCGTGCTCGCCCTCGACGGGGTTCCCGGGCACCAGCTCACCACCCCCGGGCTGGTGTTCGGGGTCGCCGGGCGCGAACATCGCGGCGTCGCATACGAGATCAGGATCTGTTCCGGGCCCGGTCCGCGGGTGACCGGCGGGCCGGCCGGGTTGCGGATCGGCGCGCCGTACGGACTCGATGCCCTCGCGGACGCGGACGTCGTGCTGGTCCCGGGCCACGACGGCTTCCGCGACGCGCCGCCGGCCGGTGTCCTCGCGGCACTGCGCGCCGCGGCGTCGCGCGGCGGCCGGATCGCCGCCGTCGACACCGGGACCTTCACCCTCGCCGCCACCGGACTCCTGAGCGGACGCCGAGCCACCACCAACCGACGCCACACCGACGAACTGGCCGAACTGCACCCCGACATCGACGTCGACCCCCTCGGCGTCGCGATCGAGGACGGCCCCTTCCTCACCGCCGCGGGCGTCTTCGGTGGCATGGACGTATGCCTGCGGCTCCTGGCGCACGACCACGGCCGGCGGGTGGCCGAGGCGACGAGCCGGGAACTCATCACCCCGCTGCACGTGTACGCCGACGACGTCCAGGAGACGATCGCCCGGGAGGTCGCCGAAAGCGTCGGCCTGGACCCGACGCTGCGCTGGATGCGGGAGCACCTCCACGAGCCGCTCACCGTCGCCGGCCTCGCCGCCCACGCCCGGACCAGCGTCAGCAGCCTCACCCGCCGCTTCCACGCGCACACGGGTCTGAGCCCGCTCCAATACCTGCTCCGCATCCGTCTGGAAGAGGCCCAACGCCTGCTCCGGGAAACCGACTTCCCCGTCGAACTGATCGCGGACCGCACGGGCTTCGGCACACCGGCCGCCATGCGCCGACACTTTCGCGCCCTCACCGACACCACCCCGAGCGCCTACCGCCGGGCCCACCGGGCCGCCGAGCACCGATCCCGCCCCCGACCCGACTCCGGCTGAGGCCGACGCGCGTGGGCATCGTGCGCGGCCGGGTGCGCTACTTGGCCTCGGCGTAGGTCCGGGTCGCCGTCGGGACCAGGGGCAGCAGGACGGGCGTGTCGCCGAAGACCAGGGTCCGGGCCTCCTCCGCCGCCTCGGTGATCGCGGCGGATACCGCCTCGGTCAGGTCGGCGGGGCTGTGCACGATGAACTCGTCGTGTTGGAAGAAGACCAGATGCGGGCGACCCGACGGGGACGCGTCGTAGCGGGCGAGCCGGCGGCGCAGCGCGGCGAGCAGGGCCAGCGCCCAGTCGGCGGCACTGGCCTGGATGACGAAGTTGCGGGTGAAGCGGCCCCGGGCACGCGTGGATCGGGCGCCCGCATCGTCGGTGCGGTCGGCGCCCGGCTCGCCGCTCGCGCCGCCCTCGGCGAGGTCGAGCCACGCGGAGGAGGGCGGCGGGCAGGTACGCCCGAGGCGCGACCGGACGATGCCGCCCTCCTCGCCGGTGCGCGCGGCGGCCTCGACGTAGCCCATCGCGTCGGGATATCGCCGCCGCAGCGTGGTCAACAGCGGGCCGATGTCGCCGCTGGTCTGCCCGTACATCGCGCCGAGCAGGCCGAGTTTGGCCTTGGCCCGATCGCCCTGGAAGGCGGCCTTGGCCAACGCCTCGTACAGGTCGCCGGCGGCGGCGGACCGGGCCAGCCCGGCGTCGCCCGACATCGCGGCCAGCACGCGCGGCTCCAACTGCGCCGCGTCGGCGACCACCAGCCGCCACCCGGGGTCGGCCACGACCGCGCCGCGCAGGACGCGCGGGATCTGCAGCGCGCCGCCGCCGCGACCGGCCCAGCGGCCGGTGACGACGCCGCCGACGACGTACTCGGGGCGGAATCGGCCGCCGCGTACCCAGGTGTCCTGCCACGCCCACCCGTGCGCGGCGTGCAGGCGGGCGAGTTCCTTGTACTTGATCAACAGGGCGGCGGCCGGGTGGGCCACGTCGCGCAGGTACCAGGTGCGGGTCGAGGTGAGCCGTACGCCCTGCTCGGCGAACGCCCTCAGCACCTGCGGATGCGAATCGGGGTTGAACGCCCGTCCGCCGAGCGCCGCGCGCAGTTGTTCGGCCAGTTCGGCCAGGTGTTGCGGCGGCGCGCCCGCGACCCGGGGCCGGGCGCCGAGCAGTTCGGTGAGCAGCGCGTCGTGTACGTCGACCCGCCAGGGCAGCCCGTCGGCGGCCATCTCGGCCGCGGCCAGCCCGCCGGCCGACTCGGCGGCGACCAGGAGCCGAAAGCGGGAGCGGCGGGCGGCGTCCTCGATCGCGTCGATGCGGCGCACCTGGTCGGCGTGCACCGCCACCACGGCCTCCAGCGCGTCGACGCCGGCGGGCAGCCGCAGCCGATCGGGGACGAACAGGCTGTCCTGCGCGTCGGCGGCACCGATCGGCAGGTCCTCGGGCACCGGCAGGCCCTTCAGCCGGGCCCAGGCCGCGCCCAGCGAGCGGGGTTCGCCGACCCGCTCCTCGTGCGCGAGCAGCAGCGACTCGACCAGCGCGAGGTCGTGGCAGCGACTCACCCGGGAGGGCAACAACGGCGCGTACGCACTCTCCGCCGACGCCCACACCCACCGCGGCGGTACCGGCGCGGCCTCGAAGTCGGTCACCGCCGCGACCAGATCGGCCACGTGGACGGCCGCCCCGAGCGGCACTCCGTCGTCCCCCAGCGGGCGCAGCCATCCCCCGTGCCCATAGGCGTCGGCCGCCACGGCCACACGAGGCGCTCTCACCCGCGCCACACCCCCGGCCGGACCCGGTCGACCGAGGCACGGCGCACCCCGCACCGAGTCGCATCCACGGCCCACCTCCTCCCGCCGCACCGAATGCGCACGAACCACTCACAACCGACAACATCACCGACCGACGAACACTACCCGCCGCCCCCGACAGAGGCGGCGGCGACGCGAGACGATCAGGGGGAGGTCGTGTAGCGGGTCGCGGCCGCCATGGCGCGCTCGTGCAGGGACGTGCGCAACGACCGGGGCGCCAGCGCCTCGGCGTCCGGGTCGAGTTGCCACAGGGCCCATTCGGCGTGACGGGCGTCCTGGAAGGTCACTTCGAGGCGCAGTCGACCGTCCGCCTCGGGCTCTTCCGCGCGCACGGCCAACGCGGCAGCCAACAGCTCCTCCCGCCGTGCCGGGTTCACCCGTACCAGTACGGCGAATTGTTCGTCGGCCAGGAACTGCGCGCAGCGTTCGCGCCAGACCCGGTCCAGGTCGACCCGGTTCGGCCGCCGGGCCGGTTCGGGAAGTTCCTCGGCGGCCAGCACCCGGGACAGCCGGTAGGTGCGGTCCTCGCCGGACCGGGTGGCCAGCAGATAGCCCCGATCGCGCACGGTGACCAGGCCGATCGGGTCCACCGTGCGCCACTGCGGTTCCCGGCCGACGGCGGCGTAGTGGATCCGGAGCCGGTGTCCGGCCAGCACCGCGCGCCGGACCTCGACCATCGCCGTACGGGGCACCTCCTCGGCCGGCGACCGGCGCGAGAGCAGGTCGGTCTCCGGCTCGACGAGAAACCGCTGCGCGGCGTCGTTCGCGGTGGCCCGATGGCTTTCGGGCAGCGCGTCGACCACCTTGCGCATCGCGGAGGCAAGCGCCGACCCGAGGCCGAAGACCTGCTCGCCGCGCCCCGATCCGGCGGCGAGGAGGGCAAGGGCCTCCTCGTGGTTCAGCCCGGTCAGCTCGGTCCGGAAACCGGGCGACAACACGAACCCGCCGTGCCGGCCGCGCTCGGCGTAGACCGGGACACCGGCCGCGGACAGCGCCTCGATGTCGCGCAGCACGGTGCGCGTGGACACCTCCAGCTCGTCGGCCAGCGTGGCGGCGGTCAGCCGACCGCGCTGACGCAGCAACAACACCAGCGAAACCAACCGATCGGCGCGCACCTCGAGAATTTTATCGGAATACCTGACCAAGGATGTCGTGATTCATTGCGAGGCTCTTCCCACGACGTCAGGGGCGGCCGTCGGGCCGCCGGACGTACGTACTTCCGACACCTGCGAATGGAGCCGACGTGGCGATGGAACGAACGGCAGTCAACCCGGTGACGTGGTCGACGGAGCTGGGGTTCAACCAGGGAGAGGTCGTCTCCGGGCACACCCGGACCCTGTACTGCTCCGGGCAGACCGCGATGAGCGCCGAGGGCAAGCCCGAGCACGACGGCGACATGGCGGCGCAGTTGGCGCTGACCCTCGACAACCTGGAGGCCGTTCTCGGCGAGGCCGGCATGTCCCTGGCGAACCTGATCCGGCTCAACGTCTACACGACCGACGTCGACCTGCTCTTTCGGCACTACGGCGTGCTGGCGTCACGATTGGGCGCCGCGGGGGTGGCGCCGACCACCACGATGCTCGGGGTGACCCGGCTGGCGATCCCGACCCTGATGGTCGAGCTGGAGGGGACCGCGGTCGCCTGACGCGACCTCGGCGCCGGGCGGGGGGCGGCGGCGAATCGCGGGGGGTTAGGTTCGTGGGCGAAGCGGTCGATCGGTCGCCGCCGTGCCTCGGTGGTACCGATCGACCGCGGTTTCGTCGTCGTTGTGAGGAGTACGTTCCATGGCTCGTGTGCCTTCCGCCGCCGTTGCCGCCGCCGGATTGATCGGCGGGTACGCGGTTGCCCGCCATACCAAGCGGCGACCGCTCGGCGGCGTGGTGTTGGCCGCGGCGGGTGCGGTGGCGGCCAAGGGGTGGCGGGAGCGGGCCGGTACGCCGACCGCCGCCGCGCTGACCGGTCTGTACACGGTCGCGTTCGGCGCCTCGCACCCGCTCGCGAAGAAGATCGGCGCCTGGCCCTCGGTATTCGCGGTGGCCGCGACGGTGGCCGCCGCGTCGTACGCACTCGCGGACCGCTAGCGGCAGCCACCCCCGGGCCGCGAGGTCGGCGCCGACCGGGCCGGGACCGGCGCCGGTCCCGGCCGCCTGCGGACGGCCTCACTCGGTGGCGGCCCTCGCGACCAGTTCGCCGATCTCCTCGACCGCGGCGGAGGGGCCGGGGAAGAACCGGTTCTTGGTCAGCGCGAAGGAGATGCCGGTCTCGGTGTCGGCGTACGCCGCGCTGCCTCCCATGCCGGGCATGCCGAAAACGCCGGGCGTCTGCTCCGGGGCGGCGCCCGGCCGGCCGAGGTTGTAGCCCAGCGCGCGCGGCACGGGGAAGCCGACCATCCGGTCGACGTCGGCCGTGGCCAGGGCCGAGATCTCGCGCAGTCGCGCGGCCGAGACCAGCCGCACACCGTCCACTTCGCCGAGCAGCGCGGCGTACATCCTGGCCACCGCGCGGGCGGACATCGTGCCGCCCGAGGGAATCTCCGACGTAAGCACGACGGGGTTGTTGCCGTATTCGGCGCTGGGGGTCACCGCGAGCGGCGTGGCCTTGAACATCGGCATGTCGGCGGGCAGCGCCGCCATCATCGCGGCGGAGCCGGGCGCGTCCTCGAGTCGGGCGAGCCGGCCCAGCTCGGACTCCGGGACGCCGAAGAACAGTTCGTCGGCGATGCCCAGCGGAGCCGCCACCTCCTGCCGCAGCACCTGCGAAATCGGCGCGCCGGCGGCCCGGCGCACGATCTCGCCCATCACGAAACCCCAGGTCATCGCGTGGTAGCCGGTTTTGGTCCCGGGCTCCCACCAGGGCTTTGAGCCGGCGATCAGGGCACACATCCCCTCCCAGTCGGCCAAGTCCCGCACGGTGAGATCGGCCGGCACCGCCGGGACGCCGACGGAGTGGGTCAGCGCATGGCGGATGGTCGCCTCGTCCTTGCCGTGGGCGCCGAACTCCGGCCAGAACTCGACGATCGGCGTGTCGTAGTCGAGGGCACCTCGATCCGCAAGGACGTGCACCACCGTCGCGGTCACCCCCTTGCCCGTGGAGGCGCTGTAGAACGGCATGTCCGAGGTGACCGGACGATCGCCGTCCGGATCGGCGACGCCCGCCACCGCGTCCACGACCAGTTCGCCGTGCCGGTAGACCGCGACCTGGATGCCCAGCTCGGCGCCCGACTCCACCAACCGGTCGATGGCCTGTTGCACAACCTTCTGCATGCTGTTCCCGCCCTCTCGATCCTTGCCAACGGTGTTTGGGGCCACCGTTCGCCCCGAGGTCGGAACCGACGACGCGGTCTCGACATCCGCACGGCGCGAATCCGCGCCGGGGGCGGTGGACCGTCGCGCGCACGGGGCCGGGAAGTGCCGTCCGCCGGGTGAGGGCACGCCACGATCACACGGCGTGCCCTCGGGTGGTGGGTCGGGTCAGCCGGCTTTGCGGTGTGGGGCGGGATGGGGTTCCGGGGAGTCGTAGCCGGCTTCGTCGGCCTCGCGCAGGAGCGCGATCAGGTCGCTTCGGGCTCTGGCGACGCGCGAGCGTACGGTGCCGATCGGGCAGCCGGCGATGACGGCCGCCTCGGCGTAGCCGAAGTCGAGCACCTGGGTCAGTACGAATGCCTCGCGTCGGGCCGGATGCAGCGCGCCGAAAAGGTCGTCGAGGGCCAGGCCCTCGTCGAAGCCGGGACGGGTGATGTCCTGGCGGTGTTCGGCGACTTCCACCCAGTCGTCGACGGCGGCGGTACGGGGCCGCGCGGCCGCCGCACGATACCGGTCGACGACGGTGCGTCGGGCGATGGACAACAACCAGGTCCGGACCGAGGACGCCCCCGTGAAACGCGGCAGCGCCGTCCAGGCTCGCAGGTACGTCTCCTGGGTGAGGTCGTCCGCGCTCTGCACATCGGTCAGGTAGGCGACGAAGCGCCACACGTCGCGATGCGTGCCGCGGACGAAGTCGTCCACGGCCTCCGGGTCACCGGCCGCACCGGCGAGGGCCCGCGCGGTCAGGTCGAGGTCGGGCGTGCAATCCCCCGAGCGACGGGAGTCGAGCGGGGTCACCGAGGCGGTGTGGTCGCCGCGGGAGGCTTCGCACGCGCGGGACGGGTCGGGCGTGGGGTGTGCGGTACGGCGCGCCGGGGGGCGGAGCAGCACGGTGGTCGCGAGGCCCGGCAGTGGGTGCTCGGGCCGGTGCTCGGGCCGGTGTTCCGGTCGGGTGACAGGGTGGAGAGCAGACATGGTCCACGTCCTCGTCATGCGGGCGGCGATCGATCGGCGCCGGGCGGATCGATGCCGAGCGGGTGCAGGGGCGCGCACCGGGAGCCGAGTGCGGCGGTGCCTGCGACTCGGACTCGACGACGGTGCGGTGGAACACCCGAGGACACACCGGGCCGGACGCGAACATTTCGGCGATGGCGTGAAGTACCGCACCGTGGCCGCGAGAACCGGGGAACGTTTCCCGGTCACGACACCGGTGTCACTCGGGTGATCGGTACGCCTGAATCCACCGACCGCGATGCGACGACGACCGGAGGCGCCGCCGCGCCCGGGGCATGCCCGGATCGGGCGAGGTCACCGCGCCGCAGGCACGACGGACCCGGCCGTCCCGCGCGGGCGTGCGTGGGCCGGAGCGGCACATCGGTGGACGTCAGGCGTACAGCGCCGCCGGCGGCCCTCGACCCGGTAGTGGCCGGGCGACCCACTTGGGGACGGCCCGTACCCGACGCCGGCTCGCCCTCGGCATCGCGGGGCGGCCGGTGGTGATCGGCGACGTCCAGGCGCCGACCAGCGCGAGCACCACGGTGCCCGCCATCGTGGCGAGCAGGCGCAGCAGTCGAAAGACCGCCTTCTCGCCGTGCCGCAACCACAGGCCGCATCCGAGCGCGGCGAGCACGTGTGCGGCGAACATCCCGGTACCGCCGTGTCCCAGAAGGGACATCAGCGCACCGTCGTGGTTCATCCCGCCCATCGCGGAACCGGATCCGGATCCCGAACCGGCACCGGCCATGTGGTGCCCACCGGAGCCGGTCGCGGGTCCGCCGAAGCCGGCCGCCGCCGGGGATTGTCGGGCCAGGTCCGGGTCGAGCCGCATCCGGGTCAGCAGTTCGGCCACCGAGTGGGTCGGCGCGTCACCGGGGCGGTCGTCGTTGCACAGCAGCACCTGGAGCCACTGGGATCGAAAGCGGGCCGCGCCGGTCGGCTCGGCGACCGGTTGTCGGGCCAGCGTGAACAATGTGTGCAAACCGGCCTGGGCGGCCAGTACGGCGGCCGTGATCGCGCCCAGTCCACGTTCGCGATCGGCCACGGCCCAGGCCAGTACACCGATCCCGACCCCGGCCCCGACCGGGGCGACCCAGTGCACCGGGGCGTCGGACATCAGTGTGTGCCCGAACAGCGCGAGCAACACACAGACCACCGCGAACATCGCGGCGCGAACGGCTCGAAGCACGGACCGGGCAGGCATGGTGAGCCTCATGTTCCCATCCGTGGGCGCCGATCGGACCCGGGGGTGGCCGCCCACTTCCCGAACTTCTCCCGAACCCCGCCGAAACCCGGACCGAACTCGACCCCGAATCCCGAGCGTCCACCGCAGTTCGCGCGAATCGTGTCGTCCGGGAACCAGGCATGATCGCCGGCCGACTACCGGGATGCCCTCGCCCGCCGACCGATCCCTGGAGCCCGATTCATGCCCGTGTTCGCCGGTGGACCCGACCCCCGGGATCGCCCCTGGCACCTGCGCCTGCGCCCGCCGTTCCGGCTGCGGACCGGCGGGGTCGCCGGAGATGCCGGAAATGCCGAAGTCGCCGGAATCACCCCGGATTCGTTGCCGCGCCCCACGGCGACGTCGCGTCGGGCCGGTTCGGCGCCCGGAACGGTGTTCGCCTTCCTCGGTCTGCTCCTGGTGTTGTTCGTCGTCGCGTTCACGATCGGCCGTCAGGCCGGCCCGGTGGCGCCCGACCTGCGCGAGCCGGGTCCGCCCGGGGCGCCGGTCAAGATGGGCGACGAGGGTGGCGGCCACGGCCGGATGGGCCTGGGCGAACCCGACGGCCGCCTCCGCACCTCGGGCGTTGCCCTGTGACCACCTCCACCCGACCGATCACCACCGACGTGGCCGTCTCCGGCATGACCTGCGGCGCCTGCGTGAATCGGGTCGAGCGTCGGCTGGCCCGGCTCGACGGCGTCACCGCCACGGTCAACCTCGCCACCGGCCGGGCCCGCGTCGTACACCCCGCGTCCCTGCCGGTGATCGACCTCCTCGCGGCCATCACCGCCGCCGGCTACGAGGCGACCGTGGCCGGCCCGAACCCCGCCGGTGCCGCCGCGACCGGCCCGGCCGCCGAGGCGATCGACCCGGGTCGGCGCAACCTCCTGATCGTGGCCGCGCTGGCGCTGCCCGTACTGGCCTTGTCGATGGTGCCCGCGTGGCAGTTCACCAACTGGCAGTGGTTGTGCCTGACGCTGGCCGCGCCGGTGGCCACGTGGGGTGCCTGGCCGTTCCATCGTCGAGCCCTGCACGGACTGCGCTACGCGGGCGCGACCATGGACACGCTGGTCAGCCTCGGCGTGCTCGCCGCGTTCGGCTGGTCGCTGTGGGCCCTGTTCGGCGGCGGCGCCGGCGAGCCGGGGATGCGAATGCCGTTCACCCTGCTGCCGCCCGCCGCCGGCGACGAGGCGCACATGTACCTCGAAGTCGCCGTCGCCGTGCCGCTGTTCGTCCTGCTCGGCCGCCGGTTGGAGGACCGGGCCCGGACCCGGACCGGCTCCGCGCTGCGCGAGTTGGCCGCGCTCGTCCCGGACCGGGTGGCCGTCCTGCACCCGGGACCCGGCGGGAAGACGGTCGAGGTGACCGTGCCGACCGCGTCCCTGACGGTCGGTCAGGTGTTCGTGGTCCGGCCCGGCGACCGGGTGCCCGCCGACGGCGTCGTGGTCGACGGCCGCTCCGCGCTCGACGTGTCCCACCTGACCGGGGAAAGCCGCCCGATGGAGGTCGGCCCCGAGGACCAGGTGCCCGGCGGCAGCGTCAACGAGGGCGGCCGGATCACCGCGCGGGCGACCGCCGTCGGTGCGGACACCCGCCTCGCCCGGATCACCGCCGCGGTGGAGGAGGCCCAGGCCGGCAAGACCGGCGCGCAGCGACTCGCCGACCGCATCGCGGGCGTGTTCGTCCCGTCCGTACTGGCCACCGCCGTGACCGTGCTCGGCTTCTGGCTCGGCGCCGGCGGCGACCCGCAGGCCGCGGCCGGCGCGACCATGGCCGTCCTGGTGGTGGCCTGCCCGTGCGCCCTCGGCCTGGCCACACCCACCGCGATCCTGGCCGCCACCGGGCGCGGCGCGCGGCTCGGCGTACTGATCCGCGAACCCGCCGCACTGGAACGCCTGCGCCGTGTGGGCACCGTCGTGGTCGACAAGACCGGCACGCTGACCACCGGCGGCATGAGTCTGCTGCGCTGCATGGCCGCGCCCGACGTCGACCCGGGCGAACTGCTGGCCCGGGTGGGCGCGGTCGAGTCCGCGTCCGGGCACCCGATCGGCCGGGCCCTCACCCGCGCCGCCACCGAGCGCGCGGGCGCCCTGTCGCCGGTCGCCGATTTCGCCTCGGAGCCCGGAATCGGCGTCCGCGGCCTGGTGGACGGCTCGCGGGTGGCCGTCCTGCGCCCGGGCGTCGAGGACGTCACGGCGCTGCCCGCGGGCCTGCGCGCGGCGCTGTCCGAGGCGGACGCCGCCGGGGACACCGCAGTCGTCGCGACGGTCAACGGCGTGCCGGCGGGGGTGCTGGTGCTGGGCGACTCGGTACGCCCGGAGGCCGCCGCCGCGATCCGGGCGCTCGATCGGCTCGGCGTGACGGTGATCCTGGCCACGGGCGATCGTGCGGGGCCGGCCCGGGCGGTGGCCGACGCGGTCGGGATCGACGAGGTGCTGAGCGAGTTGGACCCGCACGACAAGGCCGAACTCGTCCGCGGCCTGCGGCAGGACCATCCCGGACGGGCCGTCGCGGTGGTCGGCGACGGCATCAACGACACGATCGCGCTCGGCGAGGCGGACCTGGGCATCGGCATGGGCGGCGGCACGGCGGCGGCGATCGGCGTCGCCGACGTGACGCTGGTGCGTGACGACCTGGGCGCGCTGGCCGACGCGATCCGGCTCTCCCGGCGTACGACCGGGACGATCCGGGCCAACCTCGGCTGGGCGTTCGGCTACAACGTGGTGCTGATCCCGATCGCGGTGACCGGGCTGCTCAATCCCATGCTCGCCGCCGCCGCGATGTCGGTCAGTTCGCTCGCGGTGGTCACCAACAGCCTCCGGCTGACCCGATTCCGGGCCGGCCACCCCGACGACGCGAAGCGGGACCGGACATGAAACCCCCGACTGCACCGAAGCCCCCGGCCGTACCGAAGCCCCCGATCGCACCGAGGGCCCTGGCCGCGTCGAAGTCCGTCGCCGGCCCCGTCCTGGCCGCCGCCCTCGCGCTGACCCTGCTCACCGTCTGGACCGCGACCGGCCGCGCCGGTACCGCACCCAGGCTCTCCATCAGCGACGGTCGGGTACACCTGGCCACCAACGCCGACGCCACCTCCGCCTACTTCACCATCCGCAACACCGGCGACGCCAACGACGAACTCGTCTCCGTCAGCACCCCCATCACCACCGACGTCGGCTTCAGCTTCCACACCTACACGGGCTACGCCGGCCGCATGTGGATGACCAAGGCCCTGCCGATCCCGGCCAACGGCCTGCTCGGCATGACCGCGAGCGGCGCGAACATCATGCTCGGCACACCCCCGAAACTCACCCCCGGCCAAACCATCCCCTTCACCCTCCACTTCCGCCACAGCCCCCCGATCCACACCACAGCCGTAGTGATCCGCCCAGGCACCTGGACCCCCGCCCGCACCTCCTGACCCGAGAAAATCGGTCGGTCATCCCCGATGAGATGGTCCAAACTCGCCCAATGACCGACGAAGCCGAAGCCGAAGCCGAAGCCACAACCGCGACCCAAGCCCGAGCCGACCACGAATCCGCGATCCGAGCCGCCGTCACCGGCGAGCTGCGACTGCTCGATCCCGCCGTACGACGCTCCCGAAAAGCCGTGTCCGCACTGCTCGACCCCGACTTCGTGGAGTTCGGACGCTCCGGACGCCGCTGGGACCGCGACAGCACCCTCGACGCCCTGACCACCGAGGAGCCGATCCGAACGACCGTGTCCGCGGTGTCCGGTACCCTCCTGGCCCCGAACCTGGTCCACCTGACCTTCCGAACCGAGTCCACCGACCGGCACACCCTCCGCAGTTCCCTGTGGCGCCACTCCCCGGAGGGGTGGCGAATGTACTTCCACCAGGCCACGCCCACCTCCGCCGACACCCACCACTAGCGCGTGCCGTCAGTCCCCCGTTTCCGGCCCCGAATTCCCCTACTCCACAGCCGAGTTCCACCATCGAGCCGGATTGGCATGGACGTGCGACGTGATTCGCGAGCGGCCCGCCCGAAAGCCGTCGCCGCCCGGGAGCGCAGCGGGGGACGGGTGCGATGCGGGCTGTGGAGGCGGGTGGGTCGCCGGCCCGGCCGGCGCGCGATGCGCGGGCGCGGTGGCGGCGATCGCGGAGCGGCCGGCGCGGGTGTTCCCGGCGTACGAGGACACCGCCCGGGCACCCGTCGACCCGGTACCGCCCGGGCCGCGCGACGGGGCGTTCGATCCGCGCGAGTTCGCCGCCGCCACGCTGCGCGCCGCCCGGCTCGGGTCGATCGAATGACCTACCTCGACCCCGGCCGGTGCGACCTGGTCCGCGCCGACTGGCCCGGGCCCGCGCGGATCACCGGCCCGGCCGGGACCGGCAAGACCGTGGTCGGCCTGCATCGGGCCGCCTACCTGGCCCAACACGGCGCGGGTCGGGTCCTGTACGTGGCCTTCACCGCGAACCTGCCCCGCGTACAACGCACGTTCCCGGCCGACCCGGCGCCGGTCGCGGTGGACCGGGTGGACTTCCACACCATCCACTCCTGGGCTTTGCGCTTCCTCGACGAACACGACGCCCGACCCCCGGCCTCGACGCCGCCCGCGCCGCGGCCGCCTTCGACCGTGCCTGGTCCGAAACCCGAACCGAGACGTCGGCTGTTCATCGCCATGGTCCGCGCCCGGGACACGCTGTGGCTGGGCCACGTCACCCCCGCCTCGAGCCCGAACCCGCCCACTCCACCGAGTCACCCCACCCGCCCCATCCGCTGAACGTCGCCCCCACACGGTCACCGAGGCCGATCGGGGACAATGGACGGATCGCCCCGAGCCGACCGCGCCCCCTCGCCCGCCTCCCCCACCCCGTCAGGAGTCCCCGCACCGTGCCCGAGCAGCGCGAACCCGCAGCACCCGGCCCCGACCCGGTCCTCGTCGACGCGCGTGCCCGGGCCCTGCGCGCCGACTGCGCGAACTGCTTCGCGCTGTGCTGCGTCGCGCCCGCCTTCGCCAAGTCCGCCGACTTCGCCATCGACAAGCCCGCCGGCCGCCCCTGCCCCAACCTGCGCACCGACGACTTCGGCTGCGGCGTACACACCCGCCTGCGCACGATCGGCTTCACGGGCTGCACCGTCTACGACTGCTTCGGCGCGGGCCAGAAGGTCGCCCAGGTCACCTACGCCGGCCAGGACTGGCGCCGGGCGCCGCACACCGCGCAGCAGATGTTCCGGGTCTTCCCGGTCATGCGTGACCTGCACGAACTGCTCCGCTACCTGAACGAGGCGCTGTCCCTGCCGGCCGCACACCCGGTACACGCCGACCTCGGCGCCGCCTACGACGAGACCGAGCAGCTGACCCTGGGCAGCCCCGCCGACCTGCTGCGGGTCGACATCATGGCGCTGCGGCAGCGGTACAACCCGCTGCTCCTGCGCGCGAGCGAACTGGCCCGCGCGGCCGTCCCGGGCCGCAGGAAGGACCGCCGGGGCGCGGACCTGATCGGGGCCCGCCTGGGGGGCGCCGACCTGCGCGGCGCGAACCTGCGCGGGGCGTACCTGATCGGCGCGGACCTGCGCGGAGCCGACCTGCGCCTGGCCGACGTGATCGGCGCCGACTTCCGCGACGCGGACCTGCGCGACGCCGACCTGCGCGACGCCCTCTACCTGACCCAGTCCCAACTCGACGCCGCCAAGGGCAACCCCCGAACCAAACTGCCCGCCGCCTACACCCACCCCGCCCACTGGATGCAGACCCGGTGAAAAACCCTCACCCGCCGGCGTGTGCTCAGAGGTAGGTCCTGCGGATCCGGTAGACGCCCGGCGCCACCCGGTTGGAGTGGGAGCGGGTCAGCGGGGCCAGGGTCTCCGGCCAGACGGTGGTGCGGGACCAGATGACGCCCGCCAGCAGGGGGAGGTCCAGGTGGTCGACGTGGGACAGGTCGGTGTCGGAGGCGTCGATGGGCTCGGCGCGGACCTCCTCCTCCAGGCACGTGGCGAGGCGAGCCGCGGAGCCCGCCGCCGCAAGGGCCGCCGCGGCCGGGATCGTTCGGCCCGGCGCGGCCGATTCGCAAAGGCGTTGCCGGGCGGCGTCCAGGGCTCGGGCGCTGTCGGCCAGTGCGGTGCCCAGGGCCTCGGCGAGTGCGCCCGGCCGCGAGGGGACGAGGGTCGGCAGCCGGGTGAGGCGGCTGCCCAGGCAGCGGGCCTGACCGGCGACCAGCGACAGGGCGATCAACGCCTCCGTCCGGCGATGCCGGCCGTCGCCCCGGCACGACGACTCCAGCACCCGCAACGCCCGGCCCACGGCCGCCCGATGCCCGAGGACCCGCTCGCGGATGTCCCGGGTCCGCGCCCGCAGCACGATCGCGTTTCGCACCGGGCAGCGGTCCGGCGGTACAAGGGACTCCGCGTGCGCGCTCGGCCCGTGCTCGTACCGGTCGCACAGGGCCCGGCCCAACTCGTCGCCCAGGTGCGCCCAGGCCAGGCGTTCGGCGGCCGGGTCGGCATCCGGGTCCGCGGTCGACAACACGCGCAGATCGTGCTCGGTGAAGGCACGTCGTTGCTCGTCGGAAATGTTCATCGAGCCGCCTCCCGCTGTCGCAAGTCGAACCGCCACGCCGAACCGCACGTCGAGCCAGAGGGCCGAACAGAAAGGGGCAGGAGGAAACGAACCGAAGCACGAGCCGGCGGAATCTCGGGGACGAGAAAGGCGCTTTATTAATAAAGCTGCACCTTGTCCGCGTGCTTCAAGGTATCAGCCGACCCCCGGTTTACTCCATGGATGCGACACCCTCGGTTACCCCATGGATCTTCCGCGTCACCGTTTCCCGCCGGGCGCACGCATGGCGCGCGTCGAGCGCACGTCGCGCACGCCCCCGGGTCACGGCGCCCGCAACACCTCCGCCAGCGCGTCCAGCGTGCCCGGCCAGGCGTGTCCGGGCGAGGCCGCGAACCCGACGAGGATGCCCTCCTCGGGAGCCGGTCCGTGCCACAACTCCCGTACGCCGCGCAGCGCCATCCCGCACGCCGCGGCACGCGCGAGCACCAGGTCCTCGTCCGGGCCGCCCGGCGGCAGCGTCATCAGTACATGCAGCCCGGCCGGCACACCGCGGAACTTGGGCCCGGAAGCCGCCCATTCCGTGCCGAAGCGGCGCACGAGCAGCTCCCGTCGACGGCGATAGCTCAGCCGGGCCGCGCGCACGTGCCGCTCGTAGTCGTGCCGGTTCAGCAGATCCGCCAGCACCGACTGGCCCAGCCCCTGGGTGTGCCAGTCGGCCCGGTGCTTGGCCCGCACCACCGGTTCGACCAGGTGTCCGGGCAGGGCCAGCCAGGCCAGCCGCAGCCCCGGCCCCAACGTCTTGGACACCGACCCGCAATAGGCCACATGCTCCGGCGCCATGCCCTGCAACGCGCCGACGGGCTGCCGGTCGTAGCGGAACTCGCCGTCGTAGTCGTCCTCGACGATCAACGCACCGTTCGCCCGCGCCCACGCGCACACCCGGTGTCGGCGTCCGGGGCGCAGCGGCACACCCGTCGGATACTGGTGCGCCGGCGTCAACACCACCGCGCCCAGCGCCGGATCGGCCAGCCGCTCGAAGCGCGCGCCCTCGGCGTCCACGGGCAGTGGCACCACCGCCGGCCCGGCGCGGCGGATCACGTCCCGATACACGTTGTGCCCGGGGTCCTCCATCCCCACCGCACGCACCCCGGCCTCGGCCAGGACGCTCGCGAGGAGCCCGATCGACTGGTAGAAGCCCGTGGTGATCACGATGCGATCGGGCGTGGTGAGCACGCCTCGGGTACGGCCGAGGTGTTCGGCCAGCGCGGTGCGCAGTTCGAGGCGGCCCTGCGGATCGCCGACGCCGTGCACCGCGAGCGGCGCGGCGGTGGTGAGCACCCGGCGGGTGGCGCGCAACCACGCGACGGTCGGGAAGGCCGATACGTCCGGCAGGCCGGGGCGCAGGTCGAACCGGGGCGCGCCGGCCTCCGGCGCGCCGTGTGGGGTCTCCGGTCCGGCCGGCCCGGGCAGGTCGGCGACGCGGGTGGCGGCTCCCTGACGGGCGATCAGGAACCCTTCGGCGACCAGCTGGTCGTAGGCCGCGGTGACCGTCCCGCGCGCGAAGCCCAGGTCGGCGGCGAGCCCGCGCGTGGACGGCAGCGCGGCACCGGGCGCCAGCCGCCCGCCGCGGATCGCCGCCCGCAGGGCCCGCTCCAGACCGACTCGGCGGCCCTCGGCGGTGTCCACGTCGACGTGCAGGTCGATCGCGGCGGCCACACCGCCCGTGCCGGGCCCACCGGCCGCCGCGCCCGCGCCGGCCGCCTCACCCACAGCGTCGCCCGCGCCCACCGCACCCACGAAACTGGACCAATCCTTCGGCATTTCACTGGATCTTAACCCTGGTCCGGTGGCCCGCGTAGCGTCTACGTCATCACGACCGGTTACACCGGAACAACGTTTCCCCTCGCTCTCAAGGACCCGCCCGATGATCGTGTTCGCGCATCTCAGTGACACTCACCTCGACGGCAGCCGGCGGGCCGCCAAGCGCACCCGCGCAACGATGGAGCACCTGAACACGCTCCCCTTCGACCTGGACGCGGTCCTGGTCACCGGCGACATCGTGGACCACGGCCTGCCCGCCGAATACGACGAGGCCCGCGCGGTGTTGGCGTCCCGACACCCGCTGCTGATCCTGCCCGGCAACCACGACGTACGCGGACCCTTCCGGAAGGGGCTGCTCGACGAGCCCGCCGACGACGCCCCGATCAACCGGGTGCATCGCACGGAGCGCGCGGTGTACGCGCTGTGCGACTCGTCGATCCCGGGCCGCGACGACGGCCTGATCGCCGACGAGACGCTGACCTGGTTGACCGGGGTGCTGGACGAAACCCCGTCCTCCGTACCGGTGTTCGTGGCCTTCCACCACCCGCCGGTGGAGTTGGGCATCCCGACCCTCGACGCGATCCGCCAGTTCGGTGCGGATCGCCTCGCCGCCGTGGTCGCCGACCGGCCCAACGTGGCCGGGCTGCTGTGCGGGCATGCGCACACGCCCGCGGCCACCACGTTCGCCGGCAAGCCGTTGATCGTCGCCCCGGGCGTGGTCTCCACCGTCAACCTGCCGTGGGAGCGCGTCGACGAGGACGCGCCGTTCGTCGACGTGGACATCCCGCCCGCGCTCGCGTTCCACGTCCTGGACGACGCCGGCCGGCTCACCACACATTTCCGCACCGTGGTCTGATCGCCCGATAGCGTGCCACGGTACGCCAATCGGAGCGAAGGGGGCCGCTCATGTTCGAACGACGCCGGCAGGACCCGGGGGCCGCGGGCGGGGTCGGTTTCACGGCGGGCCCGGTGCGGGTGCTCGCGGCGGCGGGCAGCGTGGTCGGCACCCGGTATCGGGCCAACTTCGACGTGTTCGGCCTGGACCCGGACCTGCGCCTGGCCGCCGTGGTCGACGGCATGGGCGACGGCCCCGGGAGCACGGCGGCCGGACGGATCACGATGACGGGGTTCACCGAGGCGGTCCGCCGCGCCGTGCACGGGGGCGGCGCGGCGGACCCGGCGGCGTTGCGAGCGGGCGTGGCCGCCGTCCAGGACCGGGTGCTGGCCGCGGCCCGCGACCTGGAGGGGGTCACCGGCTGCACGCTCGCCGCGCTGGTCGCCGACGCGGGCGCGGCGAGCGACCCCGAGGGCGCCGCGTGGCTGGTCCAGATCGGCGATTCGCGCGTGTATCGCCTGCGGGCCGGATACCTCGAGTTGCTGACGGTGGATCACACCGAGGCGTGGTTGGGCGCCGTCTACGGCTGGTACCCGGCCGACTCGCCGCAGGCCGCCGCCGCGCGCTATCGGCTGGGCCGCTATCTCGGGCACCCGGGTCGGCCCGAACCGGACGTGCTGAACGTGACGTTGCGGCCGGGCGACGTATACCTGCTGTGCACCGACGGCGTCGCCGAACAGGTGGACTACCGCACGCTCGGCCGACTGCTCGCCGCGTCGGGGGCGCCCGCGGGCATCGTCGACCGCCTGCTCACCGCGACCCTGGACGCGGGCGGCCACGACAATGCGACCGCGATCGTGCTCCGCGTGGAGGAGTCGGCGGCGGGGTCGACGCACTGACCGCGCGAGGGTCGCCGTCGGCACCGAACACGGCCCACATTCGTGCGAGGATTCCCGGACATGCGGTAGTCGCCCCCCGAGCAAAGGACGAACTCCCATGCGGGACGAGAAGATCGGCGAATACCTGGCCCGGCTCGCCGACCGGGTGCCGGCCCCCGGCGGCGGCGCGGCGGCCGCGCTGCACGTCGCGCAGGCCACCGCGCTGCTCGGGATGGTGGCCCGTTACACCACGGGCGAGCAGTACACCGAGCACGCCACGTCGATCGCCGAGGTGATCTCGCTGACCGACGAACTGCGGGCCATGGCACTGCGGTTGGCCGAGGCGGACGCGGCCGCGTTCACCGCGGTGACGGAGGCGTACAAGCTGCCCCGGGAGACCGCCAGGGAAGTCTCCGACCGGTCGGCGACCGTGGCCGTCGCGCTGGTCGGCGCGGCCAAGCCGCCGGCCGAGGTGATCGTCCTGGCCTCGGCGTGTGTCGAACTGGCCGAGAAACTGCTGCCGATCGCCAATCAGACGGTGATCACCGACGTGGCCGCGGCGGTCGAGGCGGCGCGGGCGGCGGCGACCACGTCCAGGGTGAACATCGAGGTCAACCTCAACAGCATCAGGGACGAGCAGGTCCGCGCCGAACTCGCCGCACAGACCGCCCGCGTGGACGACATCACCACCCGCGCCGACGAGGTCACCAAGGCGGTGCGGGCGGTGGTAACCGGCTGAGCCGGCGCGCGGGGCGGGGCCGGTTCCGGCGCCGCCCCGCGCACCTCACCACCTCGCGACGCGGCGTCCCTCGTGCTCGTGCCAGCGGCCCGGGAGGTCGATGATCTGGGCGCCGGCGGTGATGAACCGGTCCGCGATGGCACGGGCGCGCTCGGGGTCGAGCGAGAAGACCCACAGGCCGGGGATCAGGACGATCCGGACCGCGCCGGCCAGTACATGGGCCAGCAGTTGTTCGAGGGCGGGTCGTTCCTCGCGCGAGGAGACGCCGTTGTCCAGACACACCACCGGCCGACTCAGCCCGATGCCCTGCGCGTACGCCGTCAGCGCGTTGCGGTGGGCGGCCATCTCCCACGGGTCACGCGGGTAGCACCGCAGGTAGGCGACCGGCGCGCCGACGTGCGGAGGGGAGACGGTCGTCATGGCGACTGATTCCTTTCCGGCGATCGGCACGGACCCGCGGTCCCGCCTGAACGCAAGTGAACACCTTCCCCACCCCAGAGGTCTATACCAATATTGTCATTCGTGGGTAACTCCCGGACATCGGCCCACCATGGCGGCCGTCACGGCGTCCCCGTCGTCTTGCCGCGACAAGTCGTACCGTGAAGGCATGAGCACCAACGACCCGGACGGCCCGGGTCCCGGGGGTGCCACCCCCAACGGGCCGGTCCCGTCCCAGCGCCGCCGCCGCAAGCGCTACTTCGTGATGATGGGCGTGTGCCTGGTGCTGTTCCTGCTCGCCGGCACCGTGGTCTACCGCTGGTCGTTCCCGGCCGCCGCCGGCATGACGATCGTCGCGATGGCGATCCCCCCGTTCGCCGTCATCGTGGCCAATCGCCGCGAGCGGGGCGACCGCTGGTGGGACGAGTGACACGCCCCGTCGGTCACGGATCGGTTCCGACGCGGTGACAACCCGGAAGGCGACGAACCATCACCCCCTCCCGGTCCGTCCCTCCCGACGACCCGCGAACGCGCGGGGTGTGGGGGGAAGGGCGGACATGGCCGGCAACGCGGGCATACAGGCGGCACGACGGGGCGCGACGACGCTCCGGGACGACCCGCTCGACCGAACGATCCCCGGCGACCACACGATCCCGGGTGAGCGCATCGACCCGGGCGAGGTGCGCCGAGTCGGCCGGGCCGCCCGGCAGGGGCTGCTCCTGCTGCTCCTCGTCGTGGTCGCGGCGTGCCTCGCCGCCGTGTACCCGGACCAGGCGCAGCAGGCGTTCGACCGATCCCGCCCGGTCCTGGACCTGATGCTCGGCCCGCTCGGCGACGTGCGCTGAACCGGGCGCGCCCGATGGGCGTGGTTCGGCGGGAGAGCGGCAACCGCGCAGTAGGGTCGGTGGCCGAGCGGCCGGGCCGGGCCCGATCGCGCGAGTCGGAAAGGGACGCAGTCATGGCACCAGTCATCGCGGTCACCGGAGCGAGCGGGCAGATCGGCGGCCGGGTCGCCCGGCGGCTCGCCGAGGCCGGCGCGACGCAACGATTGGTGGGACGTGATCCGTCCCGACTGCCCGAACTGAGCGGCGCGACCCCGGCGCCGCCGGCGACCTACGCCGACGGCGAGGCGATGCGCCGGGCGCTGGACGGCGCGAGCGTACTGTTCCTGGTCTCCGCCCGGGAGAGCGCCGATCGGGTCCGCGAGCACATCTCGGTCGTGGACGCCGCGGTCGCGGCCGGGCTCCACCGCATCGTCTACGTGTCCTTCCTGAGCGCCGCCCCCGACGCCACCTTCACCTTCGCCCGCGACCACTGGCACACCGAGCAGCACATCCGCGACTCGGGACTGCGGCACACCTTCCTGCGCGACAGCCTGTACCTGGCCGGGCTGCCCGCCATGGTCGGCCCCGACGGGATCATCCGCGGCCCGGCCGGCGACGGTCGGGTCTCGGCGGTGGCGCACGCGGACATCGCGGACGCCGCGGCGGCGGTCCTGCTCGGCGGCGACGCGCACGACGACCTCACCTACGACCTCACCGGCCCCGAGGCGATCACCCTGACCGAGGCCGCGGCGGTGCTCACCCGCTTCGCCGGCCGACCGATCGGCTACGTGGCCGAAACCCGCGACGAGGCGTACGCCTCACGCGCCCGCTACAACGCGCCGGCGTGGGAGATGGCCGGCTGGGTGAGCTCCTACGAGGCGATCGCGACCGGCGAGATGAGCAAGGTCTCCAACGCGGTACCGATGCTCACCGGCCGCCCGGCGCAGAACCTGGCCGGCTGGCTGACCACCCACCCGCAGTCCTGGAGCCACCTCAAGCCCTGAGCCCGCCCCGGCCGGCGCGTCGGGTCGCTCCCCCGACCGGCCGCGCCCGGGTGCGGGGCGCCGACAGGACGGGTCTGCTGGGGCTATGCACCCCAAACACCCGATCATCGAGCTGACCGAGCTACTGATGCGCGAGACCGATCTGCCCCAGGATCGCGCGAACGCTCTCGTACGCCGCATCTGGGACGCGGGCGTGGCCGAGGGCACCCGGCGGATGATGGACGATCTCGCCGCCGCCAACCGCGAGAGCGAGGAACTGCGCCGCGCCCTGGACGACGAGTGAGCCCGCCGCGTCCGAGGGCGTGGTGTCCCCGCTCGGGGCCGGACCGGGACACCACGCCCGCCCGTGACGCGGACGACGCGCCTACAACGGCAGCGCGCCCGCGAGCTGGTTGACGTGGTTCAGGTTGTTGAGGCCGTCGGGATAGACCGAACTGGGCACCCCGGCGACCTGGCCGGTGTTCGGAGTGGGCTCCTGCGCCGAGGCGGCGGACGCGCCGAAGGTCACGACGAGGGCGGTGCCGGCCAGAGCGGCGGCGGTGATGCGCTTGATCATGTCCCACCCAACGAGGGCCCGCCCGCTTGGTCACCGCGCCGCGCACCGGCAGCCCCCGGTTCACCTGATCGGCGTCGGTAGCCCGTTCCCGAGGGGGAACCGGAGCACCGACACGGAGGAGGAGGGCCGATGCCGGCCACGCACACCACCCACCCGCAACTGGCCGGATGGTGGCAGGACACCATGATCCGCGAGGGCCGGCTGCCGATGGCGCTGGCGTTCGCGTCGCTGCTGCTCACCTTCCTGATCACGCGCACCATCACCCGGCTGATCCGGGCCGGGCGCGGCCCGTTCCACAACCTCGACAGCGGCGGGGTGCACATCCACCACGTGGTCCCGGGCATCGTGCTCGCCCTGATCGGCGGGTTCGTCGGCGTCGGGACCGGCGAATACCTGGTCGGCCGCGCGGTCGCGGGGGTGCTGCTCGGGATCGGCGCGGGGCTGGTCCTGGACGAGTTCGGGATGATCGTGCACCTGGCCGACGTGTACTGGTCCGAGCAGGGCCGGATCTCGATCGAGGCCACCGTGCTGACGATCGCCGCGATCGGCCTGGCGGCGAGCGGATTCGTGCCCTTCGACGCGAAGCCCGAGGGCGGCAGCGTCGGCGATCGGGTGGCGTGGCTGATCGTGCTGCTCCTGGACATCGCCATGGCCGCGATCACCTTCGCCAAGGGCAAGGTCGGTACCGGCGTGATCGGCGTGTTCATCCCGATCGTCAACATCGTCGCGGCGATCCGGCTGGCCCGCCCCGGCTCGCCGTGGGCAACGCGGCGCTACCGCGACCGCCCGCGAAAGTTGCGCCGCGCCCAGGCCCGGGCCGCGCGCCACGAGGCGCGCTGGGGCCCGATCCGCCGCCGCTTCGAGGACACCATCGCGGGCAGCCTGATCCCGACCCCGCCCGCCCCGACGCCGCCCCGAAAAGCCCGCCGGCGGGTCACGGTGACCGGCACCCGGCACACCTGGACCCGCCCGGCCGCCGACCCGAACTGACGCCCGGAGCGCACCGGTTGCGGCGGGCCGGGTCAGCCGCGCCAGGCCGATCCGCCCGGGGCCGCCGGGCGTCGTCGGGCGGCCAGGACCGCGATGTCGTCCTCCGGCTTGTCGGTGATCATCCGGGCGATCACCGTGTCCACCAGCCGCACCAGCGGGGTCTCCGCGGTCAGTCCCACCCGGGTCAGCCGTTGCAACGACTCGCCGATGTCCTCGCCCCGGCGCTCGACCAGACCGTCGGTGTACATCACCAGGACCCGGTCCGGATCGCTGCGGCGCCGTACCGAGCCGTAGCCGCCGAAGCCGGTGCCCAGCGGCGGTCCGACCGGCACGTCGACCAGTTCGGCCGCGTCGCCCGGGCCGACCAGGAGCGGCGGCAGGTGGCCGGCGCTGGCGAAGGTGACCGTGTCCGTCGCCGGGTCGACCAGGACCAGCAGGCAGCTGGCCACCCGTTCGATGCCCGCCTTGGTGCTGGTGCGGTCCACCGCGGCCAGGATCTCGTGCGGTTCCAGGTCGGAGCGGGCCTGTACCCGCAGCAGCGCCCGGAACTGGCTCATCTCCACGGCGGCCTGCACGCCGTGTCCCATCACGTCGCCGACCGCGAGCAGTGTGCGGCCCCCGCTCAGCGCGACCGCGTCGTACCAGTCGCCGCCCACCTCCACGCTGCTGCCCGCGGGCCGATAGCGCGAGGCCAGCTCGATGTCGGGGTGCGGCGCGTCGGGCGCGGCGAGCAGCGCGTGTTGCAGGGCCAGCGCGATGTCGTGCTCGTGCGCGTAGCGGCGGGCGTTGTCCACGCTGATCGCCCCGCGCCGGGCCAGGTCGCGGGCCAGGATCACGTCCTCGGGGGAGAACTCGTCGGCGGCGCCGTGCCGGGACATGGTGACCATGCCGATCGCACTGCCCCGGGCGACCAGCGGCAGCGCCACCACCGAGTGCAGGCCCACCGAGCGGAACACGGCGAGCCGGTCGGGGCTGGACACCTGCCGGGCCATCTCCTCGTCGGCCGCCCGGTTGACCACCACGGGGCTGCGTTCGCTGAGCGCGCGCGGCACCATCGAGCCCTGCTGGTAGTCCACGTTCTCGCCGGGTTGGCGCAGGATCGCGGCCTGTTCGGCCATGCCGGGCCGGTGCGAGAGCGCGGCGCGCCACATCCGGACCAGGTCCAGCGGCTGGTGCGGGGTGCCGTTGGCGCCCTCGACGGCGAACACGTCCACCGTGGCCACGTCGCTCAGCTCGGCGACGAACAGCTCGGCCAACTCCTCGCAGGTCTCGACCAGATCGAGGGTGGTCCCGACCCGGGTGGCGGCGGCGTCCAGGACCGCGAGCCGGCGCCGGGCCGCGTCCAGCTCCAGCTGGGTGCGCCGGGACTCGGACACCTCCAGGAGCACGGCCGCCAGACCGACCACCTCGCCCTCGTGCTCCAGGCGGTGGTAGGCGCCGTGCCACCAGCGGCGGCCGGGCGGGCCCGCGTGCGTGGTCCCGGAGGAGGTGGCCTCGCGGGGCACGCCGTCGCGCAGCACCGCCCGAAGCACGTCCTCCTTCGCGTCCATGTCGGGCAGCACCTCGCCGATGGTGCGGCCCAGGTGCGCCTCGGCTGGCAGGCCGTTCATCCGGGCCAGCGCCGGATTGACATAGAGGTAGCGCATGGTCGGGCTCATCACCCCCACCGCCGCCGGCGTGCCGTCGAGCAGGCCCTGCAACACCGCGTAGGCGCCGACATCGCGCACATCCCCCGCGCGTGTACCCACCAGTCGTGCCACCGCGCCGGTCACGGCGTCGACCTCCGGCACCATCATCGGCGGGTCCGCGTACTCGTCCAGCGCCACGCCTGTCCTCTCCGGCCCCGAGGCCGATCGGGCGCCCGGCCCCCGAAGCCGTCCCATCGGCTTCCAGTCTGGGCCACGGCGACCCGAACGCGCGAGCGGCAGGCCGCACTGCGTTACCTCATCGTGGCCAGGATCTCCTCGACCATCGCCATCGTGGTGCCCGGGTGCAGGAACGCGAAGCGGGCCACGGTCTCCCCCTCCCAACCGGTCGGGGTGACGAAACCGACCTGGCCGGCCAGCAGGCGGCGGGACCAGTCGAGGTAGTCGGCCGGGCCCCAACCGGTGCGCCGGAACAACACCGCGGACAGTTCTGGGTCGCGGATCAGCTCCAGACCGGGGGTGGCCCGGATCAGCTGGGCGGTGTCCCGGGCCAGGGTCAGCGCGGTCTCGATGGCCTCGGTGTACGCGTCGGTGCCATGCACGGCGAGGGAGAACCACAGCGGCAGGCCGCGGGCGCGCCGGGTGAGGTGGTACGCGTAGTCGGTCGGGTTCCACTCCTCGGGCGCGTCGGTGTGCAGGACATCGAGGTAGGACGCGTCCTGGGTGTGCACGCCGCGGGCCGGGCCCGGGTTGCGGTAGATCAGCGCCGCGCAGTCGAACGGCGCGAACAGCCACTTGTGCGGGTCGACGACGAACGAGTCGGCAAGTTCGATCCCGTCGTAGCGGGCCCGCACGCTCGGCGCGAGCAGCCCGGCGCCGCCGTACGCGCCGTCCACGTGGAACCACAGGTCGCGCTCGCGGGCCACCGCGCCGATCCCGGCCAGGTCGTCGATGATGCCCGCGTTGGTGGTGCCGGCGGTGGCCACCACGCCGACCACGTCGTGCGCCTCGGGGTCGGCGGCCAGCGCGGCGCGCAACGCCTCGCCGGTGAGGCGGTGGTCGGTGGTCTGCACCACGAGCGCGTCCATGCCGATGATGCGCAGTGTGTTGCCGATCGAGGAGTGCGCCTGGTCGCTGACCGCGATCCGCAGCCGGTCCCGCGCGCCGGTCCCGGTCCGGCGCCGACCCATGTCCCGGGCCACCACGAGCGCGGACAGGTTGCCCGCCGAGCCGCCGCTGACGAAGCAGCCGCCGGCGCTCGCGGGCAGCCCGGCCAGGTCGGCGATCAGCCGCAACACCTGGTTCTCCGCGGCCACCGCGCCGGCCGCCTCCAGCCACGAGATGCCCTGGAGCGACGCGCACGAGACGACCATGTCGAACAGCAGCGCGGCCTTGGTCGGCGCGGCCGGGATGAAGGAGAGGAAGCGCGGGCTGTCGCAGGAGATGACCGCCGGGGCGAGCTGGTCGGCGTAGATCGCCAGCACCTCGCCGGGGTCGTTGCCCCGCGCGCCGATCAGGCCGTCGAGCGCGTGGTCGAGCTTGTCCTTGCGGCCGGGGTGGTCGAGCGGGACCGGGTCCAGGGCGAGCCGTTCGCGCATGTAGTCGAAGACCAGGTCGGCGAGCGCGGGGTCGTACCGGTGCATGGACATGGGCGTGGGGGTGCTCGGTGTCGGCATGGCGGTGCTCGGCATTCTCTCGGCGCGGTCGCGCGGCGTCCCCGCCCGGGGGCGGCGGGGTCGTGACGACGGAATTCGGGGCGCCGGGGGTCCACACCGGCAGCTCAAACCCTACGTACGGGTGTGCGATCCGGCCAAGAGCGTGATCATGCGTGTTCGTGGCGATCTATTGCGTCTCCACTCCCTGCCACGTCGTTCCATTGCGCCTGACCAGCCGGGAAAGCACGACACAGCTTTTCGAGCGCACCACGAAGGGCTCCGCGGCGATCCGCTCCAGGACCTGCTCGAAGTGTTGTACGTCGGCCGCGAGCAGGTGGATCACCGCATCCGCGTCGCCGGTGACGGTGCTGGCCGAGACCACCTCGGGGAACTTGGCCAGCGCGCGCCCGATCTCGCTGGGCGAGGTACGCCCCACGCAGTACAGCTCGACGAACGCCTCGGTGGTCCAGCCGAGCGCGGCGGGTTCGACCGACGCGGAGAAGCCGGTGATCACGCCGGTGGCGAGGAGGCGGTCCACCCGGCGCTTGACCGCGGACGCGGACAGGCCGACCCGGGTGCCGATCTCGGCATAGGTCGAACGCGCGTCCTCGATCAGCGCGGTGATGATCCGGCTGTCCAGCGGGTCCAACGCCATCGGTGGCTCTCCTCGGTGCGGTCGGCGGGCGGGGTCGGGGTCCGGTGGGCCGGGCACAGTGACGGTAGCCCACGCGGGTGCCCGGATCCGATTCGTTCGGCTGCCCGCCCCCTCGGCGGTCGGCGGACACAAAAGCCCGGGGGTGGCGTGGGGAGTCCGCTTCGTGGCGTGAACGGCCATCAGCACGACGGTGTGCCCGCGCCTAGCGTGAAGTGGCCGGCACGACGTACGGATGCCGGTTGATCATGAACCGGCCGGCAGATCGGGAAGGCACCGGCTTTTCCGGACATCCGCTACGGGGAGACGACATGAGCATCAAGGTCACCGTGATCTATCACGACACCGACACGTGCGTACGCGCGATGGCCGACGCGGTCGCCGCGGTCGCCTGGAACACCGGTGCCGACATCCGGCTGCGCAGACTGCCCGAGGCCGAACCGGCCGCACCACGGGACGGGACCAAGGCCGACCCACTCGCCACGGTGGGCGACCTGACCTGGCCCGACGTGGTGATCCTGGGCGCACCGGCACGCGACGGCGACGTCGTCGCCCTGCTGCACCGCCTCACCCGCTCGGCGACCGCGTCGGCGAGCGACGCGGCCGCCCGGGACATGCGCGACTCCTGGCAGCGGCGCTCCTGCGAGCAGGTCTTCGGCGTCTTCGTCACCTCGCCGGCCCCCGACACCCGCCACGGCGGCCTGATGCGCAGCTTCGCGATCATCCGCCCCCGGTTCCCGACGGACGACGACCCCCACCCGCGCCGGTCGATCGCCACCCTCGCCGAACCGACCACCCGCGCCTCCACCACGGACGACCCGACCCTGCTGTCCCTCGACCTGGCCCGCATCCAAACCCGCCGCTGCGTCGAACTGGCCGCCCTGCTCCGAGCCGACCGCGTCCTGGTGGCCTGAGGAGCGAACGGGTGGCCCCCGGCGCTCGGTTCGACCCGCGCGCGACCGCCGGACGGCCCGGTCTTCGGTGTGGGACCGGGCCGCCTGCCCGCCTCCCTGCGGCGGGCTCGACCGGTCGCAGACTACGGCCGCCTCACATGATGGCCGATCGCTCCGACATCCGCGTCGGCGGGCCCGCGAAGCGGGGTCAGGCGCCGAAGAGCGAGGGCAGGTTGTCCGGTGGTTGCGGGGAAGTGACGTGGTATCGGCCGCAGTTCATGGACCAGTCGAGGTTGCCGCGGATCCACGCGCCCATGCCGCGCACGTATCGCGCCAGGCGGGCGTCGCCCGACTCCAGGAGGGGGCGGGCCAGTCGCTCGAAGCGGCGCATCTGGTCCTCGTACATGTACACCGCCCTGCGCAGTGCCTCGTCGAGGGGGCAGTGGAAGTGGTGGGCGAGCACGGTGATCAGGTTGGTGTGGCCGGGCCAGTACAACTCGCGCATCCCGGAGAGGATGTCGTGGGTGTACGCGATGGCCCGGGCGGCGGCCTGTTCGCAGCGCCGGACCTCGCGGCCGGCCCAGATCGGGCCCGGCAGGTAGCAGTCGTCGGCCAGTTCGATGACGACGAAGCACATGCCGCGCATCAGGATCGTGGACTCGCGCAGTCGCACGTACTGCCCCAGGCTGGGGGTGATGCCGCGGGCCCGATAGATCGCCTCCGCCGCCACCGCGCCCAGGTAGCGGTTGAAGCCGTCGGCGAAGCGCTCCACCTGTTCCGCGTCCACGGCCATGCGGGCGACCCTGGTGCGCAGGTCGATCAGGGCTTCCAGATACGGCTCGGGCACCGCCCTGGTCCGGCCGTGCAGGACGCGCTGGGACCACAGGATGTGCTCGGCCAGGTCCTCGATCCGGCCCTGTGCGGGCGCCAGTTCGGAGAAGCGGTCGTCCTGGAGGAAGAGCCACACCATCAACTGTGCGGCCAGCACCGCCCCTTCCGGGTCGCCGTGGGGATAGGTCAGCGCCCCCAGTTCGCCGAACTGCGCGGCGCGCGCCGCGACTTCCTCGCCACGTGTGGTGATGTAGCCGAACCGGCGCATCCACGCCACCGTACGCTCGGTCACCTCGCGCTCGTCGGGGTGGCGGGCGGGCTCGATCGGGCACCACAGGTGCGGCGCGGTGAGCCGGGCCGCCGGGTGCGCCGGGTCAGTCGCCGTCGGGGGATGTGGCGTCGGCGCCGGCGGCGGGGTGGACGGGGCAGCGGAGCGTCGCGGATTCGTCGGTCGGTGCATCGGCCGCCTCCTCGGGTGCCTGGGTCCACGTACCGCGTGGCTCCACCGTCAACTCCAGGGGAACCGGGGAGAGCGTCATGCGCAGCAGGGGCCTCGGCGTCGGGGCGCCGGGTATCCGGGCCAGCGAGACCCGGGACATGATGCCCGCGGCGGCCAGGGTGGCCTCGGTGATGCCGTAGGAGTCGCCGATGCACTTGCGGGTGCCGGATCCGAACGGGATGAACGCCTCGCGCTGGGCCTGGGTCACCGCGCCCGGCAACCAGCGGTCCGGGTCGAAGCGTTCGGGGTCGGGGAACACGCTCGCGTCCCGGTGCAGGCAGTAGGGACTGAACATCACCTCGTCGCCCGGGACCAGTTGCGTGCCGTCGAGGGTGATGTAGTCGGTGACCCGGCGGCTGAGCACCGACACCGACGGGTACAGACGCAGCGTTTCGGTCAGCACCCGGCCCAGCAGGGGCAGGCGCGGGATGTCGGCGTAGCCGGGCGTGCGGCCGGCCAGTACGGAGTCCACCTCCTCGTGCAGGCTCTGCTCCAAGGGGCCGTTGTGCGCCAGGACGCCGAAGGTCCAGGCCAACAGGTCGGCGGTGGCCGGGATTCCGCCGATCATCAAGGTGGCGATCTGGTCGCACACCTCGTCGTCGGTGAACGCGCGACCGCGTTCGTCCTCGGCGGCCATGATCGTGGACAGGCCGTCGGCCGGGTCGGCGCCGCGCACGCGGTACACCTCGACCATACGCTTGATCAGCGAACGGGCCTGGATCCGGGCGTTTTCGAAGCGGCGGTTGGCCGGGATCGGCGCCTTGTGGACGAGGGCGACGGGGATCACCATCTGCCACCACATGCCGGGCATCAGGACGGTGTACGCCGCTTCGATCCGGGTGGTCAGATGCGCCTGGGCCGGATCGGAGAACAGCGTGCGGGTCAGCGCCCGGCACGCGAGCAGGCGCATCTCCCGGCATACGTCGACGACTTGGCCCGGTTGCCACCCGTCGAGCACGTCCTGCACACATTCGGTCATGGCGTGGGTGTAGGAGACGATGCTCGGTTGGCGAAACGCCTGGTTCATCAGCGGCCGCTGGTAGCGGTGGTCGGCGGCGGAGCACGTGCCGAGGCCGTCGCCGATCAGGGTGCGGGCGGTGTCGACGAAGGGGCCGCCCTTGTCGAACCGGTGCTGCTCGGTGACCAGCGCCTTGCGGACCAGGTCGGGCCGGGTGACGAGGTAGGCGACCTTCGGGCCGAGCCGCACCCGTACGACCGGGGCGACGGCGTGCTGCTCCAGCAGGAACGCCATCGGGTCGCGCCACATGGGCAGGGTGTGTCCGAGGATCGGGAGCACTCCGCCGGCCATGGGCGGGACGCCGGGTGGGGTGAGGGTGGTCATGTGGCCCTCCTTGGTGATTGCCGGGTGTCGGGGCAGGCGAGGGCGGCGGTGTGCGCGGGGGTTCGGGAGCGATCCGCGTACTCGCCGGTTCATGCTTAGCGTTCACCCGGCACGGCCGGTAAGGGCGTGCGAGGTAGCGAATGCACGGCGCGAGAAGGCCGGTCGGGTGCACCCTGCCGAACCGGCGATCACCTCGGCACAGTGGTGGGGGTCACCGGCAGCCTGGCCCGACGTGAAGGGATGGCGTGTGCATTCCATCGAGGACGTACCCACCGCACCGGGCGCCCTGCCCGGCGTAGGACACCTCCACCGCCTGGCCGGTCAGCGGCTGCGCTTCCTCGAATCCCTGCCCCGGGTGGGGCCGTTGGTGCGGATCAGACTGGGCACCGCGCCGGTGTACGTGGCCACCGACCCGGTTCTGGTCCATCAGGTGCAGTCGTCCAAGGGCCGCAGTTTCGGCCGCGGCAAACAGTTCGAACGGATGATCCCGCTCCTGGGGCACGGCGTGATCACCTCCGATGGGGAGCTGTACCACCGCCAACGCCGGGTCATCCAGAAGGCGTTCACCCCGGCGCACATCGAGCGCCACCTGGTCTCGATCCATCGGCGCACGCGGGAGTTGTGCGCCCACTGGCAGCCGGGTCGGCCGGTGGACGTCCTGGAGGCGATGAAGGGCCTCTCGGTGGCCGTGACGGCCGAGACCCTGTTCTCCAACCGTATGCCCGACGGCGTCCTGGCCCAGTTGCACCGGGTGTTGCCGGTGATCGAACGGGCGGCGGTGGAGCGGCCGATGTTGCCGAAGGTGGTGGATCGGCTGCCGCTGCCGTATGTCCGGCGCGGCGACGAGGCCATGGCCCGGATGCGCGCGTCGGTGGGCGAGGCCGTCGCGGCGTGCCGTGCGCGGTCCCCGGAGGCCGCCGGCGACGTGGTGGCGTGCCTGCTCGCCGCCCGCGACCCGGACACGGGACGGCCGTTGGCCGACGACCTGATCTGCGACGAGGTCATCGCCATGCTGATCGGCGGGGTGGCGAACGTCCCGACCACGCTGTCCTGGGCGTGGTATCACCTGGCCCTGCGCCCGGGAGCGGAGCGGCGGATGCTCGCCGAGATCGCCGGGATCACCAAAAACGCCGAGTCCGCCGCGGCGGGCGACGCCGTGGCGACGGCGGCCGATCCGCAGGCGCTGCCGTACACGCGGGCGGTGATGTACGAGACGATGCGCCTGCACTCGGTGCAGCTGGTGACCCAACGCACCACGGCGGCGGTGGAGTTGGGCGACGTCATGCTGCCGAGCGGCACCGATACCGCGTACAGCCAGCACTCCCTGCACACCGATCCGCGCTTCTGCCGCCGCCCGGAGGCCTTCTCCCCGGAGCGCTGGCTCCCCGACAGCGGCTGGAAGCCGCCGCGGCACTCCTTCGTGCCGTTCGGCGGCGGCCGGTTCAAGTGCGTCGGCGACAACTTCGCCATCGCCGAGATGATGGCCACGCTGGTGGCGGTGGGCAGTTCGTGGCGCCTGACCCGGCAACCGGACGCACGGGTGCGCACGTCCGTGCGCGAACCCATCCCCGGCCCGAGGGGACTAATGTTGATTCCGCAACCCGTCTGACCCGCCCGACGCCCGGCCGGCATCGGGCGACCCCGGAGCGCCACCGGGGTCGTACCATTCCCGAGCGGAGAGTCCGGGTCGGCTTCGGGCTTGGCGGCGGCGGGGGTTGCGGGTGCGGGTGTTGGCGGGTCGGTACGAGCTGGTCCGGTTCGTTGGGCGAGGCGGCATGGGGGAGGTGTGGGAGGGGCGGGACCGGCTGATCGAGCGGCGGGTCGCGGTCAAGCTGCTCCCGCACGCGAAGTCCGACGCCGCCGGTGCCGCGTTGTTCTTCCGCGAGGCGCGTACGGCGGGGGCACTGAACCACCCGGGTGTGGTCACCGTGTACGACCTCGGCCAAGACGAGGGCGACGGTTCGCTGTTCCTGGTGATGGAGTTCGTGGAAGGCCGTGACCTGGCCGCGGTGCTCGACAAGGAGGGGCCTCCGCCGGTGGGCACCGCCGTGGAGTGGGCGGCGCAGACCGCCGCGGCGCTGGCCCGGGCGCACACCGCGGGGATCGTGCACCGGGACCTGAAGCCGGCGAACCTGATGCTCACCGTCGAGGACCGGATCAAGATCCTGGACTTCGGGATCGCCCGGTTCGTGACGTCCACGAACCGGTCCAGCCAAGTGATGGGCACGCTCGCCTACATGCCGCCCGAGCGCTTCCACGAGCAGCCCGGGGACGCCCGCTCGGACCTGTACTCGCTCGGCTGCGTCCTGTACGAACTCCTCACCGGTGACGTGCCGTTCCCCGCAACCGGCCCGGTCTCGACGATGAACGCCCACCTGCGGACCACGCCCACGAGACCGGGCGAACGGCGCCGCGGCATCCCCACCGCGCTCGACGACCTCGTCCTCGCGTTGCTCGCCAAGGACCCCCGGGACCGACCCGCCACGGCCGACGAGGTACACCGGCTCCTGCGCGCCACCGTCGACCCCGCCCCGGCTGCCGAGACCCGACGGATGGTCCGGGACGTGCATGCGATCGACCCCGTGCCGACCATCGCCCTCGAACGCAAGCCCGCCGCAGCCGGCACACCGCGAAGGAGTGCCGACAGCGCCCCGCCCGAGACCCCGACCCCCACGCGCCGCCGGCTTCTGCAACTCGTCGGCGGCGGCGCGACCGCCGCTCTGGGCATCATCGTGTTTCTCGATCTGGTCGACCGGCCCGACGACCGGCAAAAGCCGCAGTACGCCGCCGGCAACAAGGTCTCGTCGTCCCCGCCCGCGCCGGCCCGCACCGACACCACGGTGCGCTGGTCCTACTCCACCGGGGCCGAGGTCGACTCCACGCCGGCGGTGGTGGACGGGGTCGTGTACATCGGCAGCCACGACAAGAACGTGTACGCGCTCGACGCCGCCACCGGTACCAAGATGTGGGCCTACACCACGGGCCATGTGGTCGCCTCCTCCCCGGCGGTGGTGAAGGGAGTGGTGTACGTCGGCAGCCGCGACAAGAACGTGTACGCGCTCGACGCCGCCACGGGTACCAAGCAGTGGAGCCACGCCACCGGAGCCGAGGTCGACTCGTCGCCCGTGGTGGTCGACGGAGTGGTGTACATCGGCTGCCGCGACAAGAACCTGTACGCGCTGGACGCGGCCACGGGCGCCAGGAAGTGGGCCTATGCCACCGGGGCCGAGATCAGCTCGGTTCCGGCGGTAGTGGACGGGGTGGTCTACGTCGGCAGCGTCGACACGAAGGTCTACGCGCTCGACGCCGCCACCGGCACCAGGAAGTGGGCCTACGCGACAGGCGCCGAGGTCTTTTCGTCGCCTGTGGTGGCGGGCGGGGTGGTGTACGTCGGCAGCGCCGACACGAAGGTGTACGCGCTCGACGCCGCCACCGGTACGAAGAAGTGGGACTACGCCACCGGCGCCAAGGTCGCCTCCTCGCCGGTCGTCGCGGGCAGGATGGTGTTCATCGGCAGCGCCGACATGAACGTGTACGCGCTCGACGCCGCCACCGGTACGAAGAAGTGGACCTTCACCACGGAAGGCGGTGTCTGGCAGTCGCCGGCGGTGGTGGGTGGAGTCGTCTATGTCCCCAGCCACGACAAGAACGTGTACGCGCTCGACGCCGCCAACGGTGCCAGGAAGTGGGCCTACTCCATCGGGGGCTACAACAGCTCGAATCCGGTGGTGGCGGGCGGCGTGGTGTACATCGGCAGCGGTGACAAGAATGTGTACGCGCTCGACGCGGTTCCCGGTGCCGGTCCGGCTCGGAAGTCCTGACCGCGTTCACCCGCCCGACGCCCGGCCGTCCGCGTGGGCGAGGGCGCTGGGGGTGCGGCAGCCGACGATCGCCGGGGCCTCCCGGACGAGTTCGTCGTCGGTGAGCGCCGCCACCATGAACAGGGCGAAGTCGACCCGGCGGGTGCGGTCACTGGCCAGTACCGGATCGCCCACGTGCCGGCTCCACACGGGCAGGCCCTCGCTGTCCCCCTCCCTCAGGGTGCTGCCGCGCACCACTGTCCATCGGGTGTCGCTGTCGAACACCCGCCGGCACGCCTCGACCTGGTCGTCGATCTCCACCGCCCGCACGAGCCTGCCCAGCACGGCGGCGATCCGCACGCCCAGGGTGAACAGCCGCGAGTATCGGTCCTTGCCGTCGCGCGTGATGTGCCAACCGCAGGAGAAGACCAGCCGCGCGCCCGGTCGGGCGTGGTCGAGCACCGCCTGCGCCGTGCCGGACGCGTACTGCCGCACACCCCACGGCACCAGCACCGTCAACACCCCGTCGCACCCGTCGACCGCCCGCCGAATCACGTCCGGGTCGTTCGTGGGCCCGGGAACGACGGTGATCCGGCCCTCGAACGCGGCCAGTTTCGGCACGCTCTGCTCCCGGCACACGCCGACCACCTCGTAGCCGCGCTCCAGGCACTGCCGAACCATGTACTGCCCGAGCTTGCCCGAGGCCCCGATGACGCAGACCTTCCTCATGCCTTCCGCACTCATGGCGCAGCCCTTCTCCGGAATGGCAACCTTATCTTGTAAGGCACGTTAGCCTTATGTCATAAGGTGGTCAACGGCAACGAACAAGGAAACAAGGAGGGGCTCGTGAGCGAGGCAGCCAAACGTCGCCGCGACCGGTCGACCCGCACGCCGCTCAGTCGCGAGCGGGTGATCGCCACGGCGATGGCGGTGGCGGACGAGAAGGGCACGGCCGCCCTGACCATGCGGGCCATCGCCGAACCCCTGGGCGTGGAGGCGATGTCCCTCTACCACCACGTCGCCGGCCGGGAGGAGGTCCTGGACGGCATGGTGGACGCGGTTTTCGCCGAGATCGAGCTACCGCCGCCCGGCGCCGACTGGAAAACCGCGATGCACCACCGAGCCGCCTCGGCCCGCACGGCGCTGCGCCGCCACCCCTGGGCGGTGGCCCTCCTCGACTCGCGCGCCCACCCGGGCCCCGCGACGCTGCGCCATCACGACGCCGTCGTCGGCGCGCTGCGCACGGCGGGCTTTTCCGTCCCGATGACCGCGCACGCCGTGTCCTTGATCGACAGCTACGTCTACGGCTACGTCATCCAGGAACTGAGCCTGCCGTTCACGGGCACGGCGGACCTGACCGAGATCACCGACGAATTCCTGCACGACCTCCCCGCCGACACCTACCCGCACCTGACCGAACTGGCCACGGAACTGGCCCGAACCTCCGACTACGACCCGACCGCGGAATTCACTTTCGGCCTGACCCTGATCCTCGACGCCCTACACCCGACCGGCGCGTGCCCGGCCGTCGGCGTCGCCGATCAGTAGGGGGAGGAAGATCTCGTCGACGATCTCCTCCAGGGCCCGGTCGGGGGCGGCGGCGAAGGTGGTCAGGAATTCGTGGCGCAGCAGGTCGAACGGTAGGGACTTGATCCGCTCGGTGAGGCGGGCCGGGTCGATCTCGCCGCGTTCCACTGCCCGGTCGAAGAGCACGTCGACGGCCTCCTTGCGGCCGGTCACGAGCGGGTCGGTGATGTCGCCGGGGCGGATTCCGGTCGCCTGGAAGTGGGCGGCCAAGTGTGCGATCACGATGGTGGCCAACTCGGCCCGGGTCTCGTTGATCTCGCGCATCAGGGTCAGTACGTCCTCGCGCAGGCTTCCCGTGTCGGGGATGGCCAGGCGGGCCTGCTTCATGGTGTGCGCGATGGCGGCCCGGACCAGTTCGTCGCGGTCCGACCAGCGGCGATACAGCACCGGCGGACTGGTACCGGCCCGCTTGACGACGGCGTCCATGGTGAATTTGGCGTAGCCGTGGAGGGTGAGTTCCGTCCAGGCCGCGTCCAGGAGCGCCTTCTCCAGTGCCGCCCCGCGGCGCCGCTCGGTCATCCGCGACCTCCTGTTCTTCCTCATTGGATAGGTTGCCTATCTTATCGCGGCGCCCTACTCTGGCGGTCGTAAGATAGAGACCCTTTCTTAAGGAGTCGTCCATGACCGTCTCGGGCGCTCAGTCGCCACCCGCCGCCGCAGATCCCACCGGCCCCACCGGCCCCGCGGACCCCGACCGCATCGACCCCGCGCTGCGGCGCCTGACCTTCACCCTGATCATCGGCGCGCTCGCGGTCATGTTCGACGCCACGATCATGAGCGTCGCGATCGACGACCTCGCCGGGCGCATGCACGCCTCGGTGGCCACCGTCCAGTGGGTGAGCACCGCCTACCTGCTGGCCCTGGCCACCGTGATGCCGGCCGTCGGCTGGCTCCAGGCGGTCCTGGGCGGCAAACGCCTGTGGATCGCGGCGCTGGGCGTGTTCCTCGTCGGCTCGCTGCTGTGCGCCGCGGCCTGGAACGCGCCGAGCCTGATCGCCTTCCGGGTGGTCCAGGGCTTCGGCGGCGGCATCATGATGGTGCTGATGACCACGCTGATCATGCAGGCCGCCAAGGGCCGCAACATCGGCCGGGTCATGGCTCTGATCACCGTGCCCACCGCGCTCGGGCCGATACTGGGCCCGGTGCTCGGCGGCGTGATCCTGCATCTGGGCGACTGGCGGTGGATCTTCCTGTTCAACGTGCCCTTCTGCGTCGTCGGCGCCTACCTCGCCGCCCGCAACCTGCCGCGGGACCGGCCCGTTTCCCGTCCCCGGCTCGACGTCGTCGGCATGCTGCTGCTCTCGCCCGGCGTCGCCGCCGTCATCTACGGCCTGTCCCGGATCGGCGGCTCGCAGGGGCCGGGCGACCCCACGGTATGGCTGCCCCTCACCGCCGGCCTCGCCCTCCTGCTCGGCTACCTCGGCTGGGCGCTGGTGCGCGGATCGCGCGCCCTGGTCGACGTCGGACTGTTCCGCCACCGCGCCCTGGCCTCGTCGTCGGTACTGGTGTTCCTGTCCGGCGCATCCCTGTACGGCACGATGTTGCTGCTGCCGCTGTACTGGCAGCAGGTACGCGGCGCGGACGCGCTCGACGCCGCGCTGCTCCTGATCCCGCAGGGTGTGGGCACCCTCGTCTCGCGCACGCTCGCCGGGCGGTACATGGACCGCTTCGGCGCGCGCCCCGTCGCGGTCGTCGCGTGCGCCCTCGCCTGCGCGGCGACCGTGCCGTTCGCCTTCGTCACCGCTTCCACCAGCAATATCGTGCTGATGGCCGTACTGTTCGTGCGCGGCGTCGGCCTCGGTGGCGCGATGACCACGATCCTGGGCGCCGCCTACATCGGACTCGCGCCCGAGGAGATCCCCCAGGGCTCCGGCATCAGCCGCCTCGCCCAGCAGATCGGCGGCTCGGCCGGCACCGCGCTGCTCGCGATGATCCTGCAGCGCGCCTCCGCCGACGCCCACACGCCGGCCGCCCTGGCCTCGGGATTCGGCGAAGCCTTCTGGTGGGCCACCGCGTTCACCGCCGCCGCCATCCCCCTGTGCCTGCTCCTCCCCGGCCGCCCCACCGACCCGCCCTCGCCCGAGCGGGACACCGCGCCCGCCGGCAAGACCGCCCCGGTCTGAGCGATCCGTCCCCACCGACGAGCCCGTCCGGAGCCCGAGTTCGGGCTCGGAGAGGTCGGTCAGCGGGTACCGGCCCAGCGGAGTCCGGCCGTGGCGAATCGCCTTGCGGCGGCGGCCGGTTCGTCCGCCTCGTGCGCGGCCCAGATGACGATGCCGTCGGGACGTACCAGCAGGCTCGGTCGGTCCGGGTCCGCGGTCGGGTCGGCGACATGCACGATCCGGTCGTCGAGCAGTCGGACCGCGTCCGCGAAGCGGCCGTCGGCGGTGCGGTCGATCAGGACGAAGCGGCCGTCGTGCGCGTAGTCGGCCAGGCGGCGGCCGGACGCCAGGGGGACGTCGCCCACGATGGACCCGACGGGCGCATTCGCGTCGTCCGCCACGTCGTAGTGCTGCATGATGCCCGAGGACAGGGCGACCATCCGGTTCGTCGCGCCCGGTACGGCGAACAGTTCGTCTCCGACGACCCCGCGCAGTTGCCGGGTGCGCTCGTCGCCGCGCATCAGGGCGACCTGGGCCCGGGTCCAGTCGAGCACCCAGTCGGCGATCGGGGCACGCTCCGCGTGATAGGTGTCCAGCAGTCCGGCCGGTGCCCGGCCCTGGATCGTCGCGGCCAGCTTCCAGCCCAGGTTCACCGCGTCGCCGAAGCCGAGGTTCAGGCCCTGCGCGCTGAACGGCGAGTGCACGTGGGCGGCGTCGCCGGCGAAGAACACCCGGCCGTGGCGGTACCGTTCGACCCGGCGGGCGTTGTCCGACCAGCGCGTCGCGCGGCCCTGTATCCCGTTCAGGGTCACGTTCGTCCCGGTGACCTCGCGCACCACCTCCTGGAGTTCGGCCAGGGTCACGGGTGCGTCGCGGTCCTCGGGCTGCGGGCCGAAGCGGGCGACGAGGATGCGGCCGGCGATCGGGCCGTAGGCGTAGACGCCGGTGGGCGTCCAGTTCCATCCGTGCGCCAGACCGGTCGCGTCGAAGTCGGCGATGGCCTGGTAGCCCACCAACTCCGGTTCGGTGCCGATGAATTCGACGCCCAGCTGCTTGCGGATCGCGCTGCGTCCGCCGTCGGCCGCGACGACCCATGCGGCGGTCCACTCGCCCGCGTCCGTGTCGACGATGACGGCACCGTCGCGGTCGCCGTCGCCAAGTACGTCGCCGCGCACGCCCCGAACCGTGACGCCCCGGTGGACCACGACGCCAAGCCGGGCGCAGCGCTCGGCGAGCAACAACTCCAGGTCGTACTGCGGCACCGCGATCCCGCCCGCCACCGCCGTGTGCGAGGCCAGCACCGGGTCCGCCTGGTCGACCAGGTCGTTGCGGAACATGATGCCCGCGAAGTGGCCCATCACCGGAAAGCGCGGGGCGCTGTCCTCGAACGCGCCGACCAGCCCGCGGGTGACGGCGGTGCCGCCGCCGGCGGTGAAGCGCCCCGCGGCGGCCATCCGGCGGCGCTGGATCTCCTCGGCCGCCGGCAGCAGGCCGCGCCGGTCGAGGATCTCGGCGCTGGCCACGTTGATCGAGCCGGACTTGATGGTCGCGTCCGGCTCGGCGAGGCGTTCGAGCACGGTCACCCGTACGCCCTGGACGGCCAGCTCGGTGGCGAGCAGGAGTCCGGTGGGCCCGGCGCCGACGACGATCACATCGCTCCGCTGCATGGTGCACCCCTTAGACTGAGTCCGTTGACTGACTCGGTAGCCTTACCCAGAACACTTACTGGGTAGATTGACTCAGTAGCCTTACCGAGTAAGCCTTACCCGGTAAATGTAACACGAGAGGTGGGCATGCCGAACCGAGGAGACCGAGGCGGCGCGAAAACACGCGCCCGGATCGCGGACGTCGCGACGCGGATGTTCCTGGAGCGGGGCTTCGACGAGGTCACGGTCGCCCAGGTCGCGACCGCGGCCGGGGTCTCGAAGGTGACGGTGTTCTCGCACTTCGAGCGCAAGGAGGACCTCCTGCTCGACCGGCTTCCCGCCGCGATGGACATCCTGCGCACCGCGATCCGCGAGCGCACCGAGGGCGTCGGGCCGGTACAGGCGTTCCGCACCCTCGCCGTCACCCTTGCGGAGCAGCGACGCGCCCTGACCGGACTGGGCGACGGCGTCGAGCCGGTGCTGCGGACGGTCGCCGGCTCCCCCGCTCTGCTGGCCCGGCTCCGCGAGTTCGAGCACGAGGTCGAGGCGGCGCTGGCGGACGACCTGCGCGAGGATCCGCGCTTCACGGGCAATGCGGACCTGGTCGCGGCTCTGATGGTCGCCGCCTACCGCACGGTCGCCGTGGACACCGCCCGACGCCGGCTCGCCGGCGACGATCGCGCCGAGATCGTCGCCGCGCACCTCGAACGACTCGACCAGGCGTTCGACGCGATCGAACACGGGATCACGCCCGGCTGACCCCGGCCGACGTCGGGTACTACAGCAGCAGCGCGATCGCTACCCGGCCCGCCGCGCCAGCAGATACCCGCGCCGGGTCTCGGCCTCCTGCGGATAGTGCGAGCGCTCCAGCTGTGCCTCCAGGGTGAAGCCGGCCGCGCTCAACTGCTCGACCACCGCCTCGATTTCGAGGTAGTGGAAGTCCACGTCGACCTCCCTCCCCCACCACTCCGCCAGGTGCCGCACCTCGACGCCCAGGTGGAACGCCAGGAGCAGCTGCGCCCCGGGACGCAACACGCGGTGCAACTCGACGAAGGCGGGCCGCAGTTCACCGGCATCGAGGTGGATGATCGAATAGAACGCGATCGCGGCGCCGAACTCGCCGTCGGGCGCGGGCAGATGCAGGAAGTCGCCCTCGCGGAACTCCGCCTTCGGGTGCTCGCGCTCGGCGATGGCCACCATGGCCGGCGAGAGGTCGATCCCGACCGCCCGCACACCGCGCTCGGCGAGCCATCCGGTGATGTGCCCGGGACCGCAACCCACGTCCGCTATCGGCGCGTCGGAATCACTCTGCTCGATCAGCGCGCTCAACAGCGCGCGATCCAGCGGCTTGTGGGCGAGTTCGTCGCCGATCCGCTCTCGATACTCCTGCGCCACGACGTCGTAGCTCCGCCGTACCCGACCGTGATCATTCGTAGGGGACATGCCCGTCAGCATTCCACGCCGGCGGAACCCCACGAACCGGTTTACCGGCCCACCACGCGCTCGTCACCGCCGGTGGGACGCGATGTCCCGGTGGCCCGGCCGGCCCCGCACCGACGCGATAATTCGGGTGGCCGGGACACACGTACCAAGGGGGAATCGTGACCGACGACGAGCACGGCGGCCCGCCCGCCACCGACCGCATCCCGACCCGACACGCGGCGCTGTTGTCCCGCCTGTTGCCCACCGACCCCCCGGCCGCGTTGACGGTACGTCAGGGCCAGTTCCACGACGTGGTGATGGGCGCGTCGCGGGTGGTCTGCTTCGCCCGCACCGAGGCCGCCGAACGGCGGCTGCCCCGGCGCGCCGCGCTGATCCGACTACTGGGCGGGTTGTCGCTCGGCGTACGCACTCCGCGGCTGCTCGGCACAGGCGTCGATCCGGGATACCTGCTGCTGGACCGGCTCCCGGGCGTTCCGCTCGCCCCGAACGCGGCCGTGCCCTCCGGCGCCGCCGCGCAGTACGCGGCCCTGCTCACCGCCCTGACCCGAGCCGCCGCGAATCCCGAAGTACGCGCGGCATTTCCGACCGACAAGACCGAAGTGCCCGCGCTCATCGACGAGTCCGCTTCCGCCGAAGCGCCCGGGCCCACCGCGTGGACCGTCTTCGCCGGCGACGTCCGCGCCGAGCTGTACCCCCTCATGCCGCCGACCGGCCGCAGCCGCGCCGACGCCGAACTCGCCGCCGTGCAGACCCTGTCCCCCGTGGTCTCCGCCCTGGTCCACGGCGACCTCGGCGGCGACAACCTGCTGTGGACGACCGTCGACGGCACGCCGCGGCTGAGCGGGGTCCTGGACTGGGACGAGGTCTCGCTCGGCGATCCGGCCGAGGACCTGGCCGCGATCGCCGCCACCCACGGCGACGCGCTCGTCGCCGACATCCTCGACCGAATGGGCCGGCGCGACGCCGCCACCCTGGCCCGAATCGCCGCGATCCGGGGCACGTTCGCGTTGCAGCAGGCGCTGTCCGCACTCCGCGACGGCGATCGTGCCGAATTGGCCGACGGATTGAGCGCGTATCGCTGACGCCCCACCGAGCCGCAACCGCCGCGAAACCACGCGATGGTGGGGACTGGAAGCACACGATCGCCGTTCGGGGTGGACGCACGCCGCAGTGATGCTTCCGCACTCGACTGTCGGCGACCGGTCGAGGTCTGTTGGGTTGATCCGGGCGCCGTCGAGCGTCCGCATCATGCGTCGCCCCCACCGCGCCTCGGCGTCGCGAGGCGGCGTCCCGGGGGCGACACAGGGGGTTCGCAAGCCGTGACCGAGACGACACCGCAGGTTTCCTCGACAACGCAGGCAACGCAGACGACGCAGACGACGCACGCGACGCAGAAACCGCACCCGGCGCAGTCACAGTCACCGCAAGCGGCGCACAAACGTCGCCCGAGCCAACGGACGCGCACGGCAGGCGCATCCGCACCCGCACCCACCCCGTACGAGCTGTCCGATCGCCCGGTGGTGGACGTACCGACCGTGCTGGCCGCCGAGTTCGCCCGACGCTGGCCGAGCAACGCGGACGGGATGCACGCGGTGCACCGCTACGCGCTGCTGCCCACGGGGAAGTTGCTGCGGCCCGCGCTGGTGATGTACGCGGCGCTGGCGGTGGGCGGCGAGGTCGAGCACGCGTTGCCCGCCGCGGTCGGCATGGAGTGCGTACACACCGGGAGCCTGGTCCACGACGACATCATCGATGCCGACGAGGAACGGCGCGGGCGGCCGGCGGTACACCGGGCGTACGGCCCCGAGCGGGCCATCATCGCGGGCAGCAGCCTGTACTTCATCTGGTTCCGCACCCTCGCCGAGTGTGCCCGCAACGGGGTGTCGCCCGAGCGGATCGCACGGGCCATGGCGGCCCAGGCCGAGGGCGGATACGCGATGTGCCAGGGCGTGTTCGACGAGTTGGGCTTCGCCGGGGACCTGGACTGCCCGGTCGAGGACTATCTCACCATGGCCGGCGGCAAGACCGGGGCACTCCTGGCCACGTCGTGCCGGGTGGGGGCGATCCTGGGCGGCGGGGACGACGCGGCGGTGGAGGCGTTGAACGCGTTCGGGCGCCACGTCGGCCTTGCCTTCCAGATCCGCGACGACCTGCTCCCCTACGCCGACGCGTCGGCCGCGGCGATGGGCAAGCCCGCCGACAGCGACGTGTGCAACCACCGGCCGACCCTTCCGGTACTGCTCGCCCACGAGCGCGGCACCCTCGACCAGCGCGCCGCGATCCGACACGCGCTGCTGCACGAGCGCAACCCGGAGATCGCGCTGAGCCGCATGCGCACGCTGGTCGAGGCGACCGGCGCGGCGGCCGACGCGCGGGCACTCGCCGAAAGCTACGAACAAAGCGCCCGGGACGCGATCTCCTGGCTTCCGGTCAACCCGTACACGGAGGTATTGCGCCGCTGGTCCCGGCGCGACCCGACGCCGTCCACCGACGGCTGACCCCGTCCCGCGCACCGTGCGCGTCTGCTTCGCGTCGCTGCGTCACCGAAAGTCCGCCCCGGCATGGCGAAAGCGGAGTCGCGAACGCCCCTTCCCGGGTAGGTTGTACGGCGCCGGCCGGGGTACGGACCGGCCCGAACAGGGCAATCGGGCGCACATCGCCCGAACTACCGTGATCGGCGCGGGAGTCGAAAGGTTGACCTACGTGACGAACCGGCCCGAGCCGACAGCGCACCCGATCGCCGGCGCGCCGAGGCGACCACCGGTCGCGGATCCGGGCGGCGGTCCGGACCCGAGCCGACTGCGGTCGCGGACCCGGGTCCTGATCCGGGTCGCCGACGACCGGCCGTCCGTGCGCGAGCGCCTGGCCGCGCTGATCGGCGCGTGCGGCGACATGGAGGTGATGGTCGACGGCGACGGGCGCGCACCGCACGTGGTGTTGGCGGACGGGCGCGCACTCGACCCGGACGGCGGCCCCGAGGGCCCCGCCGACGTGCTCGCCCGGCATCCGGGCGCCGCGCTGCTCGTGGTGTCCGCCGCCGTCTCCGATCCGGCCGCGCCCACCGGCGGGTTCGGCCGCCTGGCCGAGGACGCGAGCGGCGAGCAGATCGCGACCGCGATCCGGGACGCCGCACGCGGGCGGGCCGCGATCGACCCGGCGACCGTGGGACGCCCACGCCGGCGCACCGGGCACCCGGATCGGCTCACCGATCGGGAGGTGGAGGTGTTGTGCCTGATCGCGTCCGGCCTGAACAACGCGGAGATCGCCGCAACCCTGCGGATCGGCGCGGCGACGGTCAAGACGCACATCAACAACACGTTCGCCAAGATCAACGCCCGCAACCGCGTCGACGCGGTGCACTACGTCGACCGCCAGGGCCTGTCGCGCGGCTGAGCCGGGCCGAAGGGCCGGCGGCGCGGCGGGGCAGCGGGCGACGACGGCGGGCCGACGGCGGCGCCTGCCGGAGTCCGGCGCCTATGCGGCCAGCGGCGCGAACACCGGCGACTCCGGCCGATCCGGGTCGTCGGCCACCGCGAGCAGGGGCGAGGTGATCACGAAGTCGGCGGTAGCCCGGTTGCAGGCCACCGGGATGTCCGCGAGCACCGCGAGGCGCAGCAGCGCCCGTACGTCGGGCTCGTGCGGCTGGGGGCTGAGCGGGTCCCAGAAGAACACCAGCAGGTCCACGTCGCCCTCCGCGATCCGCGAGCCGATCTGCTGGTCGCCGCCCAGGGGGCCGCTGCGGAACCGGATGATCTCCAGGTCGAGTTCGTCCGCGAGGATGCCGCCGGTGGTTCCGGTCGCGTACAGGCGGTGCCGGGTCAGCGTCTCGCGGTGGGTCCGGGCCCAGGCGAGCATTTCCGGCTTGCAGCGGTCGTGCGCCACCAGGGCGATGCCGCGCTCGCGGGGCTCCTGGGGGTCGTGGGGCTTCGGGTCGAGCAGGTCGTTCGGTCGGGTCACAGGCATCTCCGAGTTGTCGGTGTTTCGCATGCCCTCAGTGTGACCGGCCCGTGTTGCGGCGGTATGGCCGCGACATGACGACCACGAGAAGTCGCATGGATCATGCGTCGAGGGCGTCGACGCACTCCCGACGCGACCAAAACGGACCCAAGCCTCACAGAGCGACTGAACGTCGCATATGCCTCACTCGTCTGACGCACTTCCGTTGCTCGCACCGCCGCAACGACTTCGGAAATCGCCTGCGCGCCTGCCGTTTCGCCGGCCAGGATGGATGGGCGGCGCCGGGGCGGGTGGGGCGCGTACCGGCCGCCGGGGGAAGGCGGCCGCGTGCGTCGCGGCGGCGGGGGCGGGGCCCGCGGTCGGTGGGAGCGCGGGATCGCGAGGTGCGCGACGAAGGGGCCCGACGGCCCGTTCCGTACGCGCACGGGACGGCTTCGGCCGGGGGTTGGGGGCGACGATGAACGACGCGGTGATCGTGCTGCCGGGGATGATGGGCAGCGAACTGGTGGAGGTGTCCACCGGGCGAACCCTGTGGGGGCCCACCGACGCGAGTTGGTACGCCGGGGCCTGGACCACCGGCGGCGCACTGGACACACTGGCCGTCACCGACGCGGAACGCTCCGGGCGCGTGGGGCGGATCCGCGCCACCCGGCTGCTGCACACCCCCGCGTGGGCTCCGCTGCTGTGCGGCTTCGAGCCGTACACCGAACTGGTCCTGGCGCTGCGCCGAGCCGCCGCCGATCCGGCCGCGGTGCACGAATTCCCGTACGACTGGCGCCTGCCCGTCGACTACAACGCCGGTCTGTTGGCGATCGCCGCGTACGAACACCTGCGCCGCTGGCGCCGCCACCCGCTGGGCGGCAGGGACGCGCGCCTGGTGCTCGTGGCCCACTCGACGGGCGGTCTGGTCGCCCGCTACTTCACCGAAGTACTGGGCGACGCCGCCGAGTTGCGCGCGCTGGTCACGCTGGGTACCCCGTTCCTGGGCGCGGCGAAGGCGCTGCACGTGCTCGGCGGCGCGCCCGCCGACCCCGGGAGCCGGTCCGCCTCACGGCCGTCCGCGGCGCAGTTGCCCGAGGCTCGGCTGCGCCGATTCGCGGCGACCGCGCCCGGGCTGTACGACCTGCTGCCGTCGTACCGCTGCCTGGACGAGGGGTCCGCGGTCCGGCGGCCGACCGCCGCCGACGTCGCGGCGGTCGGCGGCGACGAGCGCCTGGCCGAGGACGCCTTCGCCCGGCGCGAACGCCTGCTCGGTACCGGGTCCTGGGACACGCTGTGGCCGGTGGTCGGCGTCGAGCAGCCGACCGTACAGTCCCTGGTGATCCGCGACGGGGTGGTCCGGCCGCGCTTCGTGACCTGCGCGAGCGACGGAGACGGCGGGATCGTGCGGGCCGACCGGCGCGGGGACGACACGGTGTGCCGCCGAGTGGCGGCGCCGGCCGCGCTCAAACCGTTCGCCGTGGTCCAGACGCATGGCGCGCTGGCCCGCTCCCGCGAGGCGATCGGGTACGTGTGCGCGGTCCTGCGCCAGGAGGACCCGGCGCCCGAACGCGTCGGGGACGTCGTCCCGTTGACCCTGGACGTCGCGGACTCGGTGGCGGCCGGCCGCACCCTCGACATCGTCCTGGACGGGGTCGCCGACCCGACGGCGATCGGCGTGCGCGTGGTCGACGTGGCCACCGGCGTCGCGCTGCCCCGGGCCCTGCCGGTGGCCCGCGACGGCCGGGTGACGATCCGCCAGATCCTGCCCGTCGAGGGCCTGTTCCGGGTCCTGGCCAGGACGGGCGAGCAGGCCCCGGTCAGCCGACTCGTCCTGGCCACCGACCCCGGCGCCGCCTTCGACCCGACCGACCCGGAGTAGGCACGAGGGCGCCTCGACGGCGCGACCCCTCAGTCCCGCGAGGGCGGCGCGATCTGCGAAGTCTGCGCGGCCCGCCCGGCCCGCACCGGAGCCTCGGCGGGGTCGCGCGGAAGCGGCGACTCCCCGGCGGCGACCACGACCACCGCCGACCCACATCGCCGCGTGCGCCCCCGCGAACTCGCCGATCAGCGCCGCCGCCACCGCCCCGATCGCCACCGCTCCGGTGAGCAGGCAGCGGAAGGTGGCATTCATCCGGCCGAGCAGCGCGTCGGGGGTCAGCCGCTGCCGCAGACTCACCCCGAGCACGTTGTCCACGCCCATCCGAGCCGTGCACAGGAACCACCCGACGCCCGCGACCACCAGCCACGGCCCACGATCGAGCAGGGGGAGCACCAGCGCGGCCGGCGCCAGGCACAGGCCGGCCATACCCATCGTGCGGCCGTAGCCGAACCGGTGCGAGATCGGCCGGGCGGACCGCGCGCCGATCAGGACGCCCACCCCGCCGATCGCCAGGAACAACCCCAACGCACCGGAGGGGAGGTCGAGTTCGCGGACGAAGACCACCGGGAGCAGCACGGTGACCAGTTGGGAGCCGAAGTTGGTCAACGCCGCCGTGCACATCAGCGCGCGCAGTTCCCGACCGCGCCACACGTGCCGCAGCCCCTCGCCGATCTCGTCGCGCAACCGGCGGGCGGGGCCGGCGCCGGCGGCCGGGGCGCAGTCGGTCCGGATCCGGGCCGGCCCCAGGCCGGACGCGAGGTAGCCGACGACGGTGGACACCACCGCGAACGGCGCCGCGACCGCCTGGACCAGGAAGCCGCCCGCGCCGCGCCCTGCGATATTGGCAGTGGCCATCAGGCTGACGATGGCGGCGTTGGCCGGCACCAGCGCCTCGCGGCCGACCAGGTGCGGGACGAAGCTCTGCGAGCCGACGTCGAAGAAGACCGTCGCGCACCCGTTGAGCAGGACCACCGCGTACAGCTGGGGCAGGGTCAGTACGTCCAGCCACCAGGCGAGTGGGATCGAGCCGATCAGAGCGGCGCGGACCAGGTCGGCGACCATCATCACCCGGCGCCGCCGCATGCGGTCCACCCAGGCGCCGGCGGGCAGGCCGATCAGCAGGAAGGCCACCGTGCCGAGCGCGGCCAAGGCGCCGACCTGGCCGGGGCTCGCGTCCAGGGCCTCGACGGCGATCAGCGGGATGGCGACGTAGCCGATGTTGGTGCCCAGTTCGCTGAGCGCCGCCGCGGTGAACAGCGTGCGGAAGCCGGCGATCCGCCAGGGGGAGTGTGCATGGCTCATGCCGGGAGCCTGCCTGGCGCTCGCGTGTTTCCTGGCCCCGCCGCCGACCACCCCGCTGACCTCGCTGGAAGTCGAACTGGCGGCGCTGCGCGCGACGCCCCCGGAACTGCTGCGCACGCCCTCGGCGATCACGCCGGAACGCGTGGCCGAGATCCGCGCCGACCCGGATCGTGAGCCGGCCCGGCTGGCGGAGACCATCCAGGCGTACTGGGATGTGGCGCTCGCGCCGTACTGGCCGCGCATCCTCGCCTTCCTGGAGGGCGACATCCTCTTCCGGGCCGGCCGACTCGTCGAGGGCGGCGCGCGCGGCCTGTTCAACGACCTGGACCCGCAGGTCGCCTGGGACGGGCACGCTGCAGGTGCAGACCCGGTTTTGTCGCGATCGACGCACGCTCGGCGGCCGGGGGCTGCTGCTCGTGCCGTCGGCATTCGTCTGGCCGCGCGTATTCTCCGTGTTGGACGGGCACTGGCAGCCCACGCTGCGCTATCCGCCGCGCGGCATCGGCACCCTGTGGTCGGCCGCGCCGGCGCCCACGGCCGTGCCCGACGCGCTCGCCGGCGTCCTGGGCCGCTCCCGCGCCACGCTGGTGGCCGAACTCACCACACCGGCCTCGACCACGGACCTGGCCCGGCGTACCGGGCTGACCCCGGGCGGCGTCTCACAACACCTGTCCGCACTGCGTGCGGCGGGCCTGGTCGGCGCCCATCGAGCCGGCCGCGTGGTGCTGTACGCCCGCACCCGGGCGGCGGAGACACTGCCGGCGGCGGCGGGTTGGGGGTAGGGCCGGTCCGATGAAGCGATCCTCGTCGTCCACGAGGGCGGCGTGGTGCATGTCCTGCCGATGTGGACTATCCGTCGTGTGCTTCGAGTGCGGTCGCCGGCGTCTGCCGGGTGGCCGCCCACGACGCCAGGAGCGCCAGATTGTCGGCGGTCGGTGTGCCCGCGGGTGCGGTGTAGACGTTGAGGTGCAGGCCGGGTTCGGCGGGTAGTTCCAGGGACTCGACGTCCAGGTCGAGCCGGCCCACGATCGGATGGCGCACCCGCTTGCGTCCGGACCGGTGCAGCCGCACGTCCTGGGATGCCCACCGCTGCCGGAACAGCTCGCTGCGCGTCGACAGTTCACCGACCAGGGCGATCAGTTTCCCGTCGTGCGGATTGCGGCCGGCTTCCATGCGCAGCTTCGCGGCCACGACACCGGCGATGTGGTCGTAGTCGACGAAGAAATCCTTGGCCGCCTCGGGGTGCAGATACACGAACCGCGCCGTGTTGGCGGGCCGTCGCGGGTCGGCCGGCATCGGTGAATACAGTGCGCGAGCGAGTGGATTCATGGCGAGTACGTCGAAATTTCCGTTGCCGATCCAGGCCGGCGCGGCGGAGATCGCGTCGAGCACCTGGTGCAGTGTCGAGCGCACCGTCGCGGCAGGCCCGCGCCGGCGTGGGCCGCCGGGTGCCCCGGATCGGCGCGCGAGGTGGAACAGGTGGTCGCGCTCGGCCTCGTCGAGTTGCAGGGCGGAGGCCAACGCGTCGAGCACACCATCGGAGACACCGGCGAGGCCGCCGCGCTCCATGCGCACGTAGTAGTCGACCGATACCCCCGCCAGCAGCGCCACCTCCTCGCGACGCAGACCCTTGACCCGACGATTGCCGCCGTAGGCGGGCAGGCCCGCCTGCTCGGGCGCGATGCGCGCGCGACGCGAGCTGAGAAACTCCCGGATATCGGTGCGTGGATCCATCGTGGCCATCCCCTCACCGTAAGCCCGTCCCGCCGCCTAAGGGGTACCGGACGCGGTCGTCGCGACGCCGCCGTCCACCGGGATGACGGCGCCCGTGAGGTAGGACCCGGCCCGGCCGGCGAGAAACACGGCGATACCCGCCATGTCGTCGTCGCGACCGATCCGGCGCAGAGGGGTCGCCGCCGCGATCGTGTCGCCGATGGCATCGAGCGTGGACGCCATCATTCGCGACGGGAACACTCCCGGTGCCACCGCGTTCACCGTGACGTGCTGTGGGCCCAATTCCCTGGCGAGCACTCTGGTGAGTTGATGGAGTGCCGCTTTGCTGCCGGCGTACGAGTAGTTGGGCGCCTGGGCGACGTGGATGGCGGCGATACTGCCGATGTTGATGATCCGCGCGGGATCATCGGCGGTGGCCGCCCTGCGAAGAGCGGGGAGCAGCGCCTGCACCAGCCGGAACGGCGCCTTGAGGTTGAGGTCGATCACCGCGTCCCAGCCCTCGTCCGGGAATGTCGCCAGTGGCTCGCGCCACATCGCTCCCGCGTTGTTGACAAGAATGTCCAGGCATTCCGAGTCGGCCATGACAAGGTCGGCAAGGCGCTGACACTCGTCGCGCCTGGACAGGTCGGCGGGAATTGCTCGAACGTCGCCGAATTCGGACAGGAGATGTTGTGCCTCCGCGCACGCGTCCGCCTTGCGTGAGCTGATGACGACGCGGGCGCCCGCCTGGAGAAGGCCGCGCGCGATCATCATCCCGATGCCCTTGGTACCGCCCGTGACAAGAGCGTACTTCCCACTCAGATCGAAAAGTTCTCGATGAGTGGTGAATCGGTTGTCCGCCATTGGTCTCCGTCCATTCCGTCGTGGAAAAATGCGCCGACGCGATCGCGCATCGGGGGCACCCGAATCGAACTGTCGGGGGCAAACCCGCAGTGCGTACCCATGGAGTGTTGTCGGCGCTTTCGACTCGACCAGGCTGACAGGCGTTCGGGACGTCTGGGAGATCCTGATGACACAGGTACCGTGAGAGCCCCCCTTGCCGGTGGTTCGCGGAGCCACGGGTCGAGACCGAGTCGGAGGAAGCGCTGCGATGCACGAGCCGGGGGACGCCGCCGTGGTGGTGGAAGGCGGAAGTTCGGGCGAGGGGTCGCACCGGCCCTCGGAGGAGGCGTCGCGCGAGTTCGTCGAGGACATCGTCGTCGTCCACGAGGGCGGCGGCGTGGTGCACTTCCTGTTGATCACGTACGCCCCCGGCGATTCGGGCAATGCCGCGGGGTACGTCTTCCGGCGCCCCGTCGGCAGCGACGAGCCGGCCGCGAACATCCTGGCGACCAACGACACGCTCCGCGAACTGTGGTGCTCACCGCAGGGGCATGTGTGGGCGACGAGCAGCACCGGTCTGGTCTGGACGAGCGCACCCGTTGCCTGGACGGACACCATGCCGCCGGACCTGGAGTTCGATGCGCCCGAAGGCGGGGTGACCTGGCGCCACACCGCGCTGCCCGCGCAGGCGCACAACGACGGTCGGCCGAACCCCGCGGCCGTGTGGGGGACTTCGGACGACGACGTCCACATCGCCACCTTCGGCGGCGTGCTCTACCACTGGAACGGCGCCGACTGGTCGCAGTTCCACTCCGGGATCGGCGCACCGATCGGCGCCGTCCGCGGTCGCGCGGCGAACGACGTCTACGCCGCCGGCCACAACGGCACCCTGCTGCACTTCGACGGCACCGCTTGGACACGGATCGCCGATCCGGACGGCCCCGACACGACCGACCTGCTTACGGGCATCGCCTTCGACGCCGGCGGCGACGTGTACGTCACCGGCAGATCGCGCGGCGGCCGCATACTCCGCGGATCCGCGCGACGCGGCTTCACGGTGGCCGCACGCGACCGGGTCGCCGCCCTCGGCGCGGCGTTCGTCGAGGGACGGTTGTTCTGTGCCGCGGGGAAGGGCGGCGTGGTGGAACTGACCGCCCAGGGCCCGAAGACGCTGCGCGACGACATCGCCGCCTGGTCGATCGCCGAGGGCGAGGGCCGCGTCTACGTGACGGAGACACCGGGAGAGGCCGCGTACTCCGAACTCGACCTCGCCACCGGGCAATGGCACCGCCGCTACTACTGACCACCGTCCCGTGCGGCACGACCATGTCGTGACCGCCGGGCAGGTGGGACGCACCGGCGTTCGACGCCGTGCCCGCCGGGGTCGGCGTACCACGCCCGGTCCGGGTCGGGCGTACTCCTCCTCGGTGGTTCGCTCGCAACATTGGCCGGCGGTTCACTCAGTGGATCCGACGCTGTCCGGACCTTCCCCGGCGTGTCACGCTCGGAACTGCTCGCGGTGCGTGCCGAACCACATACGCACCGCGAGCAAGGCATCCGAAAGCGAAAGGAACTCCCGTGAGATTTCCATCGTTTCGCCGTGACGCGACCGCCTCGCGGCGTAGCGCGTGCACGTTACCCCGCCTGGCGGGCCTGGCGGTCGCCGTCGGGTTGATCGCCGGGTTCCAGCCGGCCGTGGCGGCGTCGGCCGCGACCTCGGCCGATCCCGTCACCGTCGCGGTTCCCGCCGGCCCGAACTCGGCGGCGACCACCAAGGCCGCCGCGGCCCTGGGTGTACCGGGCGGCGGGGTCGCCCTCGCGAAGCAGGCGGACAACGTCCTCACCGCCGTGTTCATCGACACCGACGGCGCCCTCAACGTCGCGTGGGAGGTGAACAACGGCGCCTGGAACGCACCCGTCAGGATCAGCGACACGGTGGGCGTACCAGGTGGCGGGGTCGCCCTGTCGAGGCAAAACGCCGGCAAGTTCACCGCCGCGTTCATCGACAAGTGGGGCAGGCTGAACGTGGCCTGGCTCGAGAACGGCAAACCCTGGAGCGCACCCCAGCCCATCAGCGACCCGATCGCCAAGCCGGGCGGATCCGTCGCCCTGGCCCAGCACTTCGACCGCGAACTGACCGCCGCCTTCGTCGACACCCAAGGCGCGCTCCGCATCTCCACGGCCGTGGGCAACGACTGGTGGACCTACCCGACCGCGATCAGCGGCTCGGTCGGCGTCTCGGGTTCCCCGGTCGCGCTGGCCCGCTTCGGCAACTCGATGTACGCCGGAATCATCGACACCTCCGGAAGGCTCGACATCGCCTTCCAGTCGTACTTCGGGGCGGCGTGGACCTCGCCGTTCGGGGTCGGCAACCCGGTGACCGTCCCGGGCGGGGGCGTGGCCCTCGCGCAGCAGAACGACAACACGTTGACGGCCTCGATCCCCGGGTACGGATCGACCTGGGTGGCGTGGATCAACAACGGTGGCCGCTGGAACGGGCCCGTCGACATCGGCGGGTGGGGCGCCGCGCCCGGCGCCGGAGTCGCGATGTCCAAGCAGACCGGTGACATCCTGGTCTCGGTCGCCGTCGACCGATGGGGTGTCTTCACCGTCGCCTGGGTCGTGGACGGGGCCGCCTGGCACTCGCCCGTCCAGGTCGGTGGCGTCCTGGCCCCGAACGGCGCCCGCGTCGCGGTGGCCAAACAGGACAACACCATCCTCACCGCGGCGTTCCTCGGCAACGACGGCAAGCTGAACGTCTCCTGGGTCGAGGACACCGGCGGTTGGCGAGGACCCGTACCGATCAACTGACCATCGACCTCGCACCGTGACGCGAACCGTCATACGACAGCCGAGCCCCCGACGACGCAACGCCTGTCGTCGGGGGCTCGGTGCCTGCCTACCCCCTGTCGGGCCAGCTTCGCATCGCCAGTTCCGCGACCCGTTCCAGTCTTTCGCGGGGGACGCCGTCGACGGCCTGGGTGGACATGCCCTGGACGACGGCCGCGTAGTAGGTGGCGAGGTCGTCCGGGTCGGTGTCGGCGGGCAGTCGGCCGGCCGCCACGTCGGCGGCGATCCTGCGGCGGAACGCCGCCTTGGACGCCTCGCGCAGCGCGCGTAGTTCGGCCTTGACCTCCTCGGCCGCCGCGGTGCAGTTGACCGCCGCCGTGATCACCATGCAGCCGGGCGGGTGGCCGGGCTCGGTGTAGGCCTCGGCCAGCGCGTACAACATGCGCTCCATCCCCCGGCGGGCGTCCGGCTCGGCGTCGAGCACCCGGCCGGCGACCGCGCCGTAGGTGACGCCGTAGCGCTGGATCGCCTCGCTGAACAGGGTGCGTTTGTCGCCGAAGGCCGCGTACAGGCTGGGCGGCTTGATGCCCATCGCGGTGGTCAGCCCGGACACCGAGGTCGCCTCGTAGCCGTGCTGCCAGAACTCGATGACCGCGCGATCCAGCGCGGCTTCGCGGTCGAAGCCACGCGGGCGGCCTTGGGTACCGGACATGCGAACCATTCTATAGCGCTCGCTATGGAAGGGGGAATCTCTGCTACGGTGGAATCTGTAGCGATCGCTACGAAACTCGTTCGCGGATCTTCTCCGGGGAGCTTTCATGTCCATCGCCACCGCCGGCACCACCACCACGGCTCGCGCCGCCGCCCTGCCCGTGCCGACCTACGCCCGTACCGTGCGCGGCTCGGGCCCCGGCCTGCTGCTCGCACACGGCGCCGGTGGCGGTGTGGCCGCCAACTACGGGCCGATCCTGGACGGGCTCGCGGCCGAACACCGCGTGGTCGGCGTCGACTTCCCCGGCTCGGGCGAGACGCCGCGCTCGACCGGGCCGCTCGACCTGGACGAACTCGCCGACCAACTGGTCGCCGCCGGTGTCGCCGAGGGCCTGGAGACCTTCGCGGTGTCCGGCTACTCGCTCGGCGGCGCGGTCGCCGTCCGGGCCGCGACCCGGCACCCCGAGCGGGTCACCTCGCTGATCCTGACCTCGGCCTTCGCGCACGCCGACGCCCGCCTCCGGTTGGCCGCGCGGGTCTGGCGCGGGCTGTACGAGTCGGGCGACCGGGCCACGTTCGCCGCCTTCCTGACCCCGTTCGCGCTCGGCCCGGCCGCCCTCGACACGCTCTCCCCCGAGGACTTGGCGGGCGTACTGCGGATGACGGCGGACACCCCACCGCTCGGGACGCCCGAGCACACCGAACTGGTCGAGCGTGTCGACGTGCGCGCCGACCTGGCCACCATCGAGGTCCCGACGCTGGTGGTGTCCACCACCGGCGACCGCCTCGTCGAGCCGAACCATCACCGCGCCGTCGCGGCCGGCCTGCGCAACGTCCGCGTGGTCGAACTCGACTCGGGTCACCTGCCGTTCGCGGAGCGTCCGGCGCAGTGGCTGGCGGCGATCGTCGGCTTCCTGGGCAACGTCGAGGGCGACGAGGCTCGATAGCGGGCGGCGGCTTCGGGTTCCGGACGCTTTCACGCCTCCGGGAACGGCGCGGCCCACTCCTCGTCCGGCAGCCGCAGCGCGTTGGCCACATAGGCGATCGTGCGGTACCAGCCGGCCAGGACCAGCACCTCCACGATCTGCCGATCCTCGAACCGGGCCCGGAGTTCGGCCCAGGTGCCGTCGGTGAGGTCGGCACCGTCGTGCAACTCGTCGACCACACGCACCAGGATCGCCTGGCGCGGTGTCCAGGCCGCCTCGTCGTCGACGACGGTGGCCCGGAGCTGACGCGGAGTCAGGCCGACCCGCTCCGCGAACACCTCGGCGTGCACGCCCCATTCGTACGAACAGCCGGCCCGGGCGCACACCCGCTGCACCACGGTCTCCCGCTCGACGGCGGGCAACGTACCGTGCCCGAGCAGCCCCGAACCGAGCACCCGCATCCGCGAGGCCAGGTCGGGGTGATGCTCCAGAACCCGGAACAGGGCGAGGGGTTCACGGTCTCCGGCGGCGCCCATCCAGCGAGCCAGGGACGCTTCGGTGTCGGGGGCGTAGGGCGGGGACAACGGCGTGATCCGCGACATGGGCGTGCTCCTTTATCGGCCGGGACGGCCGCTCGGGCGCGTGGGCGACGGCCGCTCGTGCGCCTCGGTGGCCGGCCACTCGGGTGCTTCGCTTTCAAAAGCACTATGCTGCTTTTGAAAGCGAAGCACAAGGAGGTGGCCGTGGACCGACACGACGAGGCGGGCATCCCGCGTCCCGGAAGCCCGGTACGCGGGTCGACCACGGGCCGGGCCCCGATGGCCGCGCTCGACCTGCTCGGCCGGCGCTGGATCCTGCGCCTGATCTGGGAGTTGAGCCGGGAACCCGCCGGTTTCCGCGCCCTGCAACGCCGGTGCGACGACATGTCCTCCAGCGTGCTCAACAACCGCCTGCGGGATTTGGTGGAGGCCCGGATCGCCGCCCAGGACCCGACCGGCCGCTACACCCTCACCCCCACCGGCACCCGACTCGTCACCGCCCTGGACCCGCTGCGGGAGTGGTCGGCGGAGTGGGCGAGCGAACTGGACAAGGACAAGGACAAAAACAGGGACAAGGGCTGACGCGCGTCACCACCCGCCCTCGAAGAAGGCCGCGAGCGCCGGCTTGGGGTCGGCCGTGGTGCCCACGTTCGCCATCACCACCACGAGCACGACCAGCACCGACGCCACCGCGAGCACCCCGAACCACCCCAGCAGGCGCCGGGTGCGCCGATCGGCGGCCTCGGTCGCGGCGAACCGCCGCCACACCACCACGGCGAGCCCGATCAGCACGACCGCCACGAGCCCGGCCACCACGGCCAGCGCCGCGTGGTAGCGGGCGAAGTCGTCGATCATCAGGTCGAGGGCGGGTGGGGTGCGCTCGCCCTTGCCCGAGGGGGCGTCCAGCGCTTCTCGCACCTGACGGAGTGTGTCGCCCGTTTCGCCCTCGGCCGCGCCGCTCGGCAGCAGCGTCAACAGCGACGAGAACGGCGCCACCGCACCCTGGATGTTGGCCATCACCGTCGCCAACGCGCCCGCCCCGAGCATCGTGACGAACACGCCCGCCGACACGAGGCCGGCCCGGCGTCCCGTACCGAGATCGCGTGCCCGCAGGAACGCCCGCCACACGAGCATGCCGAGCGCGACGACCACGACCAGCAGGATCGCGGCGATCACCGCCTTGACGACGTGGAATCGGAACCAGTAGTCGACCGCTCGGTCCATGCCCGGGGTGAAGTCCCGCCGACCGGCGCGCCAGTATTCGACGAACGCCGTGCGAAAGGATGCGGCGAGGTTGTCCTGATCGACGGAGCCCTCGCCGGCGATGTGCTCGGCCAGGATGGGCGGGACGACGAACAGGGCGGCGATCAGGGCCACTACGGCGCCGACGAGGAGGGCGAGCGGGCGCGCGGGGATGCCCGCGAATCGCGACGGGACCGCGGGACGCTGCCGCCGCCGGCCCGGGAGGTGAGGCGTTGCTGTCATGCCGACCACGCTTCCGCAGCGGCGCCGCGCGGTCACCGGAGCAGGCCGGACACCCGGGGGTAGGGCAGGCCACACCCCCGGGACGAATCGGGCGCGGCGGTCGAGGCGTCGCCCCGGGCTCAGCCCTTGAGATACGTGAGTACGGCGAGCACCCGGCGATGGCGGGCGTCGTCGTCGGCCGGCAGGCCGAGTTTGGCGAAGATGTTGCCGATGTGCTTCTCCACCGCGCTGGCGGAGATCACCAGCCGCCGGGCGAGCGCCGTGTTCGAGCAGCCTTCGGCCATCAGCGCCAGGATCTCGCGTTCGCGGGCGGTCAGCGCGCTCACGCCGCCGTCCCGCCGACGCGCGGCCAGCAGTTGGGCGACGACCTGCGGATCGAGCACCGTGGCGCCGTGCGCGACCCGCTCCAGCGCGTCGAGGAATTCCTCGACCCTGGCCACCCGGTCCTTGAGGAGGTAGCCGACCGAACCCGAGCCGTCCGCGAGCAGGTCGCCCGCGTAGGACGCCTCCACGTACTGACTGAGCATCAGCATCGGTGCGCCGGGCACGTACGAGCGGGCGCTGATCGCCGCGCGCAGGCCCTCGTCGGTGTGCGTCGGCGGCATCCGTACGTCGACGATCGACACGTCCGGCCGGTGTTCGAGCACCGCCGCGACCAGGGCGGGCCCGTCGCCGACCGCGGCCACCACCCGGTGACCGTCCTCGACGAGCAGGCGGACCAGGCCCTCGCGCAGCAGTACCGAGTCGTCGGCCACCACGATCCGCAGCGGGCGGCGCTCGGCACGGTCCGGCGCCTGGTCCGACGCCTGGCCCGGCGCCGTGTCCGGGGTCAGTCGCATGGCACTACGGCGGTGATCGTCGTCGGGCCGCCGGCCGGGCTGTCCACCCGCAACCGCCCGCCGACGGCGAGCAACCGCTCCGCCAGGCCGCGCAGTCCGTGTCCCTTGGCCAGGGCCGCGCCGCCGATGCCGTCGTCGGTCACCCACACGGTCAAGTCGCCCCCGTCGTGCCGTAGTCCGAGTACGCACCGGTGTGCGTGGCTGTGTTTGGCCACGTTGGTCAGGGCCTCGGCCACGACGAAGTACGCGGCCGTCTCGACACCGGCGTCGAGTCGCCGGTGCGGCGCCACGATGTCCAGGTCGGCCGGGACCGTGGACAGCGCGGCCAAGGCGGCGAGCGCGTCGGGCAGGCCGCGGTCGACCAGGATCGGCGGGGCGATGCCGCGCGAGAGGGCGCGCAGCTCGTCCAGCGCCTCCTGGGCGTGGGCCATCGCGTCGGCGAGGGCCGCGCGGGCGGTCTCCGGCCTGCGGTGGAGATGGTGCTCGGCCCGGCCCAGTTCCATGGCCAGGCGGACCAAGCGCTGCTGCGGGCCGTCGTGGATGTCCCGTTCGAGCCGGCGCAGCGCGCTCGCCTCGGCCGTGACGGCGGCGACGGTCTGTGCGCAGGCGGTGTCGCGTTCCTGTTCGAGGCCGCGGATGCGGCGGTGCAGTGCGGAGGCGTCGGAGAGCAGCGCCTGACCCAGGCCGGTCTGGGCGGTGGTGAAGGCGCGGGTGACCAGCGGCAGGGTGCACAGAAGCAGCAGGCCGACCGTGGTCCCGAAGGCGACCCGATCGACCGGCGAGAGCAAACCGAGGCTCACGGTGACGTGCGATTGCTCGCCGCCGGCGTTCAGGGACAACGGCCGCAGCGGCTCGGACGCCGCGTACTCGTAGCGCAGCGCACAGGTGACACAGGCCACCCCGACGAACCACCACAGCGCGGTCACCAGCGCCGTGACCAGGGTGATGGGGAACAACACCACGGCGTGGGCGGCATCCAGCCACGGCCCGGGCCCGGATCCGGCGCCGGACGCGGTCGCCGCCGGCTCGGCACGCGCGGCCCCGGGACCGGCGGCACGCACCTTGGCGATCCGCCACCGCTCCAGATCGGCACACCACCTCGCGGGCGCGAGCGCACGAGCCACGAGCGGCGCGCCACCGGGCAGGACGAGCCCGAGCGCCGCGAAGAACACCCCGCCCAGCGCGGCGAACAGCCCGGCCACGGCCGGCAGCGGCGCGGTCAACAGGTAGACCGACTGCACGAGCGTGCGCCGCCCCACCCGCACCGGCACCCCGACCCCCGGCCACGATCGTCCCCGGACGGCGGCGGAGAGCGATTTGGTCATGCCCCAAAGCTAATGCAGCGCCGCGCTGATCCTTGGGGGTTCATGCGCCGCCCTGATTCGGGTTCAGCGCGGCACCGCACCGGTGCCGCGCCGCGCCCAAGCCCCACAAGCCGCCCGTTCCAGGTAGACCAGCGCCGTCACCGTCGTATGGGCCGGCCCGAATCCGTGCTCCGCGCAGTCGCGGTCCATCCAGTCGCCACACCGAAACCGGGCCCGCTTCTCCAGCGAACAAAACGCCACCTCCCACGCGGACGACAGCCGATCCACCAGCAACAACCCCCGCTCGGCGCCGGCATCGGTCCCGGGCGAGCGAGGGCACAGCGCGGTCCGCGCGCCGGCGGGGTGGTTGATGTAGTCGTACTCCCGCCCGATCCGCCCCAGATCCGACACCCGCACGACCACCACACTCGGCCGCGCGTGATCCCCGACGCTCTCCACGAGGAACACCTCCACCGCGAACTCGGCCGACCCCGAATGCCGCACGGCGTTGGTGGCCAGTTCGGTGACGATGAGCCGGATGTCGTACGAGATCGCCTCCGGCACCTCGGCCTTCGCCAACGCCCGCCCGACGACGCGGCGAGCCTCGCCGACGCTGCGCTCGGTGGCGGGGTAGGCCCAGCGCGACTGGGCGGTGAGCAGGCGTGTGGGGACAACGGTCGTCATGGTCCGGCTCCCGAGCTTTGGCGATCAGTGCTCATGACGGTAGAAAACCGACATGCCCGGAACCAGACATGCTGCGTGCCGGTTTCGGTGGGGCCGGCGCCGAGCCACCGCGTTACGCGGTAGTCATCCGGTTACACCGAGGTGATCGGCCAATTCGCGCATGTCGGTGGTCAGGGTGCGCTTGTGCTTTTTCAGGATCAGTCGGACCACATCTCGAGCCAGGCTCTGGTGACGAACCCATTCCGGCGCGGCCTGCAGGACGGTCCGCATCTCGGTCATCGCCTCGCCGAATTCGCCGACGTGCGCCTGCGCCAGGGCAATATCCAGGCGGTGTCGGTTCTGCGTGTTCGGGCTCGGAGGCGGACCGGTGATCGGCTTCGGGGTGTGCTCGACGCCCCGGAGCAGTCCGCGGTGGTCGCCGACGACCGCGAAGTCCTCAAGGGTTTTCAGGTGGGCCGTGACCGGGCCGAACGATCCCCAGTGCACGCTGCGGTCGGTGTGCTCGACGCCGACGGCGGTCGCCGCAGTGCCGGCCATGCGGCGGGCCTCCCGGGCGACATCGCGGTTGTTGTTGCGCACGGCCGCCGCGGCGACTCGCTGGAGCAGTTCGCCCCACACCGCGATCGCGCCCGCAGTGGCCCTCGACAGGCGCGGCTCGATGCCGTCGGCCGTCTCCGCCGCCAGGTGTTCGCACTCGTCGAAGCGACCCTGGCGCAGCAGCAGCCAGCACAGACCCCCCACACCGGTGGCCGCGAGGTGTGCCCGACCCATGGCCCGGGCATCGCGGATGCTCTCCGAGAACGCGTGGTAGGCGAGGTCGTATTGGCGAACCTGGGTGAGGTACTTCCCGGCCGCGTGCAGCGCCGCCACCCGCACCTCGCCGACGCCCTCGGGGCCCTCGGCGGAGGGCACCGCCCGCAGGATCGCGGGGAGTTCGTCCGCCATCGACTCGTACCGGTCGGCCTGATACATCTCGTGGGCCCGATCGATCCGGGCCCGGGTGGCGGCAAGGCGCTGCGGGGTGAGTTCGGCGGAGTCGGCGCGGTCGACCAGGCCGACCGGTGGCGTGAGTGCCTGGCGCAGCGCGATCAGCTGGATGCGGGAGCCCACTTCGTCGCGCACGGGTTTGGGCACCGACGGCGCGAAGAGCGCCGACGTGGGCAGATCCAGCGCTCGCGCGAGCACGTGCAGCCTGGCGATCCGAACGTCGCCGCCCTGTTCGACCTTGGCGACCGTCGACACGCCCAGGCCCGCCGCCTCCGCCAGTTGCTCCTGGCTGAGCCCGGCCACCCGTCGATACCGCCGGACGTTGTCCCCGAGTCCGCTCACCGCGTACCTCTCACCCTGGGAGGTGGCACTCACCCATGCCGATCCCAAGCTAGCGCGGCAATGGCCCGTTCGGGATCGGGAAAGCGCGGCGGCCACCCGGTGGGTGTCAGTCGAGGTTGTGCAGCACGACGTCGCTGATCCGGCCCGCCTCGGCCGTCAGCGTCATGTACGTGTGATGCGGTTGGCGGCGGCGGTCGGTCGGGGAGCCCGGATTGAGCAGCCGCAGCCCCGTGTCCGTGACCGTGTCCCACGGGATGTGGCTGTGTCCGAACACGAGGACGTCCGTGTCGGGATACCGCGCCGCGCACCGGCGTTCGCGGCCCTCGGCCGGGCCCGTCTCGTGGACGACGGCAAAGCGGACGCCGGCGAGTTCGACCCGGGCCACCTCCGGCAGCCGCGCCCGCAGGTCCGCGCCGTCGTTGTTGCCGTAGACCCCGACCACCCGATGCGAGGACGCCTCGAACAGGTCGAGCACATCGGCGTCGACCCAATCCCCCGCGTGGATCACCACATCGGCGACCGCCGCCTCGATCAGCACCTGCTCCGGAACGGCCTTGGCACGACGGGCGACATGGGTGTCGGACACCAGCAGAACGCGCATGCCCACCACGGTACGACTCCGACGCCGCGTCCGGGACGAACCCGACCCTCGTCCGGTCAGGGAGCCGCTTCCGGTCGAGGGGCCGGCTTCGGGGCCCGCCAGGCGGGATTCCTGCGGATGCCGACCTGTTCCAGTTCGAGCGTGTCGCCGGTTTCGGTGCGGAGTTCGACGTGGACCGGCACGCCCGTTTCGTGGTCGACGTAGTGCAGCGGCGCCGTGCCGTCCTGGAGGTGCCGGTCGCCCCACTGCATCAGGGCCACGATCACCGGGAACAGTTCGCGGCCCATGTCGGTGAGCACGTATTCGTCGCGCGTACGACCGCCGTCCTCCCGATACGGGCGCTTGGCGAGCAGGCCGGCCTCGGTCAGGCGCCGCAACTGCTGGGCAGCGGCGCGGTCGGTGATCCCGATGCGGTCGGCGAAGCCGCTGAACCGGGTCGTGCCGTAGCAGGCCTCGCGCAGGATCAGCAGCGCGGAGCGGGTTCCGACCACCTCCAGCGCCTTGACCAGCGAGCAGTGATCGGTCTTCCACGCGCCTAGATCGGCGAGCGCACCCTCCATGACAACCGGCATGAGCCCATCGTACCCACCCCGACTATCACCTTGTATAGCCAGACTCGGGCTACCTATACTCCAGGAAAGTCAGCCCTCGCCGCGCACTCCCGAGCGGACGGCGCAGCGCTGCGCTGCCCTCGACCGGACCATCCGACCCGCATCACAGGGGGATCCCCATGGCCTCCCAGGCCACGCAAGCCGCGCCGGACGCCGACGAACGGCGGCAAGTCCCCGGTGGACCAACGGCCATCACGTTCGTCGTGTGTTCCGCGGCGTTCATGGCGATGCTCGACGTGTTCGTGGTCAACGTCGCCTTCGCCGACATCGGCGCCGAATTCGGTGCACCTCTCGCGGACCTGAGCTGGGTCCTCAACGCCTACGCCATCGTCTACGCGGCGCTGCTGATCCCGGCCGGCCGGCTCGCCGACCGGTACGGCCGCAAACCGGCGTTCCTCGCCGGACTGGCCCTGTTCACCGTGGCGAGCGCCGCCTGTTCCGCCGCCCCCCAGTTGTGGTGGCTGGTGTTCTTCCGCGGGCTCCAGGCGGTCGGCGCGGCGGTACTGACCCCGGCGAGCCTCGGGCTCCTGCTCACCGCGCTGCCGCCGGACCGCCGGGCCAAGGCGGTCGGAATCTGGGCCACCACCAGCTCGTTCGCGGCGGCGGTCGGTCCCGTCGTCGGCGGCGGCCTGGTGGAGCTGTCCTGGCGGTGGGTGTTCCTGATCAACATCCCGGTCGGAGTGGCGGCGTTCGTGGCAGCCCGCCGGGTGCTCCCCGACCTGCGCGAGACCTCGGCCGTACGCATGCCGGACCCGCTCGGCACGGCCGCGCTGATCGTCGCCTTCGGCGCGCTGTCCCTGGGCCTGGTCAAGGGCCAGGGCTGGGCGTGGACCGGCACGGCGACCATCGGTACCTTCACCGTCGCGGCCGTCGGTATCGCGATCTTCGTCGGGCGGATCCTCACCCACCCGGAACCGGCCGTGGATCCGGCCCTGTTCCGCACCTCGACGTTCGTGTGGGCCAACATCACGGTGTTGACGTTCTGTACGGCCTTCGGCGCGGTCTTCCCGTCCGTGGTGTTGTGGCTGGAGGGTCCCGGCGGCTACTCGACCCTGGTCACCGGCCTGGCCATCGCGCCGGGCCCGCTGATGGTGCCGCTGTTCGCGGTCGTCGGCCGACGGCTGGCCGCGCGGGTGCCGATCGGCGTGCTGGTGGCGGCGGGCAACGTGCTGTTCGCCGGCGGCGCCCTGTTGTTGGCCGCCGGCGCGTCCGCCGATCCCCGGTACGTGACGCAGATCCTGCCGGGATGGCTGGTCATCGGCGTCGGTATCGGCCTGGCCATGCCCCTCATGCTCTCCCGCGCCACCGCCCGGCTGCCCGGCGACCAGGCCGCCACCGGCAGTGCCGTGGTCAACGCCGGCCGCCAACTCGGGTACGTGCTCGGCGTCGCCATCCTGGTCGCCGTCCTCGGCACGACCGGCACCGCACCCGATCCGACCGACGCCTTCCGACACGCCTGGTGGTTCATCGCCGCCACCGCCGCCGGCTCCGCCGCCACCGCCCTCGGCATCACCGGCCGCACCCGGAGCTGATCACCGTGACCGTCATGACCCCCGTAGTCCCGGTAGCCCCCGTAGTCCCCGTAACCCTCGCCGACACCGTGCACCTGCGCCCGTGGCGCTCGAACGATGTCGACGAACTCGGGCGAGCCGGCGCGCACTTCTCGCCGAACGCACTCGCCGCGCGATTCGGCGCCGCGAGTACCACGATCCCCGACTGGTATCGGGCCCACATCATCCAGGCCCGGGCACACGGCAGGTGGAATGCGTGTGTGGCCCACAGCGGGGGCCGCATCGTGGGCTGGGCGGAGTACGGACTCGACGACGAGCCCGGTCACGCCGACATCGCCGCCCTGGTCGGCGACCGGTACCAGGGGCACGGCCTCGGCACCCGGTTGGTCGGGCAGGTCGCGTCCCTGGCCGGGGCGGCCGGGGTACGCGTCCTGCACGCCCAGATCCGGGTCGACAACCGGGGCGCGCGCAAGGCGCTGTACGCGGCGTTTCCGAACCTGCGCTACACGGAACTGCAGGACGGCCAGTGGCACTTCGCCGTGGACCTGGCGCACGCCGTGGATCTGGCGCACGCCGTCGACCTGCCGCACGCCTCGAACCGGCCGGGCCCGATCAGCCCCGCTCAGCGACCGCCCTCCTCGCCCCGCACCTGATGCGGGCCGACCGCCCCCGCGACGGCCGACCCGGTCGGTGGCTTGATCCCGTTGGTGGTGCCGGTCGTCGGCCGTCCCGTGCCGGGTGGCTTGACGCCGTTGGTGCGCCCGGTGGGTGTACTGCCGTGCGCCGACCGGGTGTTGCCCTCGGGCCGGTCGCCGTGGCGTCGGGGCGGCTCCGTCGATTCCTTGGGCTCCCCCGAATCCCGGAAGTCCGTGGCCGATCGCCCCAGTTCCCCGTTGTCCCCGTTCATGTTCGTTCGCTCTCCTCGATTCCCGCGAACCGTGCGATCGCTCGGGCCCTGTCTTCCGAGCGACCGCCCCCCGATCCGGTTGATTCCTGGCCTCGCGGGTGTTGTCGGAAATAGCCGAGTGACAACACACCACATAGTCAGATACGTACCGGGGCCTCGAACGGTTCGGCGTTCGCGGGACGAGATTTGCGCGGACGGGATGTGCGATCCGACGCGTCAGGTCGTCGGCGTCACCTTCGCCAGACCCGCCGGAGCATCCGGGTTCGCCCCTCGGCGCAGGGCGAACGTGCGGGCCAGATTCTGCAGATGCACGGTGGTGGCGATGGCCCGGGCGGCTTCCGTACGCAGGCCGCCGAGTTCGGGGGCCACCGTCGCGTGCGGGATGCCGTCGGCGACCAGGCGCTCGCGCAGTTGGGCGATGTCGGACGCGGTGGGGCCGCCCAGATCGATCAGCAGGACCGGAACGCGGGCGCCCAGTGCGGCGATCGGGCCGTGCAGCAGGTCGGCGACCGAGATGCCCTCGGCGAATACGCCGGAGGTCTCGCGGATCTTGAGCGCCCCCTCCAACGCCACCGCGCCGCCGAGGCCCCGGCCGGCCACGACCAGGCGGTCGTGGTGCGCCCAGTCGGCGGCGAGCCTCTCGCACGCGTCGGCGTCGGCCAGCACCCGGCGTACCGCGTCGGGGAGTTCGGCCAGGTCGGCAAGATCGGCGACGGTCGGCGGCAGCGGGCCGAGGGCGAGCGCGATGCCGACCACGGCCAGGAGTTGGGCGGTGACGGTCTTGGTCGCCGGGACCGCGATCTCGGTGCCGGCGTCGGTGGCGACCAGGACGTCGGCCTCGGCGGCGAGCAGGCTGTCCGCCTCGTTGGTGATCGCCACGACCCTGGCGCCCTGTTCGCGCGCGGCCCGGACCGCCGTGACGATCTCGGGGGTGCGGCCCGACTGGCTCAGCGCGGTGACCAGGTAGCCGGAGTAGTCGGTGCGCGCGCCGTAGCGGGTCACCAGGCTGGGCGCGGCCAGGCCCGCCGGGCGACCGGACGCCGGCTCGTACAGGTAGCGGCCGAACACGGCGGCGTTGTCCGAGGATCCGCGCGCGATCAGCGTCGACCCGAGCAGCGGTGTGGGCAGCGCGGCCCGAACGGCCTCGCCGAGTTCGGGCAGGCGGGCGACCAACCGGCCCAGCACGTCGGGCTGTTCGGCCATCTCGGCGGCCATCACGGCCCCGGGGACGGTGGGGTGGTCGGTGGTCGGCGTGCCGGGGGTTGCGGGGGTCATGGCGTTGGTCCCTTCGGTCGGCTTCGCTTCGGTCGGCTGTGCTTGGGTCGGCCTTGCTTCGGTCGGCTTTGCTGGGGTCCGCGCTGGGTCGATCGGTTCGGGAAGGGCGGTTCGGGGGGTCGGGCTCATCGCGTGACCAGCGCCCACTTCGGGCGTTCGCCGCGGGCGATGTCCCAGGCCAGGGCGGCGGCGCCACGCAGCGCGCCGTCGTGGATGTGCCGCGCCGCGACGATCACCTCGTCCGGGGCGGCGGCGCCGGGCGCGTACTTGGCGACGAAGCCGCGCAGTACGTCGAGGACCCGGTCGGCCGCGGCCATCAACCCGCCGCCGAGGGCGATCCGGGTCGGGTCCAGGGCCAGGTACAGGTTGAGCACATGGCCCGCGAGCACGTCGAGCGCCTGGTCGGCGACCGCGCGCAGCCGGGGATCGGCGGAGGTCAGGATCGCCGCCGCGTCGGGGGCCGGGCCGGTGCCGCCGAGCGCGTACAGGGCCTGCGTGCGGGCCAGCAACGGACCGCCGCCGATCAGCGATTCCAGGTCCGGCTCGTCCGGGCGGCCGGGCGCCAACGCGTAGCCGATCTCGCCGGCCACGCCCCGCGCGCCGCCCACGACCCGGCCGCCGACGGTGAGCGCGGCGGCCACGCCCGTACCCAGATTGACGAACAACCCCGGATCGGCGTCGACGAGCGCACCGGAGCGCACCTCGGCCAGCCCCGCCGCCTTGACGTCGTTGGCCACCACCACCGGCAGCGCCCCGAACGCCTCCCGGGCCCGGCCCAGGACGTCCACCCGCTCGATGCCGGGCAGGTTCGGCGACAGCTCCACCCCGGCCGCGGTCACCGTCCCCGGACACACCAGGCCCACGGCCACCACCTCGTGCCGCCCGCCCCGGGTCGCCGCCGCGACCTGATCCCGGGCCGCCCCGAGCAGCCGATCGAACGCGCGCCCCATGTCCTCACCGGGAACGCGCGTGGGCACCCGCCGTCCGGCCGACATCACCCCGGCGGCATCGATCGTGGCCATCGCGGTCTTGGTGCCGCCGATGTCCAGCGCGACTATCGCACGCGCACCACGTGTCACGACGCGTCCTCCACGACCCGCGCCTCCGCGTCGTACCTGCTCCCCCACACCGGCGCCCCCCCGGCCGTGTGCAGCCCGGCGACCGCCTGGGTGCGCCCTCGCGTGACGAACGCCTGCGGCCGGAAGCACATCACCACCGTGTCGCCCGGATGGATGTCCAGACGCCGGGCGTCGCGCAGCACCGTGTAGTAGTGGATCGCCCCATCGGGGGCGGTATCCACGCGCGCCACCCGTTCGGTCGCGGTCGCCGCGTCCCGGCCGACCAGGGCGGTGAGTCGGAAGTCGCCGAGGACCTTGTCGATGTAGTGCCCGGCGGCGAACGCGTACGCGTCGTCCCCGTCCACGTGCGAGACCTCGGTCACGTACACGATCGCCGGCTGCTCGGGGGCGTCCTCGGAGAACACGTGCAGCGGCGTGGTCCCGTGGATCGCGTTGCCCGGCTCGACGTGCGTGGCCCCGGCGTCGGCGGCGATGGCCAGCGAGCGGGCCGAGGTGGTGCCGGGTGCGTTGACCTGGCGGATGTCGAACCCGGCCGCGCGCAGGCGGTCGGCGGCCGTGACCAGCGTGGTCAGGTTCGGGGTGGCGGCGATCCGCCGGTTGTCCGGGTCGGCGAGCAGGGCCGGGAACGTGGTGACGCCGTGTACCGCAACGCCCTCGATGGCATGCACCGCCCGTGCGGCGGCCTCCACGTCGGCGGCCGGGAAGCCGCCGCCGTGGCCGAAGTAGAACCGGTCCCCCTCGCCGTGCACCCGCAGCAGCACCGACACGGGCGGGCCGCCCCGACGCAGCGCCGCCGCGCCGATGCGGCGCGCGGCGTCGAGCGAGAACACGGTGACCACCTCGGGGTCGGCGCCGACCACGAAGTCCTCGCTGCCCCGGTGCGGTTGCACGAGGTGCCCGATGTGGCCGACCGGGAGTCCGTGACGCACCGCCGCCGAGACGCAGGCGGTGTCCACCGCGACGACGGGACCGAGGCCGGCCTCGATCGCGGTGCGGGTCACGTCGGGGTTGCGCCCGTACTGCTTGGCCATCACGTAGGTGGACAACCCGCGCGCCCGGGCCGCGTCGGCGATGGCGGCGGCGTTGCGGGCCACCGTGTCCAGGTCCACCACGTAGGTGTTGGCGAGCAGTTCGCCGGCCTGATGGGCCGTCACGACGGCGTCGATCAGGGGGCGGTTGTGGGCGAGCAGTCGGTCCAGGAACATCGGGTCTCCTTGGCGCGGGCGGGCGCGGGCGGGATGCGGGCAGCTGAGCGGTGTACGGATCAGGTCCGGCCGGTCGACACCGGCACCACCCCCGTCGACGCGGTCCGGGACGACCCGGTCGAGGCGTCGGTCGCGCCCGACGTGTCGTCACCCGGTTCGTCCTCGAACACCCGTCCCATCGCGGCCAATACCTCCGGTCGCGAGCGGTGTGCCCACACCAGATACGCGGCGCCGAGCACCATCCAGCCGACGATCACGTACGGCACGAGGTTGTTCGGATGATCCGGCACCGGCCACAGCTGGCCGTAGATCGGCAACAGCATCAGCAGCACCGTCGCGCCCGGCAGGATCCCGTGCCGCAACAGGGCGAACTCGCCCCGGTGTTCGCGCAGGTAGAACCGGATCACCGCGATGCTCATCAGGATGTAGATGATCACCATGCCGAGTCCGAGAATGGTGCCGGCGAACCCGTACACGCCCAGCGGACCGAGGTCGCCGCCGAAGCCGCTGCCCAGGGCCAGCGCGAACACGAGGGAGAAGCCCAAGTACGCGGTGATCGCCGACTGCGGCACGTGGCGCTCGTTGGTGCGGCCGAGGAAGCGCGGCAACACCCCCTCGCGGCCCATCGAGAACAACACCCGCACGGCCGCGTTCGAGCCGGAGACGACGTTGGCGAACTGGCTGACGATCACGGTCAGCGCGAGGATCCAGGTGACGCCCCAGTAGCGGTCGACCAGCGTGGTCAGCGGCGCGGCGTCGCCGGCCAGGTCCGAGCCGTGCGCGGAGCCGAAGCCGATCGAGGTCGAGTAGGCCATCAGTACGTAGAAGGTGCCGATCACCGCGACGGCCGTGAACAGCGCGAGCGGGATGCTGCGCTTGGCGCCGCGCGCCTCCTCGCCGAGGGTGGCCACCGACTCGAAGCCGATGAACATCAGGATGCCCCAGAGCATGCCGGTACCCAGGCCGCTGAACCCGTCGATGGAGTCGGCCGGGTTGAACGGCGCCACCGACAGGCCCGAGTCGCCGCCGTCGCCGAGGATCACCCCGGCCAGGCCGAGCAGTACGCCGACCTCCAGGACCAGGAAGATCAGCGCGGTCTTGGCCGAACTGGACACCCCGAGCGAGTTGACGCCCCACACCACGGCGGCGAACGCCAACGACATCACCTGCCACGGCACGCGGATGTCGAACTGGCTGTCCAGGAAGTCGTGGCTGTACCCGCCGAGCGCGGCGAACAACATCGGCCCGACCATGCCGTAGGTGAGCAGCAGCAGCCACCCGGACAGGAAGCCGCCGGACTTGCCGAACCCGTGGCTGTTGTAGGTGTAGGCGAACCCGGCCGCCGGGAGCTTGCGGGCGAACGCGGCGATGGTGTTGGCCACCAGGAGGCTGGCGACCATGGCCAGCACGATGGCGAGCGGCAGCGCGTACCCGGCGCCGGCCGCGGCGGGCGGCGTGTTGAACGCGACGCTGGTGGCGGGGCCCATGAAGGCCATACACATGGCGACGGCGCCGAACACCGACAGCGTGTTGCGGCGGAGCGACCCGCCTTTCGGGTTCGGACTCGCGGGCGGCGAGGGCAGTGCGGTGGACATGGGTGGTACTCCAGGCGGTTCGGTGGGGCGGGACGGGCCCCGGAGGTGCGGGGAGGGTGGGGACGCGCGCCTGTGGGGTGGGGGTCGGGCTCAGTGCGCCCGTGGCGTCAGCAATGCCGCGAGGTCGAGGTCGGCTCGGACCGCCGCCGCCGCGTCGGGCGCGACATCGAAGCGCACGCGCAATGCGGTAAGGCCGCGCGACACCGCGCCCAACGCGCCTGCCAGGTCGGCCAGTTCGGAGTGCACCAGCTCGGGGCAGGCGGGCAATCGTCGGCGTACCCGCTCGCGTAGCCGGGTGGTCATCGCGGCGTCGATGGAGGCGGAGACCCGGCCGCCGAGGACGACCAGTTCGGGCTCGTATGCGATGGTGACCGCGGTCAGCGCGATGCCGAGGGCGCACTCGAAGCGTTCGACCACGGCGCGGGCGGCCGGCGCGGTATCGGTGAAGACGTCGGCGGCGGTGGCCACGTCGAGGCCGGCCTCGCGGGCGGCACGCATCAGGCCCTCGGCGCCGACCAGTTCCTCCACGGTGTGGTCGTCGGAGTCGACGGGTAGGAAGCCGAACTCGCCGACCAGGCCGGTCGGTCCGCCCCGGATGTGCCGATCCACGGCCACACCCGCGCCGAAGCCTGCACCGACCGTGAACATCACGGCAGTGTCGGCGGTGCGCGCGGCGCCGTGCCGGAGTTCGCCCTCCAGGGCGAGGTCGGCGTCGTTGCCGAACGCGACGGTGCCCTCCAGGGCGCGGCGCAGCCGGCGGGTGAACAGGTCGCCCTCGATCTGCGGGAGGTTGGTCGCGCCGCGTACCTCCAGCCCATCGGCCGCGACCGCTCCGGGCAGACCTATCACGCCCGCGCGCAGCACATCGGGCGCGGCGCCGGGCCGGGTGGTGTCGGACCCGGCGGCGGGCCCGGCGGTGGCGTACAGCGCGCGGACCCGCTCGGCGAGCCAGTCCGCGAGGTGATCGGCGGCGAGGTGTCGGGGCGTGGGCTCCTCGTGGTAGCGCGGCGAGCGGCCGAGCAGGTCGGTGGCCAGGAACCGGCAGGTGGTTCCGCCGAGGTCGACGCCGACCGCGACACCGCGTTCCGCGGCGACCTCGATCACCACACCCTGGCGACCCCGCCGGCCGGTCTGGAGCACGGCGCCCTCACGGACGAGGCCCTCGTCCAGCAGCCCTTCGACCACCCGGGACACGGTGGCGGCGCTGAGCCCGGTCTGCTGGGTGAGGCCCGCGCGACTGTGCTGCCCACCGGCCAGCAGCACCGCGAGCAGGCTGGAACGGTTGGCCCATCGGGCATCCGCCGTCTCCGCCATGTTCACCTCTCAGAGTGAAAATATTTCAGAGTGAGAGAAAATTAAGCCCGGAGAAGGGAGGTGTCAAGGGTCCATCAAGACGGCCCCAAATCAGGACAACAGTGAGCATGCATCCGACAACTCCCCGCACCCCCGCGGACCGCGGGGGCACGCGTCAGCCGGGTCCGTCCGCGGATGCGGTGAGTCGGCTCGGGCGCCGGGCCTCCGCCGTGATCCCCGCATCGATCTCCGCCGCGGTCCGGGCGCCGGCACCGCCGAACGCGTAAAAGGCGAGACCGAGTTCTCCGAGCGCCACGGGGAGCAGTTCGTGCACGTCACGAACCGCCTCGGCGCGCGTACAGACAGCCGGGATCCGCAGGCCGGGGCTGTCGAGCCCCGCGACGAGCGCGACACAGGCCGCGTCGACGACGTCGATCCCGAGATCTCGCCGCGCTCCGGAGCGCCACGCGCCCATGCTTCGCTCGACGGGGCGCCCCCGTCGAGCCGATTTCGTCGACGCGGAACCTACGGCTGGAAGGTGTACCCCCGGCCCTGGCCCCACCGCACCGCCGCGGCGGCGATGGCGTGGCTGAAGCGGTAGTCGTCGGTCAGGGTCTTCAGGGTCTCGGTCACGCCGTCGGTCAGGACGTCGCCGGCCTGCCACCTGGCCAGTAATTCACAGGCGGCGGTCAGGGTGCGGGCGTCCCAGGATCCGGAGCACGAGTGCACCATCAGCGACTCGCCGACCAGGTGCGGATCCTCGAAGGTCGAGAGCAGGAACGGGGACGCGGCCGGCACCGCCCCGCGCCGGAAGACGGCGGGCAGCGGGGTCCCCTGCGGGAGCCAGTACACGGTGCCGATGATCTCCCAGCGGCCGTGCCGACCCCGGCAGGCCGGGAGGTCGCCGGCCACCCACGAATCGTGTGCGCCGGTATCGAGCACGGTCGTCCCGTCCGCGCCCCGGACCGTGCCGTCGACCACGGGCCATGCCTCCCAGTACCGCGCCACCGAACTGCGCGTGTCGTCGATCGCCCCGTCGTCGCGGTTCACCCGCTCGGTGCGGTCGATGCGCTGGACGATGTACCCGGTCGCGCCCACGGGCGGCACCCAGCGGAAGCTGCGATCGAAGGCGCCGAACTCGTTCGAGGTGTCCACGGAGTTCACCGTCCCGAGAGCGAAGGCCGGCTCGTCCTCATCGTCATCGTCGTCGGCGGGCAGGAGCTTCGTGTGGGCCTCGGCTTCGAGTCGTTCGCGCTCGGCGGCAGTCATCGACAGAGCACCGGCGCCGACGCCGGTGGTCGTGGGTGCAGGTGCCGGGGGCGTCCCGGGCTTGGCCGACTCCTTGCCCTTCTTCTCCTTCTCCTCACGCGTCGTGCTCTCGCGCAGGGCGACCACGCGGCCGGATACGTCCCGCAGTTCGGCGTTCCCGCACGCCAGGCAGTAGCTGCTGCACCTCTCGTGCACGAAGACGTCCCGACAGGTCGGGCATTCGAACACCGAGCGATACTCCTCGTCGGAGTCCTCGACGAAGCGGCGCTCGCAGGAGTAACAGGTGCTGGAAGCGGTGAGTGGCATCGCCGATCCTTCCGCGCGTCCCCGAGCAGCCGAACGGATGCCCCTGGCCGGAACCTACTCGCGTCGACCCTCCCGGAGGGTCGGATCTGCCCGATTGCCCCAAGAAGTTTCGGGGACGTGGCGAATAGCCGGGTGGTTGGGTAACCCGCTTACGCAGCAGGGGAGTTGCCCCACCCCCGAGGCACCGAGCGGGCAGCCGAAGCATGTCTTCGGTCGGCCTTGCCGAGCGCACCTCGGGTCGAGCCGCCACTGCGGCCCTTGGGCCGGCCTTCGCGAACGGGACGCCGATCGCACGGCGCGGGCGGGCCTTCGGGCGGATCACCGGAGGGGCCTGCGGTCGGTTGCGCGCGTCCTCGCCGGCGGGCGGACTGCGGGAGCGGGTCTTTGGTTGCGTTCTGCGCGTTGGACTCTCGCCGCGTTGCGGGCTCGGGCCTGGGGCGGGCTGCGCGTGTGGGGCTTCGGTCGGGCCACGTGGGCAGAGATTTGGTTGGACTTCGCGGGTGGGGCGCCGGTCGGATGCGGGCCTGCGGGGGGCTGCGGGAGTGGGTTTTTGGATGCGTTTTGCGGGTGGGTCTTCCGGTGTGTTGCGGGGCTGGGCTTCGGGTGGGGTGCGTGTGTGGGATTCGGTGGGCTTTCGTGATGGGGCTTCGGGCGGCCTCTGGGGGCACGCGCTCGATTGGGTTCGGCGGGTGGGGTCGGTTGCGCTTTGTGCGCGGGGCGGCCGGGCACCGGCCGGTCGGCCGGGCACGAGCGCGCCCCGAGCGGCGGGTGGTGGGCCGGGGTTCGCTCGGGGCGGGTGGTGGCGGGCGCGGGGTCGGGCGGCTGCGGCGTCAGCCTTGCCGCCGGCCGCTCTCGAGGTAGATCCGCAGGTGGTCGAGGCCGCGTTCGAGGATGTCGCCGACGGCGAGGTCGGTGTCCGCGCCGGCTGCCCGGTGTCGGGTCAGGGCGTCCACCGACAACGCCTCGCCGCCTTTCTTGCCGCCGAACTGGGCCGAGTCGTGGACGCGCTCGCCCTCGACCGCGCCCGGGTCGAGCGGATCCCGGCCGTCCTCGACCATGACGGTGACGATGCTGTCGATGTCGCTGGGGCCGTCCTGGACGATGACGATGCCGGTGTACGGCGTACCGCGCACGGCCCACTCGATGCGGGTGCCGGGGCCGTCCCGGTCCAGGTCGACCTCGGCCGCGACGGATTGCGCGGCCTCACCGGCGGTCACCACGACCGCGTGGGCCGAGGTGGTCCGGACGGCGGTCACCGGCGGGAAGTATTCGGGGAGCCTGTCGGTATCCGACAAGACCATGTACGCCTGGTCGGTGGAGGCTGCGACCTGCACGGAACGCGTGTGAAGAACCATGCGCGTACTGCTATCCGTTCGACGGGCGTTCCATTCGCGATCACGGCGGCGCGGGCGCCGGAAGGCAGGGGCTCGGGCGGCGACACAACCGGACGCGACCGCCGCGATCCGGCTCGGCATCCGGGGTTGGGCAGACGTCCCGCCGAGACGCGTCGTCCGGGCGTTCGACCTCGGGCCATCGCCGGGCCTTCCGCGCACCCCACGCCTCCCGCGTCTTCGCCAGGCTTTCCTGACTTCCGCCTCTGCGCCGCGCCTGCCTCGCTTCGCCGGGCGTTCGGCCCGACGTTCGGCCCGGTTTCAGGCCCCACTCTCAGACCGGTTCAGGCGTGACTCGGGCCCGGTTCAGGCTCCGCCTTCGGACCGGCGCTCAACCGCGCCTTCACCCCGGCGCGCCCGCGCCGCCCACGCCGCCCAGGCCGCCCTCACCCCCTCGCGTCGCCGAGGGATTCCAGCAGCGCCCGTAGGCCGTCCGCGACGGCGGAGCGTTGTTTGGGGGTGAGCGCGGCGAGCAGGCGTTGTTCGGTTTCGATGTGTGCCGGCAGCACCTCGTCGATCAGTTCCCGGCCCGCGTCCGTGAGGGCGACCAATACGCTGCGGCCGTCCGACTCGTCGGCGCTGCGGGACACCAGGCCGCGCGCCTCCAGGCGGTCCAGCCGCTGGGTGATGGCGCCCGAGGTGACCATGGATGAGCGCATCAGCTCGGTGGGGCTCAGTCGATGCGGCGGCGGGTTGCGGCGCAGGGTCGCCAGTACGTCGAACGACGAGGCGTCGAGCCCGTGTTCGGCAAAGGTCCGGGTCAGCTCGATGCCGACCAGACGCGCGGCGCGGGACAGTCGGGCGAGCACCGCCATCGGTGACGCGTCCAGATCGGGGCGCTGCGTACCCCATTGCTCCAGCACAAGGTCGACGTGATCTGCCACGGCGTCAGGCTAGCCGAATCCGCCCGCCGAAGCGGCTCGCGACGCCCTCGCATTTACCTTAGCGCTGAGGTACATTTCCCTTAGCGTTAAGGAATCGATCGCACCCCGGAAAGGCACACCCCACCATGCGCATCACCGTATTCGGAGCAGCCGGCAGCGTAGGCAGCCGCGTCGTCTCCGAAGCCCTGTTCCGGGGCCACGAGGTCACCGCCGTGGTCCGCGACCGGGCCCGCTTCCCCGACCTGGATCCCCGCGCCGAAGCCCGGATCGGGGACGCCGCCCGCGCCGACGACGTCGCCGCCCTCGGCGCCGACCAGGACCTGGTGATCAGCGCCACCCGCCCACCCCACGGCAGCGAACGGGAGCTGGCCGCCACCGCCGAGGCGCTGCTGTCCGGCCTGGCCGGCACCGACGTACGGCTGTTGACCGTCGGCGGCGCGGGCAGCCTGCGCGTCCCGGGCGCAAGCGACACCATGGCGGTCGACGACCCGCGATTCGTCCCCACCGCGTGGCGCGGCATCGCCCTGGCCTGCAACGCCCAGTTCGACGTCTTCCGCGCCGACTCCGCGGTGAACTGGACCTACCTCAGCCCGCCGGCCCACCTGCAACCGGGCACCCGTACCGGAATCTTCCGCGTCGGCGGCGACGAACTCCTGGTCGACGACGACGGCGTCTCCGCGATCTCGATGGAGGACCTGGCCGTGGCCCTGGTCGACGAGGCGGAGAACCCGCGCCACCACCGCGCACGTTTCACGGTGGCGTACTGACATGGGCGGCGGAACGGTACGCCGGCGCCGGCGCAGCGACACGGGAACCGCGCCCGCCACGGTCGGGAGGATCGCCGCGGCGCGACCCTCCCGACCGCGGATCGGGTCGACCGCAGGCTCAGCCGGCCCGCAGCAGGGCACGCAACTCGGCGGTGTCGATGACGTCGGCCCGGGTCGGGAACACATGGTCGAGCAGGGCGCGATGGACCTCGGGATCCGGGTCGGCGACGCCGTCGGAGAGCACGTACAGCCGATAGTCGCGGTCGGCCGCGTCGACGACGGTGGACAACACGGCGCCGCCGGTACTGACACCGGCCACGACCAGGGTGTCGATACCGCGCTCGCGTAGGCGCCGATCCAGGTCGGTGGTGGACATCGCGCCGTAGCGCACCTTGCGGACCTCGATGTCGCCGTCGCGCGGAGCCAACCGGTGGTGGATGGCGACGGCGGGGTCCTCGTGGTGCATGAGCCGGTATCGGGCCACCGGCGCGAAGGACTTGTTCGCGGCGGGAATCGTGTCCCAGTCGGCCGCGGTGAAGCCGACCCGGACATGGGCGACGGTACCGCCGGCGGCCCGCACGTCGGAGATGATCCCTTCCATACGAGCGAGGAGCGCGGCGCGATGCCCGTACTCCTCTCCGTCGGGCAACGCGGCGAGGATGGCGGGCTGGTAGTCCAGCACGAGCAGGGCGGTCTGTACGGGGTCGAGCATGGTCACGCGGGGGTCTTCCCTTCCGACGATGCGTGGTCGCTGTGCGCCCGATCGGGCGCCGAGCCTGTCGGCGCCTGGTCGGCGGCTTCGTGGGGTGCCGGATCGCCGGCTTCAGGGCGCGCCGGTTCGATCGCTTCGCCGCCCGGCGGCTCCCCGCGCCCCGGGAGCAGCAGCGGGGTCGCCAGAAGCAATATCCCGGCGACGGCGATCGCGGTGCGGGTACCTGCGGCGGCGGCCAGTACGCCCGCCGACGCGGTCAGCACGGCGATGGAGGCGGTACTGCTGACCGACCACGCGGTCAGCGTGCGGGCGACCCGGTCGGGATCGGTGTGGTCCAGCCGATAGGTGGCCTGTACGGGATTGAACACACCGCAACAAGCCACCAATCCGAACTGCAGAACGATCACGAGCACCATCCCGGAAACCCCGGGCCGCACGAACGCCAGCCCCACCGGCCAGCACGCGCGCAACACCCCGGACACGAGCAACACCTCACGCCGCCCGAACCGCGCCACGAGTCGCCGCGCCAACCGGGCACCGACCAGCCCACCCACACACGGAGCGGCGAACATCAGCCCGTACTGCCACGGTTCGAACCCGAGGGGACCCAACAGGAGTACGGCGAGCAGCGGCTCACCGGCCATGATCAACCCGTTGACCACGACCGTATTGAAGAACAGCGGCCGCAATACCGGATGACCGAGGATGTAGCGCCACCCGTCGAGCAGATCACCGGCCCGCAACCGGGGCGCACCGCTCCGCTCGGGAGGCGTCTCCGTACCGCCGATGGCACGAATCCCCAGCGCCGACAACAGATAGCTGACCGCGTCGGCCAGCACGGTCGTCACGGGACCGAAGTACCCGATCGCGGCCCCACCGAGCGGCGGCCCGACCGTGATCGCGGTCCAACTCGTGGACTCGAACCGGCTGTTCGCAACGAGCAGGTCTGCCGGCGGCAGCAGCGACTTCAGATACGCCCCGCTCGCCGCCTTGAACGCGATATCGGCGGCGGCCACGACCACCGAAACCACGAGAAGTTGTACAAAACTCAGCCGCCCGAACGCGAACGCAGCCGGAATGCTCGTCAGCGCCGCGAACCGAACCAGGTCCATCGCCACCATGACCGACCGCTTGCGGCGAAACTCCACCCAGGGCCCGAGCGGCACCGCGATCACCGCCCCCACCACCCGCCCGGCAGCCGCCAACACCGCCACCTGAGCCGGCCCCGAGTGCAACACGAGCACCGCAATCAGCGGAAACGCCCCGAATCCGAACGCCGTCCCATACGCACTTACGGCATAGGCCCCCCAGAGCCACCCGAACCCGCGCCCCAAATCCCGCCCACCCACCACCCGCACCCACCCCTCACCACCCGAACTCCCGAGCACCAACTCCAGACATCAAAGCGACCAACGATCCCCGACTTCAAACAACAACCCAGCACCCACCCCACAACCAAAGGTTGTACACCGAGCCCCACCTACCCACCCACCACACCCACCACCGACCGGCCCACACGCGGAGCAACGTCCGGCATCCGACCAGGGGCGGCGTCAAAAGACCACGGTGACCTTGCCTTCCAGGCCACCCCGGAGGAACCGCTCATGGGCGGCCCGGACTTCTTGGAGCCCGAAGCAGGAGGAGTGGACACGCACACGCAACGATCCGCTGTCGACGAGCTCGGCCAACTCGTTCAGTCCTTCGCCGTCCTCGCGCACCTGGTTGACCGTGGTCCGGACACCGCGCGGACAGGTCCGGGACCGGGCCCGCTTGGGTGGCGATCGACGCATACCGGCCGCCGTCCCCGGCTGGGGCTCGGGAGCCTCGACGATGCCGAGGACATCAGGGGGACCGAAACGATCGATCTGTATGGCGCGCACGAAAGGGCCTTGCACACCGGGGATGCCGACAGCAGGGCCCAACACCCTTGTCAATCCAGGGATTCCCGTCGTCGAAGCGCCCCGCCCGACGGCCACGCACGTGCCGGCCGCGACTCGGGTTCCGACCGCGGCTCGGGTTCCGGGTGCGACCGGGTCCATCCGCCGCGGCCCCACCACGACCCGCCGGACAGGCCATAGCATGCGCCGGGGACGGCGCGGCCGACCCCGGCGGCTTGCGCGTTGGGCGGGGCGTGCTCGGCTCTCGGTGGGTATCACCCGGGCGGCGAGGGAGTGTCGGTGGCTGTGTGGCTCCTTCGGCCGGCCGACACGTCGAGCAACCGGGAGCGCCGTCATGGATTTTGAATTCGACGAGGATCAGCGGCTTTTTCGGGAGACCTTGCGGGAGTTCGTGGAGCGGGAGATCATGCCCGTCGCGATCGAGTGGGAGCATTCCGGGCGGTATCCGGGCGAGATCGTGGCCGGGATGCGTCGGCTCGGGTTGTTCGGGATCACTGTGCCCGAGGAGTTCGGCGGACTCGATCTGGACAAGGTTTCCTACGCGCTCGTCTTCGAGGAGATCTCGCGGGGCTGGATGGGCGTCGCCGGGATCCTCGGCACACACTCGCTCGCCTGTGCGATGATCGCCCGCGACGGAACGGCCGGGCAACGGGCCCACTTTCTCCCCCGGATGGCCGACGGCGAGTGGCGCAGCGGGATCGCGCTCACCGAACCGGACGCCGGCTCCGATCTCCAGGGCATCCGGACCACCGCCCGCCGCAACGGCGACGCCTATGTGGTCACCGGCGCCAAGACCTGGATCACCAACGCCCGGCACGCCGCCGTACTCCCCGTCCTGGTGAAGACCGACCCCGCCGCCGTGCCGCCGCACGAGGGCATGAGCGTGCTGCTCGTCGAGACCGACCGGCCCGGCTTCGAGGTGGTCCGGGATCTGCCCAAGCTCGGCTATCGGGGTACCGAGACCTGCGAGTTGCGGTTGGACGGGGTCCGCGTACCCGCCGACAACCTCCTCGGCGGCGTCGAGGGCCGAGGACTCCGGCAGGCCCTGCGCGCGCTGGAGATCGGGCGGATCAACATCGCCGCACGGTCGGTCGGCATCGCGCAGGCGGCCTACGATGCCGCGCTGGCGTACAGCCGACAGCGGCATGCATTCGGGCAGGCGATCTCGGACTTCCAGGCGATCCGGCTCAAGCTCGCCGACATGGCCACCGACCTCCAAGCCGCGCGCCTGCTCGTCTACTGGGCGGCCGTCCGCGCCGACTCCGGCAATCGGGTGGATCTGGAGACCGGCATGGCCAAGACGTTCGCCTCCGAGGTCGCGATCAAGAACTCCCTGGAGGCCATGCGCGTACACGGCGGCTACGGCTACTCCACCGAGTTCGTGGTCGAACGTCTGTACCGAGACGCCGTCCTGATGAGCATCGGCGAGGGCACGAACGACATCCTGCGCACGCTCGTGGCCGGCCGACTCGTCGACGGCAAGGGCCGCATCGGCTGACCATCGGCCGCCGCCCGCCGCCCGCCGTACGCTCCACGCCACCGGCCACGCCCGGCCGCCCCGCCCCGCCACGCCCGCCACGCCGCCACGGCCACCCCCGCCCAAGGAGCGCACCCCTTGCCCCACCCCCCGCCAACCCCCCGCCCCATCGCCGTCTTCGATCTCGACGGCACCCTCGTCCGAGGCGACTCCTTCACCCACTTCACCCGCGCCCTGCTGCGCCGCTCCCTCTGGCGCGCCGTCGCCGCGACCCTGTGCGTACCGATACTCGCCCCCCTGTACGCCCTCCACCCCACCCGCCGCCGCGCCTTCGCCCTGCTCCTGCGACTCGCCACCATCGGCCTGCCCCCGCACCGATTCGCCGCCCTTGCAACGGAGTTCGCCACCGAGCGCACATCCGACGGCAACCGAATCCCGCACACCCTCGACCGCGCCCGAGCCCACCTCGTCGCCGGCGACCGCGTCGTGATCGCGACGTCCTGCGCCGAACCCCTCGCCGCCGCCATCTGCCGCGAACTCGGCCTGGCCCCGGTGGACGTGGTCGCCTCCCGGCTCACCGCGAGCCGAACCGGCATGCGACCGCTGCCGGCGTGCCGGGGCGTCCGCAAGGTCGAGCGGATCCGCGCGGCCGGCATCACCGGCCCGATCACCCACGCCTACACGGACAGTTCCGTCGACCTCCCCCTGCTGACCGCCGCCGCCCACCGCTATCTGATCGACCCCTCCCCCACCCACCTCAGCCGGATCCACACCCATCTCGGCGCCACCTACGTGGTGTTGCGCTCCACCGAACCGTCCGCGCCGTAGCGCGAATCGCAACGCCCCCCGACCGCCCGGCGCCATCGCACACACCCTCGAATCCGGCCCCCGCGTCGACCCCTACGCTGCCCGTATGGACATCACGCAGCGCGCCGCAGGGGCCGTCGTCGGCTCGGCGGTCGGGGACGCGCTGGGAGCGCCCTTCGAGTTCGGCCGTCCGGGCGACTTCGGCACCCGATTTCCCGAGGCGCCGCCCGGGAGTTCCCGGGCCGAGGCGCGCTACGCGAACGAGATGTGCGGTGGTGGCGGCTGGGATGCGGGCGAGGCCACGGACGACACCCAGATGGCCGTGCACGTGGCGTACTCCCTCCTGGAGCGCGGCGAATCGGACCTTCCCGACATCTTCGACCGCTTCCGCCGCTGGGCCCGCGCCGAACCGAAGGACATCGGTCTGCAGACCGAGGACGTACTCACCAACGGCCTGCCCTGGGACCTCGCCGCCGGCGTGCACTTCCAGACCACCGGACGCGCGGCCGGCAACGGCTCGCTGATGCGCGCCACCACCTCCGCCGTCTGGTTCGCGGCCGACGGCCGTACCGCCACCATGGCCGCCGCCCGCCGCATCGCCGCGCTGACCCACGGCGACCGCGCCGCGTGGGAGGGCACCGCGATCTTCCACGAGTTGTTGCGGGTGGCCCTGAACGGCGACGACCCGGTGGCCGCGCTGCCCGCGACCCTCGACGAGGTACATCCCGACCATCGCGACCGCTACGCCGTCGTGCTGTCCCCGACCTGGCACCCCGCCGATGCCACCGAGTTCAACGGCGCGGTCTGGCCCTGTCTCGGCTCGGCGGTCTGGGCGCTGCGGAGGACGACGTCGTACGAATACGCCCTGCGCGCCGCCATCGACCTCGGCGGCGACACCGACACGGTCGGCGCGGTCACCGGCGCGCTCGCCGGAGCCGTATACGGCCTCGCGGCCATCCCGACCCGCTGGACCGACCGGCTGCACGTACCGATCCCGGGCTCGGCCGGTGAAGTCCTGCGCCGGGCCGACCTGTTACGCCTGTCCCACGACCTGCTGAACCGTACGCCGCGCGCGGCTCGCTGACGCGGCCCACGACCACCCCCGGTCCCACCCGCCGTCAGTCCGCCTTCCCCTGGGTCCGGCGCGCATAGGCCCGCGCCGCCCGGACCCGATCGCCGCATCGTGTCGAGCACCACTGCCGGGACGCGTGCGTACGAACCAGGAAGCGGCGACATGGCGTGGCGCGGCACGGGGTGAGCCGCGCCGCGTCGGGCGCGGTCAGCAGGTCGGCGGCGTCGGCGGCCAGCACGGCGATCGCGTGGTTGACGATCTGGTCGATCGGGTGCGCCTGGGCGCGATACGGGCCGTGTACGTCGTCCCAGTGCAGCAGCGCGGCCGACGGCGCGCTGGTGAGCGCGTCGTTGACCGCGCGTACCGCGTCGGCCGGCGCCACCACCTCCTCGACCCGAGCCGACAGCAGCGCCCGCACCGCGTCGCGCAGCGCCCGCAGGCGTCCCGCGCACACGTCGTAGAGCACGGCCTCCGCCGGCGCCAGCTCGCGCGTGACCAGCCACTCCCTCGCCGACTCGGGCGTGCCGAGCAGATCCACGTCCCGGCCGCCGGGGAAGGCGAGATCGCTGTTCGCCAGGTCCAGGGACAGGTACCGCTCGGCACCCGGCGCGAGTGGGGGCCCCGAGGGCACGGGGCGGGCGGCGGCGAGGTCCGCGACAGGATCGGCGGCAGGCTCGGCGGACGCGGCCGGCGAGATCTCCTTCATGAGTCTCATGTTAAGCCTTGCCGTTCCCCGTGAGAATCGGCTAGCTTTTCTCACGGCAAACACAACCATTATCCGTGAGGTGTGCAGTGACCGGTTTCGACGCGACCAACGAGCAGATCGCCATTCGGGTCTTCGGCGGCCCCTCCGCCCTGATCGAGTACGGCGGCCTCACGTTCCTCACCGACCCCGCCTTCGACGCCCCCGGCGAGTACCCCGTCGGCGACCGCGTCCTCACCAAGACCGCCCCGGCCTCGGTCGACCCGGCGGACCTGGGCCCGATCGACGTGGTCCTGCTCTCCCACGACCAACACCCGGACAACCTCGACCACTCCGGCCGCGCGCTCCTCGCCGACGTCCCGCTCGTGCTGACCACCCCGAGCGGCGCGGACCGCCTCGGCGGCACCGCCCGCCCGCTGGCCCCGTGGACGACGATCGACGTCCCCCGCCCCGGCGGCGGCACCGTGACCGTCACGGCCACCCCCGCCCAGCACGGCCCGGACGGCTGCGAGCCGATCACCGGCGAGGTCGTCGGCTTCGTCCTGACCGCCGCCGACCTCCCGACCATCTACGTCAGCGGCGACAACGCGTCCCTGCCCGTGGTCGAGAAGATCGCGGCCCGGGTCGGCCCGGTCGACACGGCCGTACTCTTCGCCGGCGCCGCCCGCACCCCGCTGTTCGACGGCGCCCTGCTCACCCTGGACAGCGCCCAGGCCGCCGAGGCCGCCGCGATCCTCGGCGCGCGCCGCGTCGTCCCGGTCCACTTCGACAGCTGGGGCCACTTCACGGAGGGCCGCACCGCCCTCGTCGAGGCGTTCACCGCGGCCGGCCTGATCGACCGCCTGCAACTCGCCTGAGCACCGGGCAAACCGGCCGGCACGGCAGCGCTGCCCGGTCCGGGTCCAGTACACCAAGTGGTCGGCCCCGAGGCCCGGTTCGCCATCCGGGTCTCGGCAGCCCGAGCGGCCAAGCAACTCTCGGGCACCCCGACCCCCGCCGCCCCTCCCTACCTCACCCCACCGCCCAAACGCCCGACCCGCCCCGCGTTGCCCACCGCCGCGCGGGCCACGGCGTGCCCGATCCGCTCGGTCAAGGTGCTCCACGGCCGGCATTCGACGACGGGCAGCCCGTACCGCGCCGCCTCCTCCGCCAGCCACCGCGAGTATCGAACGCCCACCTCCGCCCGCTCCGCCTGGACCCCGCCCTCCGGCTCCCGCTCGGCGTAGTTGGCGACGATCCGGGCGCCGTCGTCCTCGTGCAGGAACACCCCCCGCACGCTGCGCCCGGCCTCGACGCCCTCCCGCATGGCCTGGGCCACGGCGGCCGGCGTGAGGTAGTCGCCCTCGACCACCGCCGGTACATCGACGGTGAGCCGATTGCGCACCACGCCGACGACGGCGGGTTCCAGCGCTCGGGCGGTGGCGACCTGGAGTTCCAGTACCCGATCGGCACCGAGCCCGTCGACATCGGCGATCGCGTCGAAGAGATGCAGCCCGGGATGCCCCTCGGCCGTCGTGATGTGCTGCACCGCACTCACCACGTCGTCGAACTCGACCACGAACGCCCCCGCCGACAACGCCAGTTCCGCCGCCGCCCGACTCTTGCCGACCCCGGAAGCCCCACCGACGAGCAGCACATCCCACCACGTCCCGATCACCCCCCGACCGTACCCCCAACCACCCATGTCGTTACGCACGCCCCACCCCGCCCCGCCGCGCGGCACCGCGCCGTGTGCTGTGCCGGTGTTGTCGCCACGCCCATCACCTCGCGTATTCGCGGGTCTCCCGATCGTGACATGGGAAGGTACTCACGGCATGATGCCCGTTACGCGGCGCCGTCGGCGCGGTCGGCGCGGTCGGCCGTGATGCCGTCGCCCGCCGGCTCGTCCGGTCGGTGCCGAGGACCGTCGACGGGGGATTCGAACTCGTGTTGTGCTCAGCCTGCGGTGCCCAATCGACGTTGCCGGATCGCTGTACCAACTGTGGCCATCGCGAGTACGCCCCGGCCGGCGCCCCCACCGACGCCGCCCTGGACGCGCGTTTCGCCCACTTCGGGCCCGCCGGGACGCCGATGCGGGATCCGCGGTTTCGGCCCGCTCCGATCTTCCGGTCGCTGCGCGGGCCGGCCATCGCGCTCTACGTCCTGTTGGGCGTCACGGCCGTCGCCTGTCTGCTCGCCGCCATCGCGTTCTTCCACCGCGCGAGCCTGGTCGACCAGGTGTTGCGCAGCAGGTGGTCCGCGCCCGATTCGGACGGGGCGAACCACTCCATCGCCGTGTGGTGGGGACTCGCGACCCTGGCCATGGTCGCGAGCGCGGTGGTCTTCGTGGTCTGGTTCCATCGCGCGCGGCGCAATGTCGACCTGTTCCCGCCGTCCGTGCAGCGCCTGTCCGGCGGCTGGGCAATCGGCGGCTGGTTCTGCCCGGTGGTCAACCTGTGGTTCCCGCCGCTGATCGCACACGACATCTGGAAGGCCAGCGATCCCCGCGCGCCGATGCGCGGCGGCGCCACTCCGGGGCGGCATGCGCTGCTCTGGGCCTGGTGGTTGACCTATCTCGCCGCGAACGTCCTCCTCGCCGTCGGCCTGACCGGCCGCGAGAGCGACGGCGGCGACGCGATGACCGGCAGCGACGCGTGGGTCGCCTACCACGAGTCCTACCGCACCGCGGACACCGCGGCAGGCTGGGCCTTCCTCTTGATGATCATCGCCGCCGGTACGGCCATCGCGGTCGTGGCTCGGATCACCGGGTTCCAGATCGAGCGCGAATACGCCTTCCTCGTGCCGCCGACGATGCACCCGGCGCACCCCATGCATCCGATGCACCCCCTGTACGCGGTCCAGCCGACCCACCCCGAAGTCGCCACATCCGGCCCGGTTCCCGGCTCGACGCAGCCCGTGGCGCCGCCGATCCCGCGCCAGCCGCCGCCCCCGCCGCGTCCGAAGGACCCACCGGCTCCGTTCTGAACGGGCAGACGCCGACTGCCTTGCGAGCGGCGCGTCGCCTTGCGGGCAGCGCCCACCCGCGGTTTTTGTGCGCGATGTTCGATTGGTCAGGCCCCGCGCCGCCGCCCCGCGGTCCGCGGTGCCTCGGTGGCCGCGGCGATCTCGCGCAGCGCGAGCGTCGCCGCCTCGATCGCCGCCGCCGGGGCGCCGCGCCAGACCTCGGCGTGCGCGGCGGCGTTCGCCCGGACCGCCTCCTCGGCGACCCGTACCCCGCGCGGCGTCAGGCTGATCAGCGTGCCCCGACCGTCGCCCTGATCCGGAAGGCGCTCGGCCAACCCCTCCGCGACCAGGTGATTCGTCACGTTGCTGGTGCCGCCGGAGGACAGCAGCAGCGCACGACTCAGCTCGGTCGGCTTGAGCCGATACGGCGCACCCGCGCGCCGCAGCGCGACCAGTACGCCGAACTGGGCCGGGGTCAGGCCGAATTCCGGTAGCTCACGGCGCGTGGCCTCGTCCAGGTCGGCCGCGAGCAGCATGATCCGCTTGCTCAACTCCGTCGTCGCATCCAGCACGTCGGGCAGTTCGGCCTGCCATGCGCTGATCAGCGCGCTCGCGCGGTCCTCGGATGCGGTCATCTTGACAGCGTATTACACACAGCTGATAGCTTTCTAAAAAGCTTTCCAGTGAACATGACTCGATGCGAGGCTCCCATGTCCGGCGCTCCCACCTCCCCCGCAACCGACCTCTCCCACACCTCCCCCACCCCCGCCCGACTCCTCCTCCGCGGCGGCACCGTCGTCGACACCGACCCGCGCGTCACCGCCCGCCCCGACACCGACGTCCTGATCGAGCACGGGGTGATCGCCGCCGTCGGCCCCGACCTGTCCGCCGATGGGGCCGAAGTCCTCGACGCGCGCGAGCGGATCGTGCTGCCGGGCTTCGTCGACACCCATCGCCACGTCTGGCAGTCCGTGCTGCGCGCGGTGGCCGTCGACAGCGACCTCGGCGACTACCTCGGCCTGGTCCTCGGCCGGCTCTCCCCCGCGATGCGCCCCGAGGACGTGTACGCCGGCAACCTGGTCGGCGCGCTCGAATGCCTGGACGGCGGCATCACCACCGTCCAGGACTTCTCCCACGTCCAGCACCGGGCCGAACACGGCGACGCGGCGGTGCGCGGACTGCGCGCGGCGGGCATCCGGGCGGTATTCGGGTACGGCTACCCGCCGTTCGACCCGGCCGCCCGCGACCCGCGGCAGGTCCGCGACCTGCGCGAACGCCTGTTCGCCGGAGACGGCCCCGACGACCTGGTCACCCTCGCGCTCGCCCCCGGCGGCCCCTCGTACACCCCGATCGAACTCGTCGAGGAGGACTGGCGGCTGGCCGCCGACCTCGACATCCCACTGGCCGTACACGTCGGCAGCGGCCCCGTCGCCCGCCGGCCCATCGAGGCGCTGCGCGAGCGCGGCCTGCTCAACGCGCGCACGCTGTACGTCCACGGCAACTCGCTGCCGGACGACGAACTCGCGATGATCGCCGACTCCGGCGGCGCGCTCTCGATCGCGCCGGCCATCGAGGCCCAGATGGGACACGGCGCGCCGATGATCAACCGGGCCCGCGCCCTGGGCCTGGTCACCGGGCTTGGCGTGGACGTGGTCACCAGCACCCCGGGCGACATGTTCTCGCTGCTTCGGGCGGCCCTGCTGACCAGCCAACTCGCCGACGGGGAGCGGCTGTTCGCGGCCGACGTAGTGCGCATGGCGACCATCGGCGGCGCCGCCGCGCTGGGTCTGGCCGACCGGATCGGATCACTGGCCGTCGGCAAGCAGGCGGACCTGATCCTGCTGCGCACGGACACCGTCAACATGGTCGGCGCCGCACACGACCCGGCGGGCGCGGTGGTGGCGTCGGCGCATCCGGGCAACGTCGACACGGTCCTGGTCGCGGGCCGCACGGTCAAGCGGGCGGGCCGGCTCACCCACCCCGCGCACATCGAGGCCGTCACCGCCGCACAGGCGGCCGCCGAACACGTGGCGGCCGCGATCTGACGACGCGGCGCAGCCTCGGCGCGCGGTCGCCACGCGCCGGGGAGCCCGTCGTCCCCGTCCGCCCATCGATACGACCCCGATTCCTTTCGGATGCCCCGCAGGTCTGCACCTCGTGGCGATCGGCCCGTCGCAGCCCAGGGCGCTTCCCCCGCACGGAACCTCCGGAGCGAAGCGCATCCGGGCATCACCCGAATCTGCGCGTTCCGCGAGCCGGGCCTGTTCGAACTGTTCGACCTGCCCCACACCTTGACCATCCCGCACCCGGCGGTCCGGGAGGCCGCCGCCACCTGAGCAGCAACCCGAGGGGCGCACGCTCCGCAGGCCACCCGCCGACAGGCCCCATCCGAGTCCGCAAGAACCGGAAGGGCCTCCCCTACCTCAAATCACCGCGATCCGCCGACATTCGCCGAGATCCGGGCGCGCTGTCCGAGCGCCCCGGTAGTGTCGCCCTTCCTGGAATCGAACAGATATTCGATCACCACGCGACCATCCTCCTCGTCGAGTTCTCGGAAAGGGCCCGTTGTGAAGGTTCGAATAACACGCGACCGCCTCGTCGAGGGCATCGCCTGGGCCGTTCGCGCCCTGCCCGCCCGGCCGGTCGTCCCCGCCCTCGCCGCGTTCCGACTCGAGGCGGACGGCGGCACACTCACGATCTCCGCGTACAACTACGAGGTCTCGACCGGGATCGAGGTCCCGGCCGAGGTCACCCACCCCGGGAGGATCCTCGTCCCGGGGCGACTGCTCGCCGAGATCGCCCGATCCCTGCCTCGCGAGCACTCGGTGGACCTCACCGTCGACGCGAGAAGGGTAACCAGGTCGTCGTCGCCGTCCCCGGCGAGTCGGGCCCGACTGACCTGCGCCGGCGCCTACTTCGCGCTGCCGCTGACGGCCCCGACCGACTATCCGGCCACCCCGCTGCTCCCGGAGACCGTCGGAATGGTGGGCGCGTCCGCCTTCGCCGAGGCCGTCGCGCAGGTGACGATCGCGGCGTCCCGGGACGAGAGCGTGCCCGTACTCACCGCCGTCCGACTCCACCTGACCCACGACTCGCTCGTCCTGGCCGCCACCGATCGATATCGCCTCGCGGTCCGCCGCATGCCCTGGCAGCCCATCACCGAGGACCCCGCCCGCACCGCCCTGGTCCCGGCCCGAGTCCTCGCCGAACTCGCCCGCAACCCGGACATCGGCGCGGACCTGCGCCTGGCCCTCGGCCCGGAGGCCGGCCGCCGCGGCCTGCTCGGGCTGATCACCGCCGGACGGCAGGCCACCACGCGGCTGCTCGACTACGAGTTCCCGCGCTACGACTGGCTGTTCGACAACGAGACCACCGCCGTGGCGACCATCGACACGGCGGCGCTGATCGAGGCGGTACGGCGGGTATCCCTCGTGGTCACCCGCAACGCGCCCATCCGCCTGACGTTCGAGCACGACGCCCTGCGGGTCGAAGCCGGCACCACCGACGAGGCCGAGGCAGGCGCAACGGTCCCGGTGCACCTGACGGGCGACCCCACCAGGTCCGCCTTCAACCCGTCCCACCTCTTGGACGGCCTGACCGCCCTCCGCACTCCAACCGCACAAATGCTCTTCAGTACACCGACCAAGCCCACCGTACTCACGAAGGCCCCACCACCGGCAAACACCCAAGGCCCCAAGGAAGCATCGGCTCAAACCACCACAACCCAAGACGCCCAGGATTACCGCTACCTACTCATGCCAATGCGCAGCACCTGACCAACAAACACCCACACCCACTCCTCTATATAGGGACGCCCACGCGACCACCACACCCACCGCCACCGGCCCACCCCACCCCAAGCCGGGTGGGTCCCCGCCAAGCAGCCGGCCCTCACCAGGCAGCGAACTCAACGCCCCGTCCGCGCAGGCCCGCCCGCCCCATCACCGCCCCACCCGCCGTCACCCACCCGAGCCGCGACCCGAGCCCCCGCCCAGCAGTGCGCTCAGCACCTCCTCCGTGTCGGCGAGGTCGGTAAGGACGACATCGGCGCCCGCTGCCGTCAGCGCGGCCGCGCTCGTCAAGCCGGTGGCCACCGCCACCGACCGCGCGCCCGCCGCGCGGGCCGTGGCCACGTCGCGCAGGGTGTCGCCGACGATCACGGTGTCGGCGCCCACGTGCCGCCGGCCCAGGTGTTCCTCGGTCCGCGCGAACGCCCGGGCCGGCAGGTCGATTCGCTCATAGGCGTCCTCGCCGTACGCACCGACCCGGAAGTCCACGTGGTCGGCCAGCCCGAAGACGTTCATCTTCAATACGGCGAGCGCGTACAGGTTGCCGGTCAGCACCGACTGCCGCACATCGGGCATCGTGCCCAGCGCCGTCAGGGCCTCCAGCGCCCCCGCCAACACCCGCCCCTCCGCCGCCAACTCGGCTTCACGCTGCCGTAGTTCGGCGACGATCAGGTCCAGGAAAGCAGCCAACAGGCCATCCTCGGGCGACAACCCGTGCAGCCGCAGGACCTCACTCGCCGCAGCCATCTCGGTACGACCGTCGAATTGCCACGGTTGTTCCAGAGCCCGCCCGGCCACCTGCCGAAATGCGGCCGCGTATGCCCGCCGCGACACCTTCCCACCGTCGATCAGGGTGTGATCGATGTCCCACAACACCAGCCGGGGGCCGGATCCACCAGTCGCCATCAGCACTCCGATCCTCCCGACCACCCCACGCGGCCACTGCCCAGAGCATCGCATCCACCCACCCGGCACGGGCCCGCCAACCCGATCGCGGTCGGAAAACGCCCGGCAACGGGGCGACCGAACACAACGAAGGAAGGCATCCGACCACAACCAACCGACTCTTCGGCCACGGCGACACAACCTCCCGGCACCGAAATCACCGCACACCCACCCACCGGGACGCCCGGGGCGTCGCCAAACCACACCCATCACTCATCCCCCGCCCACCCCCGGAGGCCACGCCCCCTCCCGACCACACAACCGCCCACCCCACCCCCCAAGCCCCACAGCCAACGCCGAGCCACCCCACCGCAGGCCATCCCAACCGTCCCGTCGGTCCGGCGCGCCCCACCGCTCCCTCCCACCACCTCCCTCCCGCGCCGGCCTTCCTCCTTCTTCCCAATGACTACAAAAGCCGGCTTCCCCACCTTTTAAGATGATTTTCACTCCCGCCACAATGCCTCTCCCGAGCCCTCGGAAGCCCCTTCGGCGAGCCTTCACACCACCTCATCGAGCCATTCCCACAACACCCTCAAATAGCTCTTGACCTGCAACTTGCATGGCAAGCTGTCCGGCAATCCGCAGCGGGATCTGTGCGCGCTGCTGTGCGGCGAGATGTCCTTTGATATGTCCGGCACATTGCAGCCCAACGTGTTCGTCAATCCGCATCGCTGTATGGGCGGGTGTGCGGGCGGGTGTACGGCGCGAACGACGGACGCGCGGTGTCGTGGGCGGCCGGCCGGAGCAGTGGGCGGAACTGCGGGTCGCGCGCTGGAGCCGCCGATGGCTCCGGCGGCGGCTCTCACGACGGCTCTCACGACGGGTCCCGCAGTGGGCGTCGCGGCGGATCGCACGATCGGTCGCACGGTCGCTCTCGCGATGGTCCGAACGGCGGAACCCACGCTCGATCGAGCAGTGGATCACGCGACAGAACACACACTCGACGCCTGGGTATTCATGCGTGACAGGAGATGGATGGGCGGGCGGATCTTCCAACATGCAGATCGAACACAACGGCAATGCCTGATTTTCTGGGCTTTTGCGCCATTGCTGTGCCGGCTTCACCGCAACGAGCGACACGCCGACTCTCCTGACAGGAAGTTATTTGCCGGAGATAGCGATAGGCTTCGGTCGTTGACACGAAAGGACGGTCATGGCCACTTCCCGGGAGCGTTGGACCGTGGCAAGGCTCGCGGCCATCGCGGGTCTGCCCAGCAAGGTGGGCTACGAGGCACGGGACCGAAACGTGCTGCACCCGACGGTGCTCTCGCCCAGCGATGTATTGCCCCTGCTCACCTTCGAGGCCCTGCGAAGGATCAGCTGGCCGGGTGAGAACTATGCGCGCAACACACCGCAACGCCTGCGCCTCTGGGAGCACCTGGCCATCGAACACTCACGCGTCGGCGACCTCGCCGACGTCGACCCGATGACCGGCCTCTACGTCCATCCCTCGGGGGCCGACCTGGCCGTTCGACCGAGTGAACACGCCGCACTCGCACTGCGGTTCGTCGAGGAGAACACGCCGTACCAGTACCTCACCCTCGGCGCGTGGGCCCAGCAGGCCCTGCGCGCCCTGGCGGCCGAACAGGAACAGGTCGGACGACGGCATGGTGCGGCCTGAGCGCCGGGCAACGCCGTCGGAAGTCCACAAAAGCAGAGCGAGTGGCCTAGGAGTCCAGCCCTAGTCCACTCGCTCGCAGCTCAGCGCCCCTAGGGGCGCCGTCGGAGAAAGGAGGCCTGCCGGCCGCTTACACAACCGAACAGTGAGACCCAGCCGTTCCGGTACTTCCACGCGCCGAACGGTCGGGTCGCCCATACCTCTTTCTCTTCACCAGCTTCAGGAGCAGATCATACCTGCGATCCCCGAGGCAGGCCCAGTGCTGTCTTCAGCCAGGTCCTTGCCCTCTTCAAGTGTGCCCGAATCCTCTGGATTCACGATGCAGGCTCGGGTGCGTGCCGCCTTGCGTGCGGCCCGAGTTCGGGTCAGCGGCGCCCGCGGCATCGACCCGACCATGCCGGACTCGGTCCGCCGTGCCTCGGTCAAGGTCCCGCTGCGCGTGGTGACCGGCGAGGCGTACAGCGACCTGGCCTTCGTCTTCGCCGCCAAGGTCGGCCACCTGGCCGCCGGCCCGAACCAGCCCGGCTGCATCGCCGACCTGACCACGATCGCCCGCTACCTGGGCCTGACCGTACGCTCGGTCACCCAGGCCGACGGCCGCATCGCGCTCAAGGCCCCGTCGTCCCTGTACGCCGCGCAGAAGCAGCTCACCGCCGGCGAGGAACTGACCGTGGTCCGCCGCACCAAGCCTTCCGGCACCGGGACCTCGGCCGTACGCCGCCTGCGTGCCCCGGAAAAGGGCGAGCCGTGGGTGATGGTGCCCGTCGCGCTTTTGGGCGCGGTGCCGCACCGGCATGCTCGGGCGTACGCCGTCATCAGCTACGCCCGCGCCCGCGGCCACCACCTGACCTACGCCGAACTCGCCGACGTGCTGCGCCACCAGTCGGGCCGGCGGATCGGCGAGCCGGTGAGTGTCCGCGCCGCCCGCGGCGTGGTGTCCGACCTGGAGCGATGGGGCTGGGTCGAGGTGGGCCGCCGGGAGGGGTGGCAGGGGCGGAACATGATGGTCCCGCTCCGGCCGTTCGAGCCCGGGAGCGACAACGAGTCGACCGCCGAGGCCGATGTGGCCGCCGAGACCGCCGAGACCGCCGAGACCGGTGTGGCGACCGCAGCGGACGAGGGGATGGACGAGACCGACTCGGCGGGAGCGGTGGGGGAGACCTCGGCGGACTCGCGGTCCGACCGTCCGGTCGCCCTCGGGGCGGCCTTTCACGTGGGCGGCGGAACAGCGGCCTTCGCGACTCTCGAATCAACCGTCAACAAGGTTGTCGAAACACCTGCCGGGGCACCGTCCGAGGCCGCCTCGCGAACCGTCGTCCGGACCTCGTTCGAGCCGCCGGAGAACGGCATTTCGGCAGCTCAAAACCCAGGTGCGGAGGGTCAATGGACGTCGGGTCCGCAGGGGGTTCGGACCTCCGTCACGTATAAGGAAGACACTCCGATTGACCTACAGATGAACGCGGCTTCCCGGGGGGGTTCCGCCCGCAGGGCGCTCCCGTTGGTAGACGTGCCCGGGCCCGCGAACAGCGCCCGACCCGGCTCCACGGCACCCCCGGCGAACAAGGCGCCTGCGGCGGAACCCCGTCGATCGCGACACGTGACGGTCCCGAACCACCGGACCACCATCTCCCCGGCAGCTGCGCGGGCGTTTGCCGGAATCGGGCCGCTGGTGGACCGGATGAGCACCGGCCAGCGGGTCGTGGCGGCGGCGCTGGTGGATCGCGCCGTGGCCGAAGTCGGCGACGCGGACCGGGTCTTCGCCCGGCTGGCAGACCGCTGGCGGACCCAGGAAGGCCCCGTACGCAGCCCCATGGGCTGGCTGGGCGGCCGCGGGCTGGCCCGGCGTGGGTGCGCCGATCCGAACTGCGAGGACGGCCGCCTGTGGCTGCCCACGGCCGGTCCCGTGGCGGGCGTGGCGGGCGACCCGTTCGCCTGCCGCAACTGCGCCCGGCAGGACCAGGATCGGCGGGCCGCGGCGGACGAGCGGTTCGGCGCGGACCGGCGGGCGGCGAACCGGGCCCGGACGGGGCAGGAGCCGAGCGCGGCGATGGGGGCGCCGGTCGGTACGGCGGCCCACCGGGTGGCTGCGCCGGTGCCGATCGGGACCTGCGACGACTGCGACCGGGCGGTCCGGGGCCTGCGGGCCGACGGGGTGTGCGCCGACTGCCGCGAGGATCGGGAGGCCGCCGCCGAGGCCGCCGAACGGGCCTCGGGAGCGCTCCAGGGGGCGTTCTGAGCGCCCGTGGAGCGGCCGGCGGGTTGATCGATGGCCGAGGGGCTGCGAGCCCGCAGGAAGGCCGCTCAGCGACTCGGCGACTGGTGGGCCCACCTGGAATCCCGGCGAACAGCACGAATCGGACGGGGTGTTCGGGGCCGGCGTGGCAGCAATGTGCCGGCGGCAACGCGCTGCCACGGCCCTCGACTCCGTGCCCCCCCCCCCCCCCCCGACCCGCCCCCCGCCCCAACCCAACGGGACCCCACCAAGGGGGCCCAAGCCGGCCGGCGGCGCCCCCCCCCCCGGCCCCCCCCCCCCCCCCCCCCGGGGCCACCG
>NZ_JBSHGZ010000012.1:0-49797 GCF_053618075.1 Embleya sp. NPDC055664
CGACCACCCGCCCCGGGCACGTACCCGGGGCGGGTGGTCGTCGTGCGTTCGCAGTCGCGCCCGCTCGGTGCCTCCGCCTGAAACAATGGCGGTCCGTCGTCGATCGCCGCACCCCCGGAGGAACCTGACGTGCCGTCAACTTCCGCCCACTTCCCGTGGGCCCTGCACCGGACCAGGCTCGCCAACGGTCTGCGTGTGGTGGTCTGCCCCGACAGCACGGTGCCGCTCGCCGCGGTCAACCTCTGGTACGACGTGGGCTCGCGGCACGAGGTCGCGGGCAAGCACGGCTTCGCCCACCTCTTCGAGCACCTGATGTTCGAGGGCTCCGCGCACGTCGACAAGGGCGGCCACTTCGCCGCGATCGAGGGCTGCGGCGGCGACGGGATCAACGCGTCGACCAACCCGGACCGGACCAACTACTACCAGACGGTGCCCTCGGGCCGGCTCGACCTCGCGCTGTGGCTGGAGGCCGACCGGATGGGCTCGCTCGCGCTGACCCAGGAAACCCTGGACAACCAGCGCGAGGTGGTCAAGAACGAGCGCCGGCAGCGCTACGACAACGTGCCGTACGGGACCTGGAGCGAGGAGATGACGGCCCTCGCCTACCCGGCGGGCCATCCCTACGCGACGTCCACGATCGGTTCGATGGAGGAGCTGGACAGCGCCGAACCGGCCGACTTCACCGCCTTCCACGAGACCTATTACGCGCCGGACAACGCGGTGCTGACCGTGGTCGGCGACGTCGACCCGGACCGGGTGGTCGCGCTCGCCGAGCGCTACTTCGGCGGGATCGCCCCGCGCGGCTCCTTCCCGCAGCCCTCCCCCGACCCGCTGCCCGCCCGCTTCGGCGCCGGACAGCATGTGACGGTGTATCGGGACGTGCCCACGCCGCGCCTGTTCCTGTGCCACCGGGCGCCGCGCTTCGGCACCCCGGACGCGCCCGCCTCGACCGTGCTCGCCGCGGTCGTCGGGCGTGGCCGGGGCAGCCGGCTGTACCGCGAGCTGGTCACCGCCCGCAATCTGGCCCAGTCCACCGGCGCGTTCCTGTCCGCGTGGGGCTACCTCAACCACGAGTCGGTCCTGATGGGCTCGTGCGCGCCGAGCGAGGGCACCGAACCCGGCGAACTCCTCGACGCCTACGTCGCGGTGTGCGACCGGGTGGCGGACGAGGGGGTGACCGAGGCCGAACTCGACCGGGTACGGGCGATGCTCGCCGGCGACTGGCTGCGCGAGTTGTCCACCGCCGGCGGCCGGGCCGATGCGATCGGCCGCTTCACCACCCGCTTCGGCGACGCCGAGTCGATCCGCGACCACCTCGACCACCTGCTCGCGGTCACCACCGAGGACGTGCACCGCGTCGCCCGCGAGATCCTGCACGCGGACAACCGCATCGTGCTGGAGTTCCTGCCCGAGGCCGCCGAGGCGGGCGCCGGGATCGACACGGACGAGCCGGAGGCCGCCGCATGAGCGCACACATCGGGACCCGACACACCCTGGTCGCCGAGCGGCCCACCGGCACCGAGCCGCGCCCGTACCGCTTCCCCGAGGTCCGCCGGGTCGGCGTGGCCGGCGGCGAGGTGGTCGGTGCGCACCTGCCCGGACACCGCCTGGCCTGGGCCAAGTCGGTCATGGAGAGCGGCGCGCTGCACGAACCGGTCGGCCTGGACGGCCTGGCCCGGATCACCTGCTCCCTGCTGGACGAGGGCAGCCTGGACCGCGACGCGGACGCGTTCGGCGTGGCCGTCGAGGCCCTGGGCGCACAGTGGCGCATCGCCTGCGGGTGGGAGACCCAGGAGGTGGGCATCGACCTGCCCGCCGACCGGCTCGCCGAGGGCCTGGATCTGGTCGCCGAGGCGATCCGCCGCCCGGCCTTCACCGACGCCGACGTCGAGCGTTTCCTGGCCGACCACGTGCGGTCCCTGAAGACCGCCTGGGCACAACCCGGCACCCGCGCCCAACTCGCCTTCCGGCAGGCCCTGTTCGGACCGGAGCACCGGCTCGGCGGGGTGCTCGGCGGCACCCCGGACACCGCCGCCGCGCTGACCGCGGACGCGATCCGGGCCTTCCACGCGGCCCGGATGACCGCGCCCGGCACCCTGGCCGTGGTCGGCGACCTGGACACGGTCGACCTCCGGGCGCTGGGCACGATCGTCTTCGCGGGCGCGACCGGCACCGGACACCCCGCCGAACTCGCCGAGTTCACCGGCGCGCCCTCGACCCGGCAGGCGATCGTGGTGGACCGACCCGGCGCGGTGCAGTCCGTGTTGCGGATCGGGCACACCGCGGCGCCGCGCTCGACGCCGGATCTGATCGCCATCGAGTTGTGCGCGGAGGTGCTGGGCGGCAGCTTCGGCTCCCGGCTCAACCACCTGCTGCGCGAGGTCAAGGGCTACACCTACGGCGCGCACGCGAGCTTCGGCCACGGCCGCCGCTCGGGCACGTTCACGATGTCCGCCGCGGTGCACACCGAGGTCACCGCCGCGGCGGTGGTGGACACGATCGCGGAGATCCGGCGGATGCACTCCGACGGGGTCACGGACGACGAGCTCGCCGCGACCCGGGCCCATGCGCTGGGCAGCATGCCGATCAACCTGCAGACGCCGGGCGGCATCGGCGGCAGGTTGATCGAGGCGATCGTGCATGGCCTGCCGGACGATCATGTGACGCGTGAATACGCCGAGATCGGGTCCACGGATCGGGCCGCGGTCTCTCGGGCGGCGGCGACGCATCTGCGGCCCGACGAGCTTGCCATTGTGGTCGAGGGCGATGCGGGTCGGGTGGCCCCGGACCTGGAGGCGGCCGGGTTCGAGGTGGTGCGGTCCGAGGTGTGACGCTGCGGGTGCGTCTTGGTTGGGTGGTGTGCCCGCCCGCTCCACCCGTTGCTTTGAGCTTCCACGCTGGGGTTTCAGAAGCTTCGGCGTGGCCGATCGGGCCCCTGGGGCAATCGGCCGCGCTGGGGTTTTGCGGGCTTCGGCGTGGCCGGTCGGGTGCCTTGGGCGATCGGCGGGCGAGCGGGTGTCAGGTGGGGGCGTCGGCGAGGTATACCTGGCGGTAGCCGCTCCATACCGCCGGGCCCAGGTCCTGCGGTACGTGTGGGGGGAGTGGCCACATCGGGCCGCTCACCTCGCACAGCAGCACGTGCAGGCCGTTGCCCGCGTCGAACCAGCGCAGGCCCACCGCGCCCGGTGAGCGCAGGAGTTCGGCCACCGCCTCCTCGTGCAACCAGCGACCCATCGCCGTGCCGGAGCCGTGCGCGGTCAGGTGCAGCACCTTGTCGCCGGCCGGGAACAGCCGGCTCACCGACACGTTGGGCCAGCGCCGCACCTCGCGACAGTCCAGCCGGGACGAGGTGATCGCGCCGATCAGTTCGGGCGGCAGCGGGGTGTGCACGTCGTCGCCCGCGGCGGCAAGCACACCCACGTGCTTGAGGTCGTACACGGTCAGGTAGCGCGCGGCCGGCGGCCCGGCCTCGGCCTCACCGTTGGTGAACGCGCCGCACAACACGAAGCGCCGGGCGCGCCGAAAGCCGGGCACCTTGAGCAGATCGTCGTGGTGTCGATCGCACCAGGGGGAGAATGTTCCGTCCAGGGCCTCGGGCAGGTCCGATCGCAGGTGCAGCAGCCCCGCGCCCGTGGGGAATCCGTCCAGGTCGAGTCGCGGTATCGCGGCTTGGTCGGACATCGTGTGCGCCTCCCCCGACACCCTCACGCCCGGCTGTCCCTGGCGCAGGCGGGAACTGACGGAGGGTCATGGTTGTGTTACCCACCGGTCGCCGAAAGCATGTCCTCCTTGCCGAACATCCGCGCGGTCTCGCGCGCGCTCGGCGTGCCCGCGTCGGGGTCGGCGCCGGCCGCCAACAACGCCGCCGCCACCTCCGGCTCGTTCTTGAACACCGCGCCCGCGAGCGGCGTCTGGCCGCGGTCGTTGGCCCGGTCCGGATCCGCGCCGCGTTCCAGCAACGCGCGTACCGCGTCGGCGTGTCCGTGGTACGCGGCGAGCATCACCAGCGTGTCGCCCCGGTCGTTGGCCAGGTTCGCCGGCAGCCCGCCGTCCAGGTAGGTGCCCAGCGTCTCGGCGTCGCCGACCCGCGCCGCCTCGAACATGCGCCCGGCCAACTCCTCGATGGCGCGCTCGTCCGCGGCGGACGGCGACTCCGGCCGCGACTGGGGCTGCTGCTCGCTCATGACGACCTCCGTGCACGTGACGGCCCGCACGGCGCGGGCCGGGCCGCCGTGCGACCCGATCCGAACCTATCGGGTGGCACCCCGCGCGAGCCGTCCCACCCGCGCGGACACGCGTGTGAGAATCGGTCCACGCCCGGCCCCGGGCCCCGGATCCGAAGGAGACGGCTCTTGCGCCGGCAACGCCATCAGCACCATCCGGACCTCGACGCCTATTTCGCCCGGATCGGCTGGTCCGGTGAGCGCGCGCCCACGTGGGCGACGCTGCGTTCGCTGCACTTGGCGCACGTCGTCGGCATCCCGTTCGAGAACGTCGAGGTCGTCATGGGCGGCGTGCCCTCGCTGGAGCCGGCCGACCTGGAGGACAAGCTGGTGCGGCAGGGTCGCGGCGGCTACTGCTTCGAGCACAACCTGCTGTTCGCGGGCGTGTTGGAGGCGCTGGGCTTCGGAGTGACCCGGCTGGCCGCGCGGGTGCGGATGGGCTCCGACGCGATCCGGCCGCTGACCCACATACTGCTCGCGGTCGAGGTGCCCGGCGAGGCGCACCCCTACATCGCCGACGTCGGCTTCGGCAGCGGTGGCCTGTTGGAGCCGCTGCCGCTGCTGCCGGGGGTGTCCAGCCCGCAGGGCGCGTGGCGCTACCGGCTGGTGCGCGAGGACGATCTGTGGCTGCTGCAGACCGTGTACGGCGACGACGGGTGGTTCACCGTCTACGAGTTCACGCTCCGGCGCCGGGAGTTGGTCGACTACGAGGTGGCGAACTGGTACGTCGCCACCCATCCCGGCTCCCCGTTCCGGCACACCCTGCGGGTGCAGCGCAGCGGCCCGCACGAGCGTGCCTACGTGGTGGACCGGGTGCTGACCGTGGTGCGCAGCGACGGCTCCACCGAGGAGCGCCGACTCGCGAACGATCACGAGGTGCTGCGGCTCCTGGTCCGCGACTTCGGGCTGCTGCTGCCCTGGGACACGGCCTTCCCCCAACCGCCCGAGCGCCCGGAACGACCCGAGGAGAATTGACCGATGTCCTTCGACAAGCAGGTGCGCGTCACCCCGGAGCTGTACGACTACGTCCTGGACCACTCCCTTGCGCCCGACCCGGCGCAGCGCGCGGTGATCGAACGCACCAGGGGCATGGGTGGGTTGGCCCAGCTCCAGGTGCCCGCCGAGCAGGGCGCGCTGTTGACGCTGCTCTCCGGTGTGGTCCGGCCGCGGGTCGCGGTGGAGGTCGGCACCTTCACCGGATACTCGGCGCTGTGCATCGCCAAGGGGCTGGCCGCGGACGGCCGGCTGCTGTGTTGCGACGTGTCCGAGGAGTGGACCGAGATCGCCCGCGAGACGTGGCGGGAGGCGGGCGTGGCCGATCGCATCGACCTGCGGATCGCGCCGGCCCTGGAGACGCTGGACGCGCTGCCCTCGCATCCGCACATCGATCTGGCGTTCATCGACGCGAACAAGGACGGCTACATCTCCTACTGGGAGGCGCTGGTGCCGAGGATGCGGCCGAACGGTCTGCTGATCGCGGACAACGTGCTCTACGACGGGCAGGTGCTCAAGCCGAACGGCGACCCGACGCCGGCGGCGGTGCACGCGTTCAACGAGCACGTGAAGGCCGACCGTCGGGTGGAGCCGGTGATGTTGCCGGTCGCGGACGGGATCACGCTGGCCCGGGTGAAGGCGCTCGACGAGGACTGACCCGCCCCGGGCGCACGCCGGGCACCGGTTCGGCGAGCCGACGCCGCGATGCCGGACGGGTCGACCCCGACCCGTCCGGCACCGCGCACCCGGTCCGGCTCAGCCGGTGTCGCCGTCGAGCACCTTCCGCAGTCGCCGTGCCTCCACCACCGCCCGGGACGAGCCCTTGCGATCGGCGAGTTCGGCCAGACCGGGGACGGACACCCCCCGCGCGCCCGAACCGGCCGCGGTCTCCGCGGCGAGCGCGAGCACGTCGCCGAGCCCGGTGGCCTTCGTCCCGGCGAGCAGGTCCGGCAGGAAGCCGCTCAGCGTGCCCCAGACGGTGCCCGTCGCGCCCGCCCGGGCCGCGTCGCGCAGCGAGGCCACCACGCGGGTGGTCTTGAGCCCGCGTGTGCGCACCGCCTCGCCCAAGTCGCGGCCCAGCGCCTCGGTGTCCCACGCGTCGTCCCGGGCGCTGAGCGTCACGAACGCGTCCACCGCGCCGGTGCGGTCCTCGGCGGCCTGCGCGCCCAGCGCGTAGGCCAGGGCCAACGACATGCCCGGGCCCAGCGGACCGAACGACTCGGCCAGCGCCGGCAGCACCTCCGCGCCCCGGCTCGTGCCGTCGATGCCGCGTTGGGTACAGATCGCCAGGTGCGCCGCGATCACGTCCCGGTCCCGGGGCAGCAGCAGCGGCCAGCAGTGCAGGTCCGGCCCGGAGTCCTCGGACCAGGCCGAGGTGCGCGCGGCGGCGCCCGGGTCGGCCAGTCCGTACAGCGCCCACGCGGTCTCCGGCACGGTGTCCGGGGCGCCGGGGGCGACCGTGGCCAGGGGCCCGTCGCTGTGTACCCAGCCGCCCTTCGGTGCGGAGTATTCGCGGTGGATCCGGTCGAATCGACCGCGCCCGATCAGACCCGGGGCGGGCCCGCCGGCCGCCATCGTCCGGGCCACCCGGCGGCCGGCCGGCGAAGTGAGCCGGCCGGCACGGGCGACCAGCGCGGGGTCGAGGTGCGACGGCAGCCGCAGCAGGGCCTGGTCGACGTCGCGCCGCCAGGGGCTGTGCCCGGACGCCTCCCACGTCTCCAGGCCGGCCACCAGGGCCTCGGGGTCCACGAAGCCGGCCGCGTCGGCGATCTCGGCCAGGTAGGGGCCGGAGTGCGGCACCCGCAGCCGGGTGCCCACCTCGTACAGCCGGGCGAGCAGGAAACGTTGCGGCGGGGCGATCCGCTCGATGTCGCGCTTCTCGCCGGGGATCAGGTCGTGCTCGGCCGCGTCGCCCTTGCCGAACAGGCTGCGGAACCAGCCCTGTCGGCCGCCGTGGCCGGTGGCGGCGGCCACCATGGCGCCGACCGCGCCCCGTACCTGGTGGGCGAACCACTGCTGGTGCACGATGTGCCCGTGCTGCTCGGTGAGCGGAAACAGCGCGGTGTGCAACGCCTCGCGGTCCCGAGCGTGTTCGCGCAGCAGGGCGGCCACGATCCGCTCCACCGCGAGCGGGTCGGTGGCCTGGCCGCGCGGATTGACCCACGGGTTGGGGGTGCTCCCGAAGAACACCGCCAGTTCCTCGACCAGTTCGGCCATGGAGGAGATCGGCGGCGGCAGCTCGCGCGGTGGCGGCGGGCCGAGCGGAACCACGAACTCGGGCTCGGGTGCCCCGCTTTCCCCGATCAGCGCGGCCGCTTCGGGGCGGATCGCGTCGCCGAGCATCGGCAGCGCGTCGCGCACCTCGGTGAGCACGAGGTCGACCTGGTCGGGCGGCAGCGTGCGGACGTGCTTGGCGATCAGCGCGACGGCGCGTTCCTGGAGGTCGCCGGCGGGTGAGCCGAACGCGGTGCAGGCGGTGGCGAGCAGGGTGCCCGCATGCTCCGGGTGCCGCTTGATCGCCGCGCCCAGCCAGGTGAGTTGGGTGCGTACCAGGGTCTTCTCGGCGCGGAAGAGCACACTGCGACTCGCCTCGGCGATCCGCTCCGGATCGAGCAGGTCCGCGCCGTCCACCCGGCGCAGCGCGGCCTGGGCGAGTGCGGCCACTGTGGAGGGCGCGTCGGGCAGCAGCCGGAGGTAGCCCTCGACGCGGGCGGCGAGTTCGTCGTCGGTGGGTGCCAGCGCCTCGTGCAGGCGGACGAACCCGCGCAGTGCGCCGGGGCGTTCGCCGCGCAGCAGCCGGGACAGGCAGCCATCCAGGAGCACGTCGCGCTGGATCGTCTTCGCGTCGGCGAGCGCGGCCAGCGCGGTGTCCCAGCCGGGCCGCACGGCGTTCGGTCCGGTGGTGGGGGTGTCCAGGTTCTGCCCGACCCCGGCGACCTCGAACAGCGCGGGCAGCAGGTCCGGGAAGTAGCGGTCGGCGGCGAGATGTTCGGCGAGCGGGCGGCCGGAGCCGCGCCATCGGCCGGCCACCTCGGTCATCCACCGCAGCACGAAGCCGGGCGTGGTCGGCGTGGGCAACCCGGCGCCGCGCACCAGGGCGTCCACCACGTGCCACTGGTTGCCCCACAAATCCAGCGGCAGCCGGGCGGCCATGCGGGTGGCGATGTCGGGGATCCAGGCCGGGTTGCGCTCGGCGAGGATCGTGTATATCGCCTCCTGGCCGAACTTCTCGGGCCACCCCATGTCCTCGCGCAGCAGCCACTGGGCGATGCCGGCGGGGCCGCCTAGGAGCGCGACGCCGACGTGGCGCAGCGGGCGCAGCGGGCGTACCTCGGGGCTGCCGTCGCGGCGGGTGCGGACCGCCTCCTTGTAGGCGGGCACCAGCGCGCGGCGCTCGGCCTCGGTGCGGCCGGCGAACAGCGCGACGATCGGCGCGGGGTTGTCCATGTGCCGGCCCGGGTCGTCCACGACCGCGAGCACCCGCTCCCACGTCAGGGGCTCGCGCGCGGACTCGCCGCCCGCCGGGCCGGCGCCGGTGGGCTGGGCGCCGGTCGATGTGGTGCCGGTCATCGGTTCGCCTCCTGGGCTGCGGTCGCGGTCGCGCCGCCGTTCGCGGTGCCGGTGGTGCTCGCGGTGGCGGGGATCGCGCCGCCGCCCGTGTCGGCCCCGGCCCGGCCGCGGACGATCTGCGTGGCGAGCAGATGTTTGCAGGGCCCGCGCCCGCCGCGATACTCGGCCCACCACTGACACGTGCAGCTGCCGTCCCCGGCCAACCGCAGGCCGTAGGTGCGGTCCCCACTGCGCACCGACGCCTCCTCGCCGCCGGTGAGCGTGACGGCGCCGGCCGCGACCAGGGCGTGCGCGTCGCGCAGGCGCGGGTTCATCCGCTCCACGCTGCCGGTGTCGTAGGGCAGCTCGCGGTGGTAGTAGGCCGCCTCGGCGACGTCGTAGCCGATCCGGCCCGAGGTGCCCAGGCGCACCAGCGCGGCCCGCACCCGCTCGGTGTCCAGACCCGAGCGGGCGGCCAACTCGCCGATCTCGACCCGGGGTTCCCAGGCCAGCAGGGCGCAGATCAGGTCCGCGTCGGCGCCGCTCGTCTCGCTCGCCAGGCCGGTGAGCACCGCGCCCTCGCCGGAGAAGCCGCGGGCCGGATCCGGGGACAGCGTCAACGTCATCCGCATGCCGGGCAATTCGACCTCCCAGGCGGACGACACGGCCGTGCTGCGCGCCTGCACGGCGGGTCCGTATATACGGAGTGCGAGCGCGTGCCGCAGCAACCTGGCGAGCGCCTGGAGGCGATCGGGCCCGGGCAGGCACACCGCGCCCGGCACGGGGCGGGCGGTCAGCCGCAACGAGCGCCCGGCCGGGACGGCCCACAGCGCCTGCCGGGAGCCGCGCGGCAGCGCCCGCAGGAAGCGCACCGCCTCGCCCGCGCCGACCTCGGCGCGCAGGTCGAACCCGCCGGAGATGACCTGGACTTCGGCGAAGCCGCGCAGCCAGCGCTCGGGCAGCGGCACCTTCTTCTCCACCACCGGGCCGTCGAAGGTGGTGACGGTGACGTCGTCGGGGCCGACCGCCAGGTGCAGCGGATCAGCGCCGCCGACCCGGGCCAACGCCTCGCGCAGCGGCGCGTTGACGTCCACGTTGGTGGTGCCGGTACCGAACATCTCGCCGTCGATGCCGGCCGGCAGCACGTCGAGGCGCGCATGCACGCCGCAGCAGGCGGAGAACGACTCGAAGCGCAGCCGGTCCCCGTTGCCGGTGACCACCGGATCCAGCGAACCCGGCCGCAGCGGCTGGTAGTAGCGCGCCGCCGCGACGTCGGCGACCGCGAGCAGGCCGCCGGCCGCCGCCTCGGGCGCGGTCAGGAAGCCGGAGAAGAAGCGCGGGAAGGGGGTCAGGCCGCGCGATCCGAGCCCGCCGCAGGTCTGCAGGCCGAGGGAGGGGGAGCCGTCGACGGCGCCGAGCGCGGACGGCCGCAGATAGGTGAAGGAATGTACCGGGGAGGACATGTGAAGACCGTAGACAGCCCGTCCGACAGCGGGAATCGGATGTTGTCGACGTCCTCTCGGGTGGTCTCGGCGCGGGCGCGAGGTGCTTTCGTGCCGCCTTCGGCTGCGAGTTCGGCCGAAAGGATGCGGGCCGCTTCACCCGAGTGCACGAGTGCGCCCACGTCACTCGCTCGGCGCAGGATGCGACGCGTGTCACCGACCGCGCGCGCAGCGTGCCTATCGGGCCGTCGGTTCGTCGGAAACTTCCGGATTACCCGGCAGTAGAGGGGGATTCGCGGTGCCACGGCATCGATTAGGTGGTATCACCTGTGCGAGCATGGGCGGCTGGGGCCCGGAGCCCGAACATGACAAGCCGAGTGTGCGGCACATGGTCGAGCCGGGTGGGTGGTGGCACATCGTCAAGAGAGTGCTGTTGTAACCATGATCCGAGGACGCGTGGCAACGCGCCGGCATACTATGCGCTGGTCCATTCAGCCGGAGGTAGCAGATGCCCGCAACGCAGCCGGGGAGCGGCTCGACGGTTCGCCGTATTCTCCTCGGTTCCCAGCTTCGCCGTCTGCGCGAAGCGAAGGGCATTACGCGGGAGGAGGCCGGTTACGAGATCCGCGCCTCCGAATCGAAGATCAGCCGAATGGAACTGGGGCGCGTCAGCTTCAAGGAGCGAGACGTGGCTGATCTGCTGACCATGTACGGCGTGGGCGACGAGACCGAGCGGGCCGCCCTCCTGGGCCTCGCGGCGGAGGCCAACGCCCAGGGCTGGTGGCACAACTACAACGACATCCTGCCGAGTTGGTTCCAGGTCTACGTGGGCCTGGAGGAGGCCGCCTCGGTGATCCGCACCTACGAGGTGCAGTTCGTCCCCGGCCTGCTCCAGACGCCGGAGTACGCGCGGGCCGTGGTGATCGCCGGACAACCCTCGGCGTCGGCGGCCGAGGTCGACCGGCGCGTCGGTCTGCGGATGCAGCGCCAGTCGATCCTCTACCGCGACAAGCCGCCCAGGCTCTGGGTGGTGCTGGACGAGGCGGCCCTGCGTCGCCCGATCGGCGGCCGGGACGTGATGCGCGATCAGGTCCGGCACCTGATCGAGATGGCCGCCCTGCCCAACGTGACGATCCAGATCATGCCGTTCAGGTTCGGCGCGCACGCGGCCGAGGGTGGTCCGTTCCTGCTGCTGCGCTTCCCGGAGAGCGACCTCCCCGACGTGGTCTACCTGGAGCAGCTCACCAGCGCGCTCTATCTGGACAAGCGGGACGAGGTGGACGCGTACACCGAGGTGATGGACCGGTTGAGCGTGGACGGTATGCCGCCGGACAAGAGCGTGGATCTGCTCCAGCGCATCCTCAAGGAGAACTGACCGACACGGTCGCCCCGTCCCTCGGCCGCCGCGGCCGGGGATACACCCACCCGGGTGAAGCGCCCCGGGCGGGTCGTCACGCCAGCAGGTTGTCGAAGTCCCCGTCCTTGACCCCGAGGATGAGCGCCTCGATCTCGGCGCGCGTATAGATCAGCGCCGGCCCGTCGGGGTGGCGCGAATTGCGGACCGCGACGTCGCCGTCCGGCAGCGCGGCCATTTCGACGCAATTTCCCTGCGAGTTGCTGCGGCGGCTCTTCTGCCAGGTGACCCCGTCGAGCGCGGTCGCCGATACCCCGTTGTGCGTTGCCTGCATGACGCTTCTCCTGGACCTCTCGCCGAGCGACCCGACGGCGGTCGCCCGCCCCCCGGTTGCGGCACGTGTCGTTCCTTCGTCCCGGTCCGTCGCAATTTCTTCCAAAACCGGTCCGACTTACGCATGCACGTGCATCTGACCATGCATTTGCAGCGTACAACGGCGATGATAGCGCAGCCGGAGTTCACCCACACGTGAGGGCTCATGCATTCCTCAAGGTTTCAAAGGAAGCGTAAAAGCTGCTTAAGCCGGCGGGGACGAAACGGGCGTAAGAATGCAGAAAACCCGTCGACGGGATCGACGGGTAAACGCTTGGCGCCGGGTGACTCGGATACCGCCGCATTCGTTGCCGCCGGCGAATGTGAATTAAAACTCGCCGCTTCGCCGCAACGTAATGTCGCCACGCAATGCGGTCCCCATATTGCGGAACGTGTGGGTCAGCCGCGTATCTCGAACATGGCCCAGACGACCTTTCCGGTGCGTCGGCCCATACCGTTCAGCGGGAACCAGCCCCAGGAATCGCTGAAGCAGCCCACCAGATACAGCCCGCGGCCCGATTCCTCGTCCTCGCCGCCGGTCTGGGCCTCGGGCAGGTTCTCGCCCGGATCCTGCACCGCGCACATGACACGTTCGCCCTTGCGCAAAAGCGCCAGTTGGATGTTGTGCGCGACATCCGTCGCGTCGTCGCGGCCCGCACCCAGACCGTGACACAGTGCGTTCGTGACGAGCTCGGACACGACCAGGGCGAGGTCGTCCTCGAGACAGGCGGCGCCCCAGCCGGCGAGCACCGACTGCGTGAAGTCACGAGCGGCCTTGACCGACTCGCGACGTGCGGCGAGGGCTTGTATCGCGATATCGGATGTTGGGCCCATATCCCCGGCCAGAGGCTCCATCCACTGAAACGTCGACGTCCGGAACCCTGCGGGACTCGCGACGGTCATCCGTGCCTCCGAGCGGGTACTGGTCCCCGGCCTGTTGGGAACGCCGCCAGAGGACTCGCCTCACAGAGCGTCCATGCACATGCGCGTGCACATGCACACACTTCATTATGAGGATGCCGACCCCAACTGCAAGACCGGATGCACGTGCATCGACGATTTCTGCGTCTGCACCGCGCCGATGCACGTGCATTTCGATCGACCAAGGGCCGCTTTACACCCGGTTCCCGGACATTCAGGGAACCAGTCTTTTCTTTCTTTTGGTCCTACACCAGGAATAATCCGGACAACCTAGACACACGGTTGACGGACGGTTCCGCTGCGTCGCCGTCGAGCGGTCAGACCGCCGCACCGGACGGTTGCCTCGGCGCCCCCGCGTTCGGGTCGGTGGAGCCGGTGTCGCGCCCTGTGAATTGGATCACCAGCGCAACGCCGGCCAGCAGGAAGACCGCCGCACCCGGGCCGAGCAGCAGCCACGGCATGACCGAGACCTCGGTGTCCTTGTTGGGGATGCTGTCCGCCTTGTCGAAGGTGTCGATGTTGGCGCCGATGTTCTCCACCAGGGCGTTGAACTTGGCCAGGATCCGGTCGGTCTCCGCGAGGCCCTTGCCGACCTTGGGGTACTGCGTGGCCAGCTCGGCGGTGAACTGCGGGACGGGCTTGCGCAGGAGCGCGGCCATCGACGGGATGGACTTGGTCTTCATCCCGACGGCCATCTTGCCCAGCGTGTCCAGGTCGTCGTGCGCCTGCTTGTACCCGGCGTCGGTGAAGGTCGGCCGGAACGCGGTGAACATCTTCTCGGATGCCTTGGTCTTGCCGATCACGCCGGTGGCGAGGGTGCCCACCACCATGCCCAGGCCGACCACCGCGGCGATCACCAGGCACACCGTGCTCACCACGGCGCGCGATCCGACGAAGGAGAACAGCAGCCCGCCGGCGCCCACCACGAGCAGCACGATGCCCGGGATCAGATAGAGATAGGTGACCGCGGTATTGGGCGCGTCCGCGGTGGGGATGTCGTCGGCTTGGCGGAAGTTCCCGGCCTGCGCGTCCATCGTGCCCGCGAGCTTGTTGAACCGCGGCATGATCGTCGGGATCTCCTTGAGACCCTTGCCGACCTCGGGCGCGGTGGTGCCCATCAGGTTGATCAGCGAGGGCGTGGGGATCCCGGCCTGCTGGGCGAGTCCGGGCAGCGTCTCCGCCTGGAGTTGCTCCAACATCTGGTTCATGGTGGCCAGGTCGGTCCGGCTCTGCTCGATGGCCTGCGGCGTGAAGGCGGGCCGGAAGGCATTGGTCAGGTCGTCCACGGCCTGCGTCTTCTTCGGCAGGCCGGCGGCCAGCGGGAAGATGATCAGGGCCGCACCCAGCAAGGCGATCAACACCAGCGCCACGTGGCGGTATGCACGCACAGCGGGCTCTCCCTTCGCTTTCCGTTGTTCCTCGGATCGTATGGGTGATCGGCTCGATCCCCCAGGACCGTACGGCGGAAAGCAGCTGTTCTCGTCGGATGTCACTCGGGCAGCCGATCTTCGCAAAGAGCAACCCGCCAGTCAGCTACCGGCAAGTAATGTCATGGGATCGAGATCTCCGGCACATCGGTCACTTCGCCCCCGCGATGCCATGGAAGGGTGCGCCGACACCGGCTAGCGTGCGCCGGCCGGCTCGTGCGAGCGGTGAGGTGTGAACGGAGGTCGCCGGTGGATCTTGAACCGACGGAAGATCAAAAGGCGGTACGGAGCGCCTTTTCGGAGTTCTTCACGGACCGATGCCCGATTTCCGTGGTACGCGCGGCCGAACCACTCGGCTTCGCGGCCGATCTGTGGCGGCGCCTGGCCGCGATGGGCGTACCCGGAATGGCGCTGCCCGAAGGCGCCGGGGGTGGTGGTGCGAGCCGCGCCGATCTGGTTCTGCTGCTGCACGAGGCCGGTCGGGTGCTGGCGCCGGTGCCGTTGAGCGCGCACCTGGCCGCGTCCCGGCTGCTGCTCGACACGCCATGGTGCGCCGGGGTCGCCGACGGCACGCTGATCGCGGCGCCTGCGCTGCGGCCGACCGTGGACGGGCTGGCCCGACTGGTGCCCGGCGGCGCGGTGGCGGATGTGGTGGTGGCGCTCGACGAGGACGAACTGGTCGCGGTACGGGGCGAGGCGCCGATGAGCGGGCCGGTCAACCACGCGGCGGCGCCGCTGGCCGACCGGTACGTGCGCGACGACCGGGGCGGGCGGGTGGTGCTGGCCCGCGGCGAGGAGGCGGCCCGGCGGCACGCCGCGCTGCGCCGGGAGTGGCAGTTGTATACGGCCGCCACACTGGTCGGGCTCGCCGAGCGGGCGCTGGAGTCGGCGGTGGCGTACACGCTGGAGCGCGAGCAGTTCGGCAAGCCGATCGGCGCGTTCCAGGCGGTCCAGCAGGGACTGGCCGATCTGGTCGGGCCGCTGGACGGGATCCGGCTGCTGACCGCGCGCGCCGCGTGGTGCGCGGACGAGGGCGACCCGGCCGAGGCGGGGCGGCTCGCGGTGATGGCGTTCCTGGCCGCGACGGAGGTGGCCCGGACCACGACCTATCGCGCGGTGCACTTCCATGGCGGATACGGCGTCACCCTCGAATACGACATCCAGCTCTACTTCCGGCGCGCCCGGGGCTGGCCGCTGGTCCTGGGTGATCCGGACGAGGAGTACCGGGCATTGGCCGACGATCTCTTCGGAGCGGTGGGAGGCGTCTGATGGACTTTCGACCCAAGGAATCGGTCGAGGAGTTCCGGCGGTGGATCCGGGGCTTCGTCGCCGAGCACCTGACCGAGGACATGATCGAGCGGGCCCGGCGCACCGGCACCTTCCACGACTGGGAGTTCCACCGCGCGCTGGCCGCGACCGGGGTGATCGCCGAGGGCATGGCCGGGCCGGGACGGGCCGGCGGGCGCGACCCGTTGGAGCTGTACGTCTTCTTCGACGAACTGGGGCTGGCCGACGCGCCGTTCTACGGGCTGGCCAACACCATGCTGGTGGCGGGAGTCGTGGAGCAGATCGGCAGCGCGTTCCATCTGGCCGAGGTACTGCCCCGGTTCCATCGGGGCGAGGCGATCGCGGCGCTCGGCTACAGCGAACCCGGCTCGGGGTCGGACGTCGCGGCGGCGGCCACCCGCGCGGAACGCGTGCCCGGGGACCCGCGGGACGAGCCGGTGTGGCTGGTGAACGGGCAGAAGATGTTCACCACGCTCGTGCACGAGGCCGGCTATGTGATCCTGCTGACCCGCACCGACCCGGACGTGGCCAAACATCGCGGCCTGACCATGTTCCTGGTGCCTACCGACCTGCCCGGCATCTCCTTCCAGGCGGTGGAAACGATGGGCGGCGACCGCACCAACATCACCTACTTCGCGGACGTCCGCGTGCCCGACCGCTGGCGGCTGGGCGAGGTGCACGGCGGGTGGGAGGTGATGAAGGTGGCGCTGGCCTACGAGCGGGGCGTGTTCGGCAACATGAACCAGGGCGTGTCGCTGCTGCGTCGGTTCACCCGATGGGCGAGCGAGACCGGGGCGATGGACGACACCGCGGTGCGCAAGCGGCTGGCCCGGATCGCGATCGACAACGAGATCACCGCGCTGCTCGCGCTGCGCCCGGCGCTGATCGCCAGCGCGGGCGGCCTGCCCACCACCGAGGGCTCGATCGCCAAGTTGTACGCGAGCGAGGCGTACAACCGGGCGGCGGAGGCGTGCCTGGACATGGCCGGACCCGAGGGGCTGCTGGGCGAGCCGGGCGACGCGTGGTTCGTCGACCACGCCGCGCGGGACGCGCCGGTGACCACGATCTACGGCGGGACCAGCGAGATCCAGCGCAACAACATCGCGGAGCACCGGCTGGGGCTGCCCCGGTCGCGATAGGTGTGGCGGGACCCGTGCGCGGGTCCCGTGCCGCATGGACGGGCCGCTCGCGGGCGCGCCGCCCGGTGTTTTACGGATATGACGGGCTCGGCGGGGGTGCCGCCGAACGGGTGGCCGGAAGCGGGCGCGCTTCATGGCAGACTTCGGCACCGTTCACACCGGTGAGCGAAACGGAGTTTCTGCCATGCGGCCGCTGCACGACGAGGACCCTTCGAGCGTTGGCGCCTACCGATTGGTGGGCCGGCTCGGCGAAGGGACCACGGCTCGGACCTATCTGGGCGCCGCGCCCGACGACGCCCCCGTCGTCGTGCGGGTGATCCGGGCCGACCTCGGGCGTGATCCCGCCTTCCGCGCCCGCTTCGGCGAAGAGGTGGACGCCGCACGACGGTTGCCCGGTCCCGGCACCGCCGTGGTCCTGGACGCCGACACCACCGGCCGGCAACTCTGGTACGCCACCACGCACGTGCCCGGACCGACGCTGGCCGAGACGGTCCGTCGGCACGGCCTGCTCCCCGGCCATTCGCTGCGCACGCTGGCCGGCGAACTCGCCGCCTCGCTCGGCCTGTTGCACGCCGCCGGGCTGTACCACGGGCGGCTCGACCCCGGCGCGGTGCTGCTCGATCCGAACGGCCCCCGGCTGCCGCACGTCGGGATCGCGCACGCCTCGCTGGGCTCGTCGGTGACCGCCGACGGCGTGGTGATCGGCACCGTGCTCGACTCCCCCGGTTTTCGTTCGCCGGAGCAGGTACGGGATCTGACGGTGGGTCCGGCCAGCGACGTGTTCTCGCTCGGGTCGGTGCTGGTGTTCGCCGCGACCGGCGCGGGCCCGTTCGACCGGGGCGAGGAACGTTCGCCGGCCGATCGGGTCGCCGAGGGCGAGCCGGAACTGGGCGACGTGCCCGCGTCGTTGCGCGACCTGATCGCGGCCTGCCTGGTCAAGGACCCGGACCGGCGGCCCGCTCCGGAGGAGGTGGCCCGGGTCGCGGCCGGCACTCCCGGCCCGAGCTGGCTGCCCGCGGCCACCGCGACGTGGGTGGCCGAGCGGGTGGCCAACCCGTGGGAGCCGCCGGAGCCGATGCCCGGCAGCGAGCCGTACGCGGCCGACACCGTACCGGCCCCGCCGCCCGGCGCGACCCCGCCGCCCGAGCCCGAGCCCGAGCCCGCGCCTGCGACCGTCCCCTCCCCCGCCGCGCCGCCCGCCCCCGAGCCGGAACCGGCGGCGCCCACCACCGCGGCCCGGACCCACCGCGCGGCCCGGACCGAACCCGCCGCGCCGCCCGCCGGGAGCGAACCGCCCACCCGCGCGCACCGGGCCGCCGGCTCCTCCCGGGCCAAGTCCCGCCGCGGCTTCCTCGCCGTCGCGGCCGGCGCCGCCGTCCTGGGCGGCGGCGGTGCGGCATGGGCGCTGAGCCGGGGCGGCGACAAGACGCCCAAGACCGCCCCGAAGCCGTCCGCGACGGCGCCGAGTCCGACGGCACACACGCCGGGGCCGGCCGTGCCCGGCGCGGTCCGCGAACTCACCGTCTGGACCACGGAGAGCCTGGTCCCCGCCTCGCTGCTCGGCGAACTCGGCCTGGAATTCGGCAAAATGGGCACCACCGGCGCCGGCGTGCGGATCGGCACTCGGGTGCAGCCGAAGGCCGGCTACACCCAGGCCCTCGAACAGGCGCTGCGCGCGGGCCGCGGACCCGACGTGTTCGAACTCGACCTGCTCGCCCTGGCCCGGTTCAAGGCCGCCGACCTGGTGATGGACCTGACCCCGCTGCAGAGCCGGTTCGACGGCGGCAGCTGGTTCCCCGCCGTGCGGGCCGCGGTCACCTCGGGGGGCCGGATCATGGCGTTGCCCCTGGGCGCCGGCGTGCCCGTGGTGCTCTACGACAAGGGGCTGTTCCAGGCCGCGCAGGTGGGCGTGCCGACCGACCGGGTGACCTGGGTCGCGGACCTGGAGAAGTTGCGCCAGGCCAACGCGACCAACCCCGACTACCGCGCGCTGTACGTACCCGGCGGAGCCTGGCCGGTGTTGGCCTCGTGCGTGTGGGAGGACGACGGGACCATCGCGGTGCAGGAGGGCGATGCCTGGCGCGGCACGCTCGACCTGCCCGGATCGGTCGAGGGGGCCCGGTTCTTCCGACACCTCCAGTCGTACGCGCCGGACGCGGTCGGGGCGGGCAACGACGACCCGGCGACCACGACCCGCGTCGCCAAGGGCGGGGTCGCGTCGGTGATCGCCGACGCGTCGCTGTACGACGCGGTGGTGGCGGCGAATCCGGCGCTGCGCCCGGTGCTGGGCGCGTTCGCGATCCCGGGCCGCACGGCGGGCAAGCCGGCCGCCGTCGGGGTGCGCGGCACGGTCTTGGCGGTGTCGGCGGCCAGCCTGTTCAAGGAGGCGGCGATCGACCTGCTCTCCCTGGTCGCCACCGACCGCTGGCGGGCCCGGATCGCGACGGAGGCCCGTCTGGTTCCGGTCCGCAGTGGCCTGGATCGAGCGGTGCCGTCGGACAATCCGATGATCCAGGCCGCACTGTCCGCGCTGCCCGTGGGCGGTCGGGCGTATCCGGTCGCCCCGGGATGGTCGGAGCGTCCGCTGACCGAACTCTCCCGGCAGACGCTGGCGGGCACCGACCCGCTGGCGGCGGCTGCTGCGGCGAACACGATCGTGGCCCGCGAATTCGGCGTCGACCCCACTTGACGGATCTCCCTGGCGGCAGGGATCGCCGCGCCACCTAGGGTTTGCGCAGGCATGGCATCCGGCCATGCCTGTCGCCCACTCTCGGAGGAGCCGCACCGTGTCGTCGTGGAACGAGGAACCACCCGCGTCGAGGGACGACGACCCGTCGGCCGAACCACCGCCTCGGCCCACGTACGCCCCGATGGCCGTGCCGCCGCCTCCGGGACGGCCGGCCGGACCGGCGGGGCAACAGCCGGCGGGCCACCCGGCCGGTGCGGCCGCGCAGTCCCCGGCCGGCCAGGCACCCGGGTACCCGGCGGGGGCACAGCCCCCGGCAGGCACGGTGCCGCAACCGTCGCCAGGCGCCGCGCCGGGCTACCCGCCCGGCCAGGCCCCCCAATACCCGGCGGGGCAATCCGCGCAGCCCCCCGGCCAGGCCCCGCAATACCCGAACCAGGCACCGCAGTACCCGGCGGGGCAACCCGCCCAGCCCCCCGGCCAGGCTCCCCAATACCCGAACCACGCACCGCAATACCCGGCAGGGCAGCCCGCGCAACCTCCCGTCCAGGGGGCGCGGTATGGCGCGGGCGCGTCGTACCCGGGAGCCGCCCCGCAATACCCCGGCCCGCCGCAGTACCCGGGCGCGCCCGGCGGCTGGGGCCCGCAACCCCCGCAGCCCGCCGCAGGCGCCGGCACCTCCCGGCGCCGGGTGATCGTGGCCGGTTCGGTCGCGGCGGCCGTCGCGGCCGGCGGCGGGGTCGCGGCGTGGCTGCTCACCCGGGGCGACGACAAGAGCGCCGCCCCGCCGCCCAAGCCGAACCCGACCACCCCCGCACCGGTGCCGCCGGGGCCGCCGGCCCTGCCCGAACCGCCCACCACCGAGAGCGGCCCGTACACGCTCACCATGTGGCTGGACAAGATCTACACCCCCGGCGTCGACCAGGCGAAGACCACCACCGACCTGGCCGCCGCGCTGGTCAAGGCGGATCCGCTGGGCACCGTGCGCAGCGATGTCCAGGAGTACATCGACCAGACGAAGCTGGACACCGCGCTCGCCGCGGGCAACGGCCCCGATCTCTTCCAGATGGACAGCCTGGTCCTGGCCCGCCGGGTCAAGCAGGGCACACTGCTCGACCTGACCCCGTACGCGAAGCGGTTGAACGCGGACTCCTGGCACCCGGCGGCCCGGGCCGCCTGCACCGTCGACGGCAAGCTGTACGCGCTGCCGATGGACGTGTACGCCCCGGTCGTGCTGTACGACAAGCGGCTGTGCGATCCGGCCGGGTTCGTCGTGCCGACCACGCGCGACGAGTGGATCACCCAGTTGGACAAGCTCAAGCAGCACTACGCGAGCGACCCGAAGTTCGAGGCGCTGCACCTGGTCGGCCGGGCCTGGCAGACGATCGCCGCGTGCCTGTACGCGAGCGGCTGCGAGATAGCCGTGCCGCAGAACGAGCGCTGGGCCGGGCGCCTGAACACCGACGCGGGCCGCGCGGGCATCGCGTTCTTCCAAAAGCTCCAGTCCTATTCGAGCGCGCCGAAGAACGTCGAGGAGTACAAGGACCCGGCCGGCAACATCATCGCCGTGCTCACCGCCGGCAAGTCGGCGATGGCGATCCAGCCGGACTGGGTGGTGGCCGAACTGCTGCGCACCTCCCCCGAGACGGCCCGCAATCTGGGCGCCTTCCCGATGCCCGGGACCACCGCCGGCAAGCCCGCGACGGTCGGCGTGTGGGCCGGCGTGCTGGCCGTGTCGGCGAAGACCGAACATCCGGTGGGGGCGAGCAATCTGCTCCGGGTGATGTCCTCGTCGGTGTGGCAGGAGCGCTGGGCGAACGAAAACGAGACGATGCCGGCGCTCGGCGGCCTGACCACCACCTCGGGTGCCGCGAACCCGGCCCGGGCCGCGACGCTGACCGCGCTCGCCCAGGGCAAGCCGTATCCGGCCGCACCGGGCTGGACGGCGGTTCCGCTCAAGGACTTCGCCGAGAACGTGCTGGGCGGCGCCGACCCGGTCGTCGTCGGCGCCGACCAGGACGCGAAGATCGCGGGCACCTTCGGCCGATACCAGCCCTGACCCATGGCGGGCGACCGCTCCTCGACCGGGCGGTCGGAGCCCGGCCGCCGTGTCACCCACACGGCGCAAGAAATCCTCAAGCGTAAGCCCGTCGCGGTTGCCCGCGGCGGGCTTACCGCATTACCCACCCTCCGCAGTCGAACCAGCGCATACCGTCGGGTCACTTCCCCTTCGGGCGACCGGCGGTTTCCGGCTTCGGTGGTACATGTCCGGCCGTCGGATCGCTCTCCGAGCACACGAGGATGCGGTCCGTCATGTCCGGAAGTCCCGACCCCTCCCGGGCCGATCTGCTCCGCGGCAGCCTCGAGGCCGTCGCGCCCGCCGCGCACGATCTGGTCTCGCACTTCTACGCGCTGCTGTTCCTACGCCGCCCCGACCTGCGCGCGCTGTTCCCGCCGGCCATGGACCACCAGCGCGATCGCCTGCTCGCCGCGCTGCTCCGGGTCGGCGGAAGCAGCGACGAACCGCACGAGTTACGCCGCTATCTGCGCGGATTGGGCCAAGACCACCGCAAGTACGGGGTGCTGGACGAGCACTACGACGCGGTCGGCAGCGCGCTGATCGGCGCGCTGGCCCGCTACCTGGGCGAGCGCTGGACGCCGGAACTGCAGGCCGCATGGGTGGAGGTGTACACGTGGGCGGCGGCGGTGATGATCGAGGCCGCCGCCGACGACGCCGAGGACGCGCCCGCGTGGTGGGACGCGGTGATCACCGCCCACGAGCCGCGCGGCCGGGACATCGCGGTGATCACCGTCGAGCCGGATCGCCTGCTGCCCTACCACCCGGGCCAGCACGTCACGGTGGAGACCCCGTGGTGGCCCAGGGTGTGGCGGCACTACTCGATCGCCAACGCCCCGCGCGTCGACGGCCGGCTGGAGCTGCACGTGCGCGCGGTGCCGGCGGGGTGGGTGAGCAACGCGCTGGTCCATCGGGCCCGGGTCGGCGACCGGATCCGGCTCGGCCCGGCGCGCGGCGGCCTGGTGTTGCGCGGCGAGACGCTGCGCCGGACGTTGTGCGTGGCCTACGGCACCGGCCTGGCGCCGATCAAGGCGCTGGTGGAGCACATGGCGCAGCGTCAGCTGGCGCACCGCGCGCATGTGTTCATCGGCGCCAAGTACCGGGCGGACCTGTACGACCTGGGCGCGCTGTCCGCGATGGCCGACGTGTACCCGTGGTTGAACGTGATCCCCGCGGTCACCCACGACCGCTCGTTCGCCGGCGACCAGGGCGCGCTGCCCGACGTGCTGGCCAGGTACGGCGACTGGGCGGACCACGACGTGTTCGTCAGCGGGTCGGCGGCCCTGGTCCGGGCCACCGCGCACCGGCTGACCGGCGAATTGGGGGTGGCCCCGCAGCGCCTGCGCACCGAGAGCCCGGACGGGGCGGCCGGCGGGACGGTGCTGCTCCGAGGCCGCTGAGCTGCGGTGGGATGGACCCGGGGGCGTAACGTACGGGTCATCAGGGTTGTGTCGAGCCGTGTCGATACGACCGCTTCGAGCCGCAGGAGCACCCGCATGGTCAGCAAGCCGCCCGTGGACGACGTCGGCGACGAGGGGCTTGTGGTCGGGCCGCCCAAGGAGTACGCGGCCGGGCTGCCGGCCGTCGCCTGGTCGCTGCGTCACGCCGGCCGCCAGATGGGGGTCAAGCGCAGCCTGCTGACCCTGGTGCAGGTCAACCAGAAGCAGGGCTTCGACTGCCCCGGGTGTGCCTGGCCCGAGCCGGACCACCGCAGTGTCGCCGAGTTCTGCGAGAACGGCGCGAAGGCGGTCGCCGAGGAGGCCACGGTACGCCGGGTGGGCGCCGACTTCTTCGCCGCGCACCCGGTGGCCGAGTTGGCCGACAAATCGGACTACTGGCTGGGCCAGCAGGGTCGGTTGACCGAGCCGATGTATCTCGCCGAGGGCGCCACGCACTACGCGCCGATCTCGTGGGATGACGCGTTCGGCGTGGTCGCCGAGGAGTTGGCGGCGCTGGACTCGCCGGACGCGGCGGCGTTCTACACCTCGGGCCGCACCAGCAACGAGGCCGCGTTCGTGTACCAGCTGTTCGTCCGCGCGTTCGGCACCAACAATCTGCCGGACTGCTCCAACATGTGTCACGAGTCGAGCGGTTCGGCGCTGACCCAGACGCTCGGGGTCGGCAAGGGCAGTGTCTCGCTCGAGGACCTGTACCGGTCCGACCTGATCTTCGTGGTGGGTCAGAACCCGGGGACCAACCACCCCCGGATGTTGTCCGCGCTGGAGAAGGCCAAGCAGGCGGGTGCCTCGATCGTGGCGGTCAATCCGCTGCCGGAGGCCGGACTGCTGCGGTTCAAGAATCCGCAGAAGGTCTCCGGTGTGCTCGGCTCGGGCACCCAACTGACCGACGAGTTCGCGCAGATCCGGGTGAACGGCGACCTCGCGCTGTTCCGGGCGCTGAACCGGCTGCTGCTCGAAGCCGAGGACGCCGCGCCCGGCACCGTGCTCGATCGCGACTTCATCGACGAATACGCGCACGGGTTCGAGGAGTTCGCGGCCGACGTGCGGACCACGCCGTGGGGCGACGTGCTGGAGGCGACCGGACTTTCGCGCGAGCAGATCGAGCGCATCCATCGACGGGTGCTGGGTTCGCGGCGGATCGTGGTGTGCTGGGCGATGGGCCTGACCCAGCACAAGAACTCGGTGCCGACCATCCGTGAGGTGGTCAACTTCCTGCTCCTGCGCGGCAATGTGGGTCGGCCGGGCGCGGGGGTGTGTCCGGTGCGCGGGCACAGCAACGTGCAGGGCGACCGCACGATGGGGATCTACGAGAAGCCCGCGCCGGCGTTCCTGGACGCGCTGGAGCAGGAGTTCGGCTTCGCGCCGCCGCGTGCGCACGGGCACGACGTGGTGGACACGATCCGGGCGATGCGCGACGAGAGCGTGAAGGTGTTCGTCGCGGTGGGCGGCAACTTCGTCTCGGCGACGCCGGACACCGCCGCCACCGAGGCGGCGCTGCGGGCCACCCGGCTGACCGTGCAGGTGTCCACCAAGCTCAACCGTTCGCACGCGGTCACCGGGCGGCGCGCGCTGATCCTGCCCACCCTGGGGCGGACCGAGCGGGACCAGTTCGTCACGGTCGAGGACTCGATGAGCGCGGTGCACATGTCGCGCGGCAAACTGCCGCCGGCCTCGCCGCGGTTGCGCTCGGAGGTGGCGATCGTCTGCGGGCTGGCCGAACGGGTGCTCGGTGACCGGGTGTCGGTGCCGTGGCGCGACCTCGCGCGCGACTACGACCTGATCCGGGACCGGATCGAGCGGGTGATCCCGGGCTTCACCGACTTCAACCGCCGGGTGCGCGAGCCCGGCGGGTTCGTGTTGCCGCACGGGCCGCGCGACGCGCGGCGGTTCCCGACCACCACCGGGAAGGCCAACTTCTCCCGCAACGAACTCGCCGTGTTGCGGGTGCCCGAGGGGCGGTTGATCCTCCAGACGGTGCGCTCGCACGACCAGTACAACACCACCATCTACGGCTTGGACGACCGTTATCGCGGGATCAAGCAGGGTCGCCGGGTGGTGTTCGTCAACCCCGTCGACCTGACCGCGCTGGGTCTGGCCGACGGCGCGCTGGTCGACCTGGTCAGCGAATGGCACGACGGGTCGGAGCGGCGGGCCGAGGCGTTCCGGGTGGTGTCCTACGACACCGCCGCGGGCTGCTGTGCGGCCTACTTCCCCGAGACCAACGTGCTGGTGCCGCTGGACAGCACGGCCGACGAGAGCAACACGCCGACGTCCAAGTCGATCGTGGTCCGCCTGGAGCCGCACTCGCATTGAGGGCGGTCGCGCCGGACGGGCCGTCCGCCCGTCCGGCGCCCGGGCGATCGGCCCGGTCCTGCCGCGTCGGCCCGGTCAGCCCGGTCAGCCCTGTCAGCCCTGTCAGCCCTGGAATCGGGCCGCCAGTACCGCCGCGAGTCGGCGGGAGGCGAAGTCGCCGCCGTGGACGAAGCGCATCGCCGGGCCGAAGGTGGCGGCGGCGGGCGGGCCGGTGACGTACAGGCCGGGCACGGTGGTCTCGAACGACGCGTCGAGCGCGGGCAGTCCGCCCACCGTGGCGATCCGGCGCCGCACGGATGGTGTCAGGAAGCCGAGGGCGGCCAGATCGACCCGGTAGCCGGTCGCGGCGAGCACGTGGTCGGCGTGTACCTGGCGCTGGTAACCGGTCCGGTCCCGCAGCCACATCCGCACCCGCCCGTCGGGCTCGCGCCGGGCCCGGGTGACGGTCTGCGCGTCCCGGACCGGGACCCGCCCGTCCAGTCGATCGCGCAACCACCACGCGGCGGACGGGCCGAGGATGCGCCGGGCCAGGTCGACCCGGACGCAGGCGGGCAGCAGCCGGAACGCGGCCGGGCCCCGCGCGGCGGCGGCGATCGTCCAGCCCGCTCCCAGCGGCGAGTCCGGGGTGAGCCGACGGACTCGGGGCGGGGCGCCGAACCGGATGTGCGCGGCTCGGCCGAACACCCGAACCCGTGCGGCGCCGCCCTCGTGCAGCAACGCGGCGCTCTCCAGGGCCGATTGGCCGGAGCCGATCACCACGATGTCCCGGTCCGCGCCGAGTTCGGCCAGGTCGGGGCGCTGCGCGGGGTGTGAGACCAGGTCGTCGCCGAGGTGTTCGAGCACGGCCGGCACATGGCGGTGCGCGGCCAGGCCGGTGGCCAGCACCACCGCGTCGACCGCCAGGTCCGGGCCGCCGTCCCGGGCGAGCACGAAGCCGTGCCCGGCCGGCTCGATGCCGGTGACGCGCTCGCGCTCCACGTCCGGGACCAGGCGCTCGGCGAACCACCGCCCGTAGGCCACGAACAGCTCCAGGGGCACGGGCTGATCGCCCGTCAGCGGGCGCTCGCCGCGGGCGCGTTGGAAACAGGCCAGGGTGAATCCGGGCCTGGGCGCGGCGATCGAGGAGGCGTCGGGCCTGGATTTCAGCAACATGCCGATCGGCATGTGCCGCCGCCAACTCTCCAGCGGTTCGCCGAACACCCGGGCGGTCACCCCGAGTTGGCGCAGGTGGGCGGCGAGCGAGAGGCCATAGGGGCCGGCTCCGACGATGGCCACGGTCATGGCGGTGCCCTTCGGGTATTCGAGTGGAATATTGGCTTATCCGGTGAAAAGTCGGTTCACGCTGCTAGAAAGGTCCGGACGGGGAGGCCACGAAATGGTTGTCCGAGGAGTCGAGCTGGATCGTTCGGTGCCCGCGCTGCTGTTCAAGGTCGGCCGCTATCCGCTGCACCAGGGCTCGGTCGGCGCGGTGCGCTCGCTCGGCCGCGCGGGTGTGCCGGTGCACGCGGTGGTCGAGGACGCGTACACCCCCACCGCCCTGTCCCGGCACCTGAGTCGGCGGCACGTGTGGCCCACCACCGGCCTGGAGGACCCGCGGGCGCTGGTGGAGCAACTGCTCGGGATCGGCCGCCGCTTGCCCGCCCGCGCGGTCCTGGTGCCCACCGACGACGAGGCGGCGCTGCTGGCCGCCGGCGCCCAGGACCGCCTCGCGGAGTGTTTCCTGCTGCCCAAGATCGATCCGGACCTGCCCGCCGGGCTGGCGGGCAAGCGCGGGCTCTACCGGCGCTGTCTGGCCCACGGGGTGCCCGCGCCGGATACCCGCTTCCCCGCCGACCGGGAACAACTGACCGCGTTCGCCACCGAGTTGGGCTACCCGGTGGTGGTCAAGAACCTCGCGCCGTGGGATCGGCTGCGGGCGCCGGTGGTGCCGGGCACCACGCTGGTCGGCAACCGGCGCGCGCTGCTCGCGCTGGTCGGCGAGCCGCGCGGGGTGTTGTTGCAGGCATACGTGCCGCGCGAGGCGGCGCAGGACTGGATCGTCCACCTGTACGCCGCGCCGGACGGTCGGTGCGCGCCGGTGTTCACCGGACTCAAGCTCCGCTCCTGGCCGCCGCACGCGGGGGTGACCACGTACGCCCGGGCGTTGGCCAACCCGGGTCTCGCCCGCCGTTCCGCCCGGCTGTGTCGGGCGCTCGGCTACCGGGGTCCGGCCGATCTGGACTGGCGGCTCGACCTGCGCGACGGGCGCTACAAACTGGTCGACTTCAACCCGCGGGTGGGCGCCCAGTTCCGCATGTTCGAGACGGCGCGAGGCCTGGACGTGGTGCGTGCGCTGCATCTGGACCTGACCGGGCGGCCGATTCCCCCGGGTGGCCAGCGCGAGGGTCGGCGCTATGTAGCCGAGCATCTGGATCTCGCCGCGTTCGTGGCCTACCGGGGGCGCCGCGGCGTGGCCCGGCCACCCGGTCGGGCGCCGGGGTGGGGCGGGGTGGAGGCAGCCTGGCTGGCCCTGGACGATCCGCTGCCGGCGGCGGTCACGGCGGTGCGCACGCTCGCCCTGGCCGTGCGCCGGCGGCGGCACTGAGGAGAGTGGGTGGGTTCGATGGGGACGGGTCGAGCGATGCGGGTCCGCCGACGGCTGGCCGCGGTGTTGCCGGTCGTGGTGCCGGTGCTGCTGCTCGCGGGGTGCGAGTCCGCGCCGCCGGCCGGGCCGCGGTTGTTGTTCGCCGACGACTTCGCCGGGTCGACGCTCGCCGCCGAGCGCTGGGTGACGTGCTACGACTGGAACGTGGCCGGCTGTACCAACGCGGGCAACCACGAGCAGCAGTGGTACCTGCCCGAGCAGGTCCGGGTGCGGGACGGGCAGGCGATCCTGACCGCCGCGCGGCGGCCCACCACCGGTTCGGACGGCGTGGCCTACCCGTGGGTCTCGGGCATGTTGTCCACCGGGCGGCCGAGTTGGTCGGGTCGGCCGAGGTTCACCTTCACCTACGGCCGGGTCGAGGCCGAACTGCGGTTGCCTCGCGAGCCGTTCTCGTTCCCGGCGTTCTGGCTGATGCCCGCCGCCAAACGCACCCCTCCCGAACTGGACGTGGTCGAACTGATCGGCCTGGACGGCCTGGCCCGGGCCACGGTGCACTGGACGGGGCCCGACGGCCGGCCCGACGCACAGACGCACGCCTCCCCCGAGCGCGACTGGGCCGGCAGGTTCCACCGGTTCACCCTCGACTGGCGGCCGGATCGGGTGACGTGGTCGATCGACGGCGAGCAGGTGTTCGCCGTGACCGACCGGGCGCATGTCCCGCACGAGCCGATGGAGGTGTTGTTCACCCTCGCGATGGGCTACCCGGAGCCGGTCCCCGACTCGGTGACCGGCGCGGAGATGCGGATCCGGGCGGTGCGGGTCTGGGAGCGCTGAACCTGCGCGCGCCGGCCCCGGTCGGACGCTCACCTCAACCGGCCCGGCCGGCCACCGGGTCGGAGTGCTCGTGCCAGGGATCGGGCCGGCCGCGCCGGCGGGCCCTGATCCGGCGCCAGGCCCGCCAGCCGAGCGTGGGCAGCCCGTCCCGAAACGGCGCGACCCGGGGGCCGACACCGGCCAGCCAGGCGTCCAGGCGGTCGAGCCCGGTGTCCGCGCGCACCATCAGCCGGGAGATCCGCCACGGATCGTCCTCGCGCGAGCTGTGCGCGTCGCGTACCGCCATGGCGGTACGAAAGCCCGCGTGCCGCACCGCGGCCCGCACGGCGGCGTCGTTGTAGCCGAACGGGTAGGCGAACGAGGTTACCGGGCGCTCCAGTTCGCCCTCCAGGCGCTGCCGCGAACAGACGATCTCGCGGTGCATCGATGCGAGCGGGAGGGTGTCGAGTTCGCGGTGCGTGCAGCCGTGCGCGCCGATGGTCAGGCCCGGCGCGTCGGCGATCCGGCGCAGCTCGCGCCAGGTGAGCATGGCGGCCGGCGGCAGTACCAGGTTCGGGGTGGGCCACAGCGCGTCGGTGGTGACGTAGAGCGTCACGGGCAGGTCGCGTTCGACCAGTTGCGGCAGCGCGTATCGGGCGAAGTCGGCGTAGCCGTCGTCGAAGGTGATCAGCACGCTCTCCCGGGGCAGGTCGCGACCGCCGTGCAGGGCCTCGGTGAACCGGTCCAGGCCGATCGGGACCCGGCCGCTCGCCGACACCCGGTCCAGGTGTCGGCCGAACTCGGCCGGGGTGACGGTGAACGGCGCGATCCACGGCGGCGGGTCGTCCCGTACCGCGTGGTAGAGCAGGACCGGTACCGCGGCCTCGGATCTCATCGAAGCTCCTCTCGGGAGGTGTGCGTACGCACGACGGTGCGGATCAGCGCCGCGGTGGTGGTCAGGCCGGCGAGGGTGCCGATCACGCGCGGGGCGGAGAAGGCGCCGGCGAGCAGGTATGCCTCGGCGGTCAGCGCGCACAGCGCTGCGCTGCCGGCCACCGAGGTCACCACCGTGGCCAGGACGCTCGCGCCCTCGCCGGCGAGGGCGTAGCCGGGTCCGACGGCCAGGAAGGCGACCACGACCAGGACCCGCAGCGGGTGTTCGGCGGGCAGTTCGAGCGCGCCGAACGCCGACCACCCGGCGGCGGCGGGCCACAGGGCCCGGATCGGGCCGGTCATCGCACGGGCCCCGGTCGTGGGCCGATCCGGTAGATCACCGCGTCCCGGTCGCGCATCAGCAGGGTGAATCGGGGCGCGGTGGACAGCGCCTGGTCGATGCGCCCGAGGGTGCCCGCCGGCAGGAGTCCGGTCTGTTCGCACTCGGCCCGCTGGCCGGCGGTCAGGAACAGGTACGCCGTGTCGCCCGGATACTCGTCGGCCAGCGCGCTCAGCCCGGCCACCGGATCGCGCACCACTCCCTCGCGCAGCGCGGGCGTCTCCATCGCGAACCAGCGGTGTCGCTGTTGCTCGTAGTCGGCGTAGGCGCCGGGGAAGTTGTTGCTCGCCGCGACGATCAGGTCGCCGGGCGCGGACAGCCGGGCCAGCCACTGCCGGGCGGCGATCTCGCCGTCGTCGAAGTGGTTCTGGCGTTCCTTGCCGTAGTAGCCGAACACGAATCCGGTGAGCAGCAGCGCGAACAGCACGGGCAGCAACACCGCGCGCGGGCGCGGCCGGCCCCGGTCGCCGAACAGCGGCGCGAGCCATCCGGCGATCAGGAACGCGGCGGCGGGCAGCGCGAACAGGTAGACCCGGAAGATGATTTCGCCGCCGTACGCACCGGCCGCCAGCAGCGGCAGCGGTGCCAGCACCAGTGGCATGGCGGGCGAGCGGCGCAGCCGCGGACAGCGGATCGGCGCGGCGGCGGTGAGCAGCGCGACGCATGCGGTCAGCGCCCGGTCCACCCGGGCGACCAGTACCTGGCCCGGTTCGGCGCTGCCCAGATTGACCATGCCGGCATGCGCGTTCGACTTGAAGTCGCCGAACTGGGCCCAGGAGGAGCCGAATTGGTCGAACAGGAAGGGTCGGGCCACGGTCAGGTCCCAGCCGAGCACGGCCACCGCGGTGAGCCCGAGCAGCGGGAGGGCAACGGGCCGATGGGCGCGCGAGCAGGCAAGCGCGGCCAGTGCGACGACGAGCATCAGCGGGGTGAGCTGATGCGCCGTGACCACGGCGAGCACCAGCGGCGTGCACAGTCCGACGGTGGCGAGCGGGCGCCGGTCGCGGTCCAGGACCAGCGCCAGGATGCTCACGTACAGGACGAACGCGAAGGTCTGCGGGGCGAAGTAGTCCTGGCCGACCCAGGCGGTGGCGAAGTAGATCCACACCGCCGCCCAGACGATCCGCCGGTTGCGGGTGAGCGTGCGGTAGAGCAGGACCAGGGGGCCGATCAACAGCAGGTCGAAGGCGAGCGGCGACCAGGTGGCCATGGTCAGCGCGTCGGGCGCGCCGGATGCGCGCACGGCCGTGGCGGCGGCGGAGAAGAACCCGGGCCACTGGTGGTAGGGCGCCAACTCGCCCGCGTCCGGCAGGGTTCGGCCGGTGCGCAGGAACTGGTCGACCACTTCGACGTGTTTCCAGGCCCACGCGTAGCGCAGGTGCTCGTACAGCACCGCCGGTGTGGCGTGCAGCATGGTCACCAGGGCGCCGGTGTACAGCGCGTAGCGCCCGGTCCGGGCGGTGCGGTCGAGCAGGCTCACCGCGAAGCCGACGGTGAGCACGGCCAACGCGCACCAGTACAGGGCAGGCAGCACGTCGAGCAGCCCGAGTCCGCCCATCCGGTCCACCGCGACGGGCATCCGCATCGCCAGGATCCACAGCAGCACGGCGAGCGGCAGGGCGAGCCGGCCGAACGCGCGGAACGCGAGCGCGGCGGGGGTGGGCAGCGGGTCCCGCCCCAGACCGCGCGCCCGGCCCGCGGCGTAGCCGAGCGCGGTGGTGAGCACGCCCAGGACCAGCGCGGGGATGGTGGCCTTGGGCGGGCCCGGTTCCGGGGCGAACGGGCGCACCAGGGCGCGCGGGATGGTCGAGGCCAGGTAGGAGCGTTCGGAGGCGAGCGCACGGCCGGTGCCGGCGTGCCGGCCGACCGCCGCCTTGGACAGGCCCTCGGCCCAGCAGCGGGCCCGGAAGTAGCGCCAGGTGGTGCGCGCGGCGGGCACGCGGTGGCGGACCACGGCGGCCGGCTCGTACCCGAGCACGCCGCCGCGGTGTCGGGCCGCGGCGCGGATGCACAGCTCGGTCTCCTCGCAGCCCAGCGGGCGGGTGCCGACGCGGCCCAGGTCGGTGCGGAAGCCGCCGACGTCGAGCAGCACGCTGCGCCGGAAGGACATGTTGGCGCCGATCAGGTTCCGTACCGGCGCGGCCTGTTCGGGCATGCCCCGGTAGGTGCAGCCGACCACCCAGTCGAATTCGGCGGGGAACCAGGTCGGGCGTCCGGTGTCCCAGTTCGGCCGGATCCGGCCGCCGACGCCGAGCACGTTCGGGTCGGCGTAGCCGTCGAGCAGGCGCATGGTCCAGTCGGGTTCGGCGACGGCGTCGTCGTCGAGGAAGGCCACGACGTCGCCCCGCGCGCCCTCGACGCCGGTGTTGCGGGCGCCGGAGAGGCCGCGTCGGCCGCGGTTGCGCAGCACGGTGACGTCGGGGAACGCGGCGCTGGCGCGGGCGGCGAGTTCGTGGCAGTGGTCGGCGACCAGGATGACCTCGGCGGGCGCCTCGTCCTGGGCCCGGAGCGAATCGAGCGCGGCGGTGAGGTCGTCCCAGCGGTCCATGGTGTACGCGCAGACCACCACGGTCAGGGTGGGGCGGGGCGGGGTGCGCTCGACGGCGGGGCCGGCGCCGCGGGCGCGGGCCAGGGCCCGCTTGGCGGCGGCCTCCTCGGCGCGGATGGCCACCCAGGCCAGGCGCCTTGTGCGCGGTGGGGTCTCCGTCATGCGGGCCTCCCGGAAACGGTGGGGAGCCAGATCCGGCGGGCCGCGAGCAGCACGAGCGCGGTCGCGGTCTGGGCGCCGAGCCAGGCGATGCCGGCGCCGAGCAGGCCGAGCGCGGGCAACAGGACGACGGTCAGGGTCAGTACGGTCGCCGCGAGGCCGGCCTGGATGGCGACCACGACGCGCATCCGGCGCAACACCCGGCAGGCGCTGATCGCGGTCGCGACCACCAGGTGCGGCAGCGCGGACAGGGCGAGCAGTTGCAGCAGTCCGGCGCCGTTGCGGGCGTAGCCGGGGCCGAACACGCGCAGCACCAGCGGCGCGCCGAGGACGAGGACGCCGATCGCGAGCAGGAGCAGCGCCCCGGTGTGGCGCAACACCCGCCGGCAGCCGGCGGCGAGCCCGGCGGTGCCGCCGGCGGCCTCGACGAGCAGCGACGCCCCCATGTTGAGTCCGACCAGGTAGAGCGTGTTCGCCACCACCCAGGCCAGTGAGAAGTAGGCGCTCTCCCGGGCGCCGACGCGTTCGAGCACGATGATCGGCGGCACGGTGGTCGCGGCGAGCCAGCACAGCGTGCCGAGGTAGTCCGCCCCGGCGTACCGCACGAGCCCGGCTCCGGGTCGAAATCGCGCGCCGGGGTGGGGGGTTCGGTGACGGGCCGGCGGGCGCGGGTCGTCGCCCGCGGGCGGACGCGAGGTCACGCGTGGGTCGAAGCCCGGGGTGACGCCCGCCGCCCGTACGAACTTCCGGGCGGGCAGCAGGCGCGCGAACAACCAGGTGTCGACGACCAGCAGGGTCGACACCAGGGCCAGCGTCCAGGACATCAGGATGCCGAGCGTGGGCAACAACGCGGCCAACGCGGCGACCAGGACCAGCTTGGCGATCGCGAAGCCGCTGTTCTTGCCCACCACCAGGCCGGGTCGGCGCAGGCCGGTGAGCGCGCCGTCCTGGAGCGCGAACAGCGCGTAGGCCACCGTGGTCGCCGCGAAGCAGCAGCCGGCCGCCGGTTCGCGCAGGAAGCCGAGGCCCGGCGCGCACAGCGGGATCAGCGCGAGGAAGCCGAGGACGGCCACCAGGGTCGCGCCGAACGCGGCGGCGTACGCGGTGCGGATCAACCCGCGCCGGTCCGCGCCCGGCTGCGGCAGGAAGCGTACGAGCACGTTGGCCAAGCCGAGTTGGCCCAGCCCGGAGAGCAGCATCATCGCGGACACCGCCGCGTAGGTGCGCCCCACCGTCGCGTCCCCGTACCAGCGGGTGGCCAGCGCCCAGTAGCCCGCGCCGAACGCCGAGGTCACCAGCGAACCCACGGTCAGCACATGCCCGTTGCGCAGCAGCGGGTCCACCCGGAGTCGGGCCGACCGGCGCAGCCCGGCCTGGATCACCGGCCGGACTCCGCCTGTTCCCAGGGCGTGCGCACACCGTGCATCCGCACCCGCGAGCGCAGGTACGCGAGCGGGCCGGCGGCCAGCGCGCGGCGCTCCAGCGTGGCCAGCCGGGCGGGCCAGGGGATGTCGGTCCGCCCGGGCGCGCGGGTCCGGGCCAGCGCGTATCGGATGCCGTCGGGGGTGCGTCGGGCGAGCGCGCCGAGGGTGCGCGGCTCGCGCAGTACGGCGGCGGTCAGGTAGGCGCCCAGACCGGTGCCGTACCCGCGCACCTGGGCGGCCACCGCGGCCCGATCGGCCCGGTGTCGGTGCCAGATCAGCGCGCCGGGTTCGTAGCCGATCCGGTGTCCGCGCACGATGGTGCGGAAGAAGGCGAGCAGGTCGTCGCCGCCGCACGCGGGGGTACCGACGCCGGTGGCCGGGTCGAAGCCGCCCATCGCGCGCAGTACGTCGGCCCGGAAGGCCATGTTGGCGCCCGAGCCGAAGCGGCCGGCGGTGAACGGGAACAGCGGGTCGGCGGGCGGTGCCTGGGGGTCGTACAGGATCGGCTCGAAACCCTTGGCGAAGCCCCCGTGGTGATGGAGCATCAGTTGTGCGGGGGTGCGCAGTTCGGCGGGCAGGATCAGGCCGGTGACGCACGCGGGCCGGCCCACGCGGGCGAAGCCGGCGACCAGGGCCGCGACCCACCCGGGGTCGGCCAGGACGTCGTCGTCGGTGAACGCGAGCAACTCGCCCGTGGCCGCGGCGATGCCCCGGTTGTGCGCGAGGGCCAGTCCCGGGCGGGGTTCGCGCACGTAGCGCACCAGGCCGGCGCAACCGCCGCGGACCACGCTCGCGGTGCGGTTGGTGGTGGGGGCGTTGTCCACCACGATCAGTTCGATGTCGGGGTAGGTCTGCCACAGCAGGGTGCGCAGGCACGCGGCGAGCAGTTCGGGCCGCTCGCGGGTGGCCACGATCACGCTGACCCGGGGCGTACCGCGCGGGGCGGGCGGGCCGGGGGCGTGGTCGGGTGCGGCGGGGGTGCCGAAGCGGGCCGTCGCGCAGGCGATCAGCCGATCCGGGCCGGGGGTGGGCAGTTCGAGGTCGAGCAGGCCGACGGGGGTGCCGGCGTGCCGGACCAGGGCGAGCATGGCGCCGGCGGGGCAGTCGGCGGGGGTGCCGTCGGGGGTGCTCAACCTCGGCCCGGCGTCGGCGACGAGGTCGAGGACCCGGACGTGCACGAGGTCGGGGGGTGGGACGGGTGGAGCCGGGGCGGGCGCGGCGGACTCGGCTGGTGGCGCGGACTCGGCCTGTGGCGCGGACTCGGCGGGCGCGGCGGACTCGGCCGGTGGCGCGGGCCGTTCGTCCGTGGGCGTGGCGGCGGTCGGCGCGGCGGCCGTCGGCGAGGCCGGGCGCGGGATGGCGATCGGGGTCGGCGTGGCCGGTGGGCGCGGGCCGGGCAGCGGGGCGTTCGGTTCGGCCGGGCGCTGCCTCGGGATCAGCGGCCTCGGGTCGGGTTCGGGATCTCGGCGGGGCGTCAAGCGTCCTCCCCCGCTCGCTTCGGGCGGGCGCCGGCGTGCTCGCGCAAAACGGTGCGCAGCACCCGGTGTCCGTCGCGGAGCGCGTTGAGGTTGGATCGGCCGCTCCGGCGCGGCAGTTCGAGGCTGGGTACCTCGGCGATCCGCAGTCCGGCGCGCAGGGCCCGGACGATCATCTCGGCCTCGATCTCGAAGCCGGTCGCGCGCAGGTCCAGGTGCTCCAGGAAGCACCGGCGAAACGCGCAGAACCCATAGCACAGATCGGTGAGCCGATACCCGTACAGCCGGCTGACCAGGGCCATCAGCGCGTGGTTGCCGAGGCTGCGGACCGCGGTCAGGTCCAGCGATCCGCCGCCGACGACGAACCGGGAGCCCTTGACGAAGTCGTAGCCGTTGCTCAGGAAGTGCACGTAGTGCGGGATCTCGTGCGGCGACATGCTGCCGTCGGCGTCGATGGTGACGATGATGTCGCCGGTGGCGTGCCGGAATCCGGTGCGCAGGGCGCTGCCCTTGCCGGGGCCGGACTGCGGGATGACCCGGGCGGCCGGCAGGTAGCGGCGGGTGATCAGCGAGGTGGCGTCGGTGGAGTCCCCGTCGATCAGCAGGACTTCGTCGACGCCTTCGGGTATCTGCTGGAGCACCCAGGGCAGATTGCGGGCCTCGTTGCGGGCCGGCACGACCAGGGTGACCCGGTCCCGGGACACCGGGTCGGCCGGTGCCTGTCCGGCTCGTACCGGTGCGCCGCCGGGCAGTTCGGCAATCCGGGGCAATGGGCGTTTCGGGTGCGTCGCGTGCGTCGTGTCGTGCATGAACGGCCCCCTCCCGTCTGCCGCGTGCCCCGGAGAGCACACGGCATCGGGCCGGCGGAACCGGCCCGAGATCGGTGACACCGGGTGCCGATCGCACGACACCCGGTCATCGCTGATCGTGGTTGGGCGGCGAAAGCAGGGTCAATCGGACCGAAGATGCTTTGCCAAGACGTTACGGTTGGGCGTTTTTCCCGTCGAATGCCAGTTCGGGAACTTTCTCGGCTTTCCGATGCCTTGTCGGATACGGCGCGCCCGGCGGGAGCGCCCGGCAGCGGGTCGGTGCGGGCGCCCGCGCGAAGATCGACGCGAGCGCCCGCGTGTGGTCCGGCGCGCTCAGCAACCGCAGTCGCACGAGCAACATTCGCCGCATTCGCAGCAGTTGCCGCAGCAGTCGCATCCGTCGCAGCAGTCCCCGCAGTCACACTTGTGGCAACACCCCTGCCGCTGTTGACCGGTGCACGGGTCCTCGAAGGTCTCCCGGCAACACCACTGGCAGGTACAGCACAGCCCGGCCCAGATCGCGCAGGCGACGAACACGTTGTGCCCGCCGGGCGGCGGCGGGGGCGGGGTGGGGCCGCCGGGCGGACCCCACGGGCTGTTCGGGTCGTACGGGCTGCCGGGCGGCGGCTGGGTGGGCGTCTGGTTCGGCGGCTGGTTCGGCCAGGACCCGTCGGGGCGCGCGGCGAGCCGGGGTTCGGCCCGCTCGCCGTGCTTGGCGCAGCCACTGCCGTGCTTGCCGCCAACCGCGCAGGCGGGGTTCTCGACGGGGAAGCCCGCGTGCCGGAACGACCGGTCGATCGCCTCGTCGACCTCGTGCACGAGCAGCCGGTGGGCGAGCGCGCCCGTGACGAACTCGACCTCGGCCAGGGCCAGTCGAATCCCGGTCGCTGCGTCGCGGCACAGCCGGTACGCCTCGTCCGGCCCGGTCCCGGTGGCCAACAGCGGGTTCCACGCGCCGGCCGCCCGGTCGGCGTGGACGTCCTCGACCGCGTCGAGCAGGTGCGCGAGCCGGCCGAACAACCGTCCCGCCTCGGCCAACGACTCGGCGTTGTCCGGCCGTTCGGCCAGCACCGCGGTGTGCGCGAACGCCGCGCCGGTGGCCGTCTCGGTCGGCTCGGTCACCACCAGCACCGACCCGCCCGGTCCGGCCAGCGCCTCGACCTCGACCTGCCGGTCCACCGCCTCGACCATCACGGCCGTATCGAAGCCCACGTCGAGCGCGGTGCCCGCACCCTGCCGGGCCCAGCGCTCGGCGACCCGGCGCGCGCCGCCCGCGACCGCGCGCCGCCGGTACACCCCGTCGCCGTCGTCGATGTGGTCGCGCATCTTCGCCGCCGCGAGCACCAGGGACACCGCGCCCGCGAGCCGCGCCCCCTCGCCCATGGCCACCTCGGCCCGGCGCATCGCGCGCAGCGGACAGGGACCGGCCTTGCGCCGCCCGTCCGCGGTCGGCCGGGCGGACTGCGCCTCGACCAGGACCGAGATGATCAACCCGTCGTAGTTGGTGGCGACGCGCGCCGCCTGCCCGTGGTCGTCCCGCAGCGCCAGACACATGCCGCACAGGTGCGCCATCCACTCGCTCTGCAACTTCTCCGACAGTCGATGCCGGCACGGCCGGATGATCCCGAACAAGCCCTCGCCCCATTCACTGCGCCGATTCCTGGCCCCCTCAGCGCGGTCAGCCTACTGATCACCGGTCATCCCCGTACGGATCCGCTCCGGGATCCGCCCCGGGGGCGACCCGAGGACCGCGCTCGCGGCGTTCTAGGATCCGCAGCGTGACTGCATCGGTGCTGGTCGTATGTAGTGGGAACATCTGCCGCTCCCCCGTCGTCGAGGCCATGCTGCGCGGCCGGTTGGCCGGGTCCGCGCTGCCGAGCGAGGTGTCCTCGGCGGGCACCATCGACTGGAACGCCCGGCCGATGGCGGACAACAGCGCGCTGGTACTGATCGAGCACGGCATCGACCCGCCCGTGCACCGCAGCCGCAAGCTCACCGCCGAGCTGCTGCGCGCCGCCGACCTGGTGATCGGCATGTCCCGCGAGCACCACTGGGCGATCGACGCCCTTGCCGCCGACGCCCTGCCGCGCACCTTCCTGCTCGGCGAACTGGTGCGCCTGGGCGAGGCGTTCGGCCCGCGTGGCGCACTGCCGCTCGCCGACTGGGTGGCCGGGGTGGACGCGCGGCGACCGGCGAGCCGACTGGCCCGTCCCGCCGACGAACTCGACGACCCGATGGGCGAGCCGATCGAGTCGTTCCGGGTGATGGCGGCGCGGGCCGACGAGCTGACGACCCGGCTGGCGGCGCTGCTGACGACGTGATCCCGGGGCGTCCGCCGCGGGTCGCCGAGCGACTCCTTGTTCGAACAAGTGCGCTTTCCCCTCGGCGACAAAAGGGCCTTGGCGCCCACCGACTCTTTGGCGGGCCCGTAAACTCACGCCCCTGCCGCCGGAGCCGGCGGCACCGCATGGGGGTGGGCATGCACGACGCAGAGCACTACCGGAGCGAAGAGCCCGACGAGCGCGACGAGCGCGAGTACGGCGGCGGATTCGGCGACTACGAAGACGCGGACCACGGCGGGGCCGGACGCCGGGGCGGTTGGATTTTCCTGGTCCTGGCCCTGGTGTTGGTCCTCGGCACCGGCTACGGGGCCTATTCGTTCCTGAAGGACGACGACGTCTCGACCCCGACCGCGCGGTCGAGCGAGACCGCGGCTCGGGCCGAGCAGAGCCCGCGCAACGCCGCGCGATTATTCCTCGGCGAATGGCAGGCGGGCAATTGGACCCGCGCGGCTCGGCTCACCAGTGATGTGACCGCCGCGTCCACGGCGCTGCCGGCCCTGAACGACGGGCTGAAGGTCACCGCCCGCACGCTGACCGCGGGCGAGCCGGCCCCCGCACGGCCGGACGGGACGGTCCCGGTGCCGTTCACCGCCAAGTTGACCCTCGGATCCGCCGGCGACTGGTCGTACACGGGCACCCTCGACGTGGCCAAGAGCACCGATCGCGGCTACCTGGTCGCCTGGTCCCCGGCCACGCTGCACCCGGAGCTGACCTCGGGCACCTCGCTCGAACTGGCGCCCAACCAGGGCGGCGTGGGCGGCGACGTGTTGCGGGCGAAGGACGGTACGGCACTTTCCCCGACCGACAACCCGTCCCTGGCCGCGATCCGTACCGGCCTGGCGAGCAAGGCCAAGCCCGGCGAGCAGGCCAAGCCGGGCGGCGTGGTCCGGCTGGTCGACGCGGCCACCCGGACCCCGGTCAAACAACTCGCCACGCTCGGCGAGCCGGTCACCGCCGCGCCCCGGGACGGCGGGATCCCCACCACGCTCGACGCGAAACTCCAGACGGCGTCCGAGCGGGCGGTCAAGGGCGAGTCGCGGACCGCGTCGCTGGCGGCGGTGCGGATCAGTACCGGCGAGATCGTCGCGGTGGCCAACAACCCGGCCGCCGGTCAGAACAACGCCTTCCTGGCCACCACCCAGCCCGGCTCGACGTTCAAGATCGTCTCCGCCGCCACGCTGCTGTCCAAGGGCGCGGTCGGCATCGACGAGAAGGTGGGCTGCCCCGAATCGGCCGACGCGGGCGGCATGCGGTTCACCAACTCCGAGGGCCGCGCGTTCCCGGAGGGCAGCTTCAAGCTGGCCTTCGCCCAGTCCTGCAACACCACCATGGCCAACCTGTCCGGCAAGCTCGGCGGCGCGGACCTGTCCACCATGGCGCACGACTGCTTCGGCATCGGCGGCGACTGGAAGACCGGGATCGTCTCGTTCGACGGCCGGGTGCCCGCCGCGTCGAACGACACCATGAAGGCCGCGAACATGATCGGCCAGGGGCAGGTACAGATGAACCCGCTCACCATGGCCTCGGTGGTGGCCACCGCCAAGTCCGGCACCTTCCGCCAGCCGCACCTGCTCACCGACCAGGAGGGCCTGTGGCGGGCCCCGAACTCGTTGTCCCCCGCGGTGAGCGGGCAGTTGCGCACACTGATGCGCGCGGTGGTCACCGAGGGCACGGCGCGCGCCTCGCTCGGCGGCGGTCGGCCCAACAACGGCTGGATGGTCGCCTACCGGGGCGATATCGCGGTGGCGGTCTGGGTCGAGGGCGGGGTGACCGGCGGGCAGTCGGCCGGACCGATCGTGAAGGCGTTCCTGAGTGCGGCGGGCTGAGCGGCGGCGCGGGCGACGGGCCGGGCGACCGGCCCGGGCCCCGGCGCGGGCAGCCGTCGACGGGCTGAGCGACGGCCCGAGCGGCCGTAGTCCATCATGGGCAGGGTGAGCGAACACGATCTTGCCGACGAGGGCCCGGGCCGGGCCGAGACCTTCCTCGACCTGCTGCGGCTGGAGCAGATCGAGGAGAACATCTTCCGCGGCTGGTGCCACGCGGGCGCCCCGCTGCGCGCCTTCGGCGGCCAGGTCGCCGCACAGGCCCTGGTCGCGGCGGGCCGCACGGTGGTCCCGGAGCGGCACGTGCACTCGCTGCACAGCTACTTCCTGCGCCCCGGCAGCACCACGGCGCCGATCGTGTACCAGGTCGACCGGGTCCGCGACGGGCGCTCCTTCGCGACCCGGCGCGTGACCGGCGTCCAGCACGGCGCGGCGATCTTCACCCTGTCGGCGTCCTTCAAGGTGGCCGAGGACACCCCCGGACACCGCCGCGCGATGCCCGACGTACCACTGCCGGAGGACCTGCCGGACCCGTACGAGAAGTTGTCCGCCGAGGAGCGCGCGCACTACGAGGAGTCGCAGACCCGGCTCCTGATGGACCTGCGCTTCGTCCCGGAGGACCGCTCGCCGGGCACCCACATGGTCGACGGCATCCCGCACCAGCGGGTGTGGATGCGCGCCGCCAAGCAGTTGCCCGACGACCCGCTGCTGCACGTGTGCGGGCTGACCTACATGTCCGACCTGACCCTGGCCGGCACCGCCGCGAAGCCGTACATCACCAACCCGGCGACGCTCCAGATGGCCTCGCTCGACCACGCGGTGTGGTTCCTGCGCCCGTTCCGGGCCGACGAGTGGCTGCTGTTCGCCCAGGCATCCCCGTCCGCGCAGGACGCGCGCGGGCTGGCGATGGGCGAGTTCTACAACCACGACGGCGTACTGGTGGCCTCGGTGGTGCAGGAGGCGGTGATCCGGCAGCGGTAGCGCCGCTCAGCCCACCCAGACCGTCTTGGCATTGCAGAACTCGCGGATGCCGAGCGCAGCGAGTTCGCGGCCGTAGCCGCTGGACTTGATCCCGCCGAAGGGCAGTTCGGGGTAGGACGTGACCATGCCGTTCACGAACACCGCCCCGGCGGCCAACTCGGCGATGCAGCGGTCCTGTTCGGCCTCGTCGGTGGTCCAGGCGTTGGCCCCGAGGCCGAACGCGGTGGCGTTGGCGAGGTCGATCGCCTCATCGAGGTCGGCGACCCGGTACAGCCCGGCGACCGGCCCGAACACCTCCTCGGTGTACATCCGCATGTCCGGGGTCAGGTCGGCGACCACGGTCGGCGGGTAGTACCAGCCGGGGCCGGCCGGGCGCTCGCCGCCGCACCGAATCCGGGCGCCCTTGGCCCGGGCGTCCTCGACCTGCTCGGTGACATCGCGCAGCCCCTGCTCCTGGGCGAGCGGGCCGACGTCGGTGCCCTCGGCGGTGGGGTCGCCGACCCGGAGTGCGGCCATATTCGCCGTGAACGCCTCGGCGAACGCGTCGTACACGTCGGTGTGCACGATGAACCGCTTGGCCGCGATGCAGCTCTGCCCGTTGTTCTGGGTCCGCGCCGTGGTCGCGGTCCGCGCGGCGGCCTCGACATCGGCGGAGGGCAACACCAGGAACGGGTCGGAGCCGCCCAGTTCGAGCACGGTCTTCTTCAACTCGCGCCCGGCGATCGCCGCGATCGACCGCCCGGCCCCCTCACTGCCGGTGAGCGTCGCGGCCACCACGCGCGGATCCGACAACACCCGCTCGACCAGCTTCGACCCGATCAACAACGTCTGGAACGCCCCCTCGGGAAACCCGGCGCGGGTGAACAACTCCCCCATGTACAGCGCGGTACGCGGCACGTTCGACGCATGCTTGAGCAACCCGGTGTTGCCCGCCATCAACGCGGGCGCCGCGAACCGCATGGCCTGCCACAACGGAAAGTTCCACGGCATCACGGCCAACACCGGCCCGAGCGGCTCGTACCGCACATAGGCCCGCCGCGCCCCCACGGCATCGGCATCGGCCGCCTCATCCGCCAAAAACCCCGCCGCCCGCTCCGCATAAAACCGACACAGCCGAGCACACTTGCCCACCTCGGCCCGAGCGGCACCCAGCGTCTTCCCCATCTCGGCGGTCATCACCGCCGCAACCTCGTCCCGCTCCGCATCCAGCAGATCGGCGGCCCGCTGCATAAACCGGGCCCGAGAGTCATACGAGTCCCCCCGATGCCCCCGAAACACCTCATCTGCCCGCCCGATCCGAGCCTCGATCTCGGCTTCCCCAATCTCGGCGAACTCCTCGATCGTCTCCCCGGTCGCCGGATTGACGGACGCGATGGCCATGGGTCCTCCACGGATGCGGATGGTGAGTGCGATGGGCACCGAGCGGACCGCCCGCTGCCTCCGCCGACCCGTTACCCTCTGGCCCCCGGATGACACGGCACTCGGCGAGGAACCGGCCGGATGTCGGAGCGGGCTGCGAGGGTGGACGGCATGAGGGAACAAGTCATCCCGATCCTGCGTGTGGTCGATGCCGCCGTGTCCGTTGCCTGGTACGGCCGGTTGGGCTTTGTCAAGCAGTGGGAGCACCGCTTCGAGCCGCACCTCCCGGCCTTCGTCGAGGTTGCGAGGGGTGATGTGAAGCTGTTCCTGAGCGAACACACGGGCGATGCGACCCCGGACACGCTGGTCTACGTGTGGGTCGCCGACGTGGATGAGCCGGCGCGCGAATTCGGCGTGGCGGTGGAGGAGCAGCCGTGGGCGCGGGAGGTGCATCTGCGGGACCCGGACGGGAACCGGCTGCGGGTGGCGACGCCGACGCCGTCGGAGGGATGAGGGGAGTCAGTCGTCCAGCGTGGCGGCGACGTCCAGGGTGAGCCGGCCGGTGGCGACGTGCTCGGCGAGGGCGCCGAGGTGTTGTCGCTGGGATTCGTCGATCCGAAGGCCGGTCAGGGCCGGGAGGGCGGCCAAAGAGGTCAGATCCGACGTCGGGCAACGCCGAATACTCAGGTAGGCGAGGCGGGACAACGCCGCCAGGGGAGACAGATCCTCCACCGGGGACTTGTCGATGTGCAGGTCCGCGAGGAGGGGTAGGCCACACAGTGGCCTCAGATCCCGGACGCGAGAGCGATGCAGGTCGAGAGTCTCCAGCTTCGGATACTTCGGCAGTGTCGACACATCCGCGATCCGCGTGCCGGCCAGGGAGAGTGTGCGCAAATCCGGGGCATCCGGCAGGATTTCCGAATCGTCCAGCGGCCCATTGATCATGACGGTGGTGATCCAGGGAAGCCGGGCCAACACCATTGGATCGGCCAACTGCGCCCGCCCCATGGACAGGCCGACCAGCTGCGGTAACTCCACCAACGAGCGCAGATCCGTGATCCGAGTGTCGGTGACGTACAACATGCGCAGGCGTGGGAGGGCAGCCAGCGCTTGTATCGGGATCTCCGACATCGCGACAGGCAGTTGTATGTTCCGCAGATCCATCCGGCCGGCCAGGAGTTCCAGAGCCGCGCGATCCGGAACCGGAACGGAACACGTGCCGAAGTCCACATGCTTCAGGACGGTTTCGTAATACCGCTCCCGATCCCTCGGCGCCTGCCAACCCTGAATCAGCATCCGCCGAACAGAGATCGCGCTCCGGCCGCGAAAGCACGCCATCAGTGGAATCACATCGTCGCCGCCGATCAATTGGGCGGTACGCAGGATGTTGCACGCCTCGTCGTCCGACACATGCCGGCTCCGAGCCACGTCGACGAGCAGATCCACCACGAACTCACCCGCGCCCGCCAACAGACCGGCCGCGTCCCAATCCCACGGCGGCAGCAAGTCGGTCGTCTCCGCCCGAAACCGCGCCGCCCGCCCCGGATCCACCATGCCGACCCCCGACACGCACGCGGCGCCCAACAGCCACAACCGCATCCCGTGCTCCGGAGCCGCCTCCGCTCGGGCGATCAGCCCGTCCAGCAACTCCTGTTGGCGCGACGGATCGTCCTGTGTCCGACCGACCGCCATGATGAACACGTCGTGGTAGAGCGGGTCGTGGGCGTGGTTGAGCAGATGGTCCACATGTTCCGATCGGATGATCTCCAGTGCTGCCAGGTAGTCCTGGAAGCTTGCGTGTCGGAACTCGTAGACGTCCACCTCCGGTTGTTGGAGCAGGCCGCTGCGGTCGACCAGGCTGTCCAGCACCTCCCTCGCGGTGTAGGGCGGTTCGACCGTCTGGCGGAATCGGGTGAGCACGTCGGCCACGCATGACGTCGCGACCCGATCCGGGATCGATCGGCGGCCGTTGAGGGTCATCCACATCGCCAGCGCGGCCAGTACCTTCTCCATCTGCGTCGGCTGGAGACGCACCCGGCTCGTGGAGATGCGCCGCGCTCGTTCCCGGCCGCCGAGCAGCATCGCCATCGCCGATCGGTACAACTCGGTGCGGCCCTCGGGGAGCGCCTGGTCGGCGTGTCGGTGCAGGGCGCACATCAGCGCGCACAGCAGCGGGTTCGTGCCGAGTCGGGCCAGGTCCCGGCGGCTGTCCAGGGTGTGCTTCAACTGCTCGGCGCAAGCCGCGAGATCGTCCGGGTCTCCGGGCTGGGCGCGATGCCAGCGGTCGACGAACAGCTCGACCTGCGCGCTCGACATGGGCTGGAGTTCACCGGCGACGAAGCCCGCCTCCCGGAACCGTCGATGCCGCCGCTCGGACAACACCCGGGGTCGGGAGGTGAGCAGGTAGGCCGCGTCCGGATAGTCCACACACAGCTGTTCCACCCAGTCGAGGGCGTCCGCCCGGTGTTCCTCGGGCAGTTCGTCCAGGCCGTCGACGAAGACCGCGGCCCGCCCCGCCCGCAGCCGGCGGGCCGCCCACCCCGGCGGCTGCTCGCCGCCCAGCGTCGACCCGGACGCGGTGACGAAGTCGGCGACGTTCGGCAGCACCAGCCGGTCGTCCACCACCATCGCCCGCAGCTTCAACAGGAACGGCACCCGCCCGGACCAGGACGCCAGCCGGTCCGGCAGCTCGCCCGACGCCACGTGCACCGCGAGCCGGCGCAGCAGCGTGCTCTTGCCCGATCCGGCCGGGCCTTCGAGAACCATGCGGTCGCGGCGGGCGAGGGCGTCTTCGAGGAGGCTGCGCGTGGTGTCCGCCTGCGCCGCCTCGTCGTCCCACCGCCGCAGCGGCCTCGGGTCGCGACGGGTCTGCACCACGAGGCTCACGTAGGCCGTGGTCAACTCGTATGTGCTGTCCTCCGGATCGAGTTCGGTGACCCCGAACAGTCTGGCCTGGTCCAGCTTCGCCCGCAGGCCGGCGCGGTAGCGTCGCGCGAACTCCTCGTCCAGCGCTTCGGCTTCCGGCACCCGGCGTAACAACTCGGCCTGGCCCGACGCCTGTTCGACCATGGTCCGGGCCAGGAACTCCGGCTGCTTGGTGAAGAAGTCCACGATCTGCACGCAACACTCGTCGAGCAACACGCCGTACAGCGGCGCCGAGCGCTCCGCCGACGCCTCGACACGGGCCTCCATCCGCACCCGCAGCGCGGCCGGATCCAGGCCCGCGGCCTGGACGTCGTCCATGGTCACCGTGCCGTCGAGGGTGCGCACGACCGCCGCGACGATGCGCTCACCCTCGGCCGGCGCCAGGCGGGCGAAGTCCGGCTCGACATCGGCCAGTCGCAGGGTCAGTGTGCGGGTCAGCCGATCCACGTCGGCCGTACGCACCTCGCGCCGCTCCCGCCGCCGCGCAACCCGCCCGCCCATCCGCACGGGCGCATCCACGAGTCGCGCCCCCGCCGGCGGCGCGGTCAACCGCCGCAACGCACCCCCGATCGCCGTCGCCAACAACCGCCCCTGCACCGGATCCACCGCGCTCCGCCCCGATCCCCACATCGACCGTGCACTCCAAGCCGTGGCACCCAGTATGAGCGCCCAACGTTCGAGTCGCGCCGACTCGACGACCGGCGTCTCACCCCCCGTCGTCGACCCGGAACGCCGTCATCGACGTCGGTGACCGCACGGGCGAAGGCGGCACTGTCGGGGAGGAGGTGGGCACTTCGGGCCGAGGCATTCAGTGGCGATCTGGTCGCTGGTGGGCGGGGGCGGAGTCGCGATGTGAGCAGGATGGGGGGCCGCAGCGAGAGGGTGTGCTCGGTGCAGGCGTAGAGGTCCAGCCGGATGCACCGCGCCCGGACTCGATCACCTGTACCGGGACAAGGCCCTCATGTACGTCGCAGCGGCAGCACAGACGGTAGGTCGGCGCCGGCATCACGCCATCACCCCCGCCGCGCGTGCCGCGACGGTCCCGCCTTGGGCGGGTCGGCGCGATGCCTCGGCGAGTTCGGCGCGCCGTTCCGCTTGCTGCTGTTCCTCGGCCGCTTCTGCTTCGGCGCACTGTCGACGCCATGCGGCGAGTTCTTCCGACGTCGTCACGTAGGGGCGGACGACGGTTGCCGAGTCCTGCGTGGGCGGGTCGTCGTCGGCGGGGGTGGGCAGTACGAAGTCGCGCCACATGGACCGGGCCGGGGTCGGCTCGGGCTTGCGAGGCTCGAACCGGCGCGGGGTCCTTCGTCGGCATGGAAGCGCGCCCGCTTGACTACGACGGTCGGGATTACCCGTACCGGCAACTCGCCGCCTACATCGCCGGCGACATCGACAGCGGCGTCCTCCTGCCGGGAAGCGCGTCCCATCCAGGCCGAGCCGCCGAAGTAGCAGGGAAGGCGACACCCTGCCCCCGAACGGGAGCGGGGCCGTTGCCGCTCGACCCTGTCAGGTGGGTCGGCGTAGTTCCCGGAGCGCCCGCGTCGCAAGGAAGCGGCGAATGTCAAAGCAGCCCCCGCGGAGCGCGCGGCCGACTACGTCGTCACCACGGATGGCGAGGTTATCCCCGTCATCGCGCGGCGCACCCCTCCGCCGCCCCGTAAGGAGCCCAACCGCGTGTCCGCATCGGTCCGAGTCAGGGATCGGGTGGCCTCGCTGCCGGGTCGGACGCACAACCTCCGCGCCGCTTGCGTCGCAAAGCGGGGGAAGGAAAAAGTGGTCCCTCGCGAGCCGGCCTGAAGCGCCCAACACAAAGCAACGCCGCCACACACGACTTCGGCCCCGACGCGCTCACTTCGCGGCTCCGGTTGCCCGACCGGCTCGCGCCGCGACTCCGCCTCCCCGACACACACCTTGCGACTCCGCCTTCCCGCCGCGCTCACCTCGCGACCCCGGCCCCGGGGCCTGTCCGTCTGACCTGCACCCCTCACCCGCAGACCACCCGCCATCCGCCCGCCCCACCTCACCCGCGCACCCGCCGTTCTCACCCGGCGCCCGCTCCCCCCGCCCCGGCCCATCCCACAGCCGGCCCACGCCGTCCCTATCGCCGGATCAGGCCCGCGTCGTATGCCAGCAGGCCTGCCTGGGTGCGGTTTGCGCAGGCGAGTTTGGTGAGCATTCGGGAGACGTAGCTTTTGACCGTGGCTTCGCTGAGGAACAGGCGCTCCGCCGTCTGGGCGTTGGACAGGCCCTCTCCGATGCAGGTCAGCACCTCGACCTCGCGTTCGGTCAGGGACGCGACGGCGAGGGCGGCGCGTTCACGGGCGGCGTTGCGGCCGGAGGAGGCGGTCACCAGGTCGCGGGTCACCGCCGGGGACAGCACGGTGTGGCCGTCCATGGCCACCCGGACCAGGCCGATCAGGTCCTCCGGCGGGGTGTCCTTGAGCAGGAAGCCGGCCGCCCCCGCGTGCAGGACACGCAGGATGTACTGCTCCAGCCCGAACGTGGTCAGCACGATCACCCTGGGCGCGCCCGGCAGGTCGACGATCTGTTCGATGGCGGTCAGCCCGTCCACGCCCGGCATGTGCAGGTCCATCAGGACCAGGTCGGGTCGATGGCGCAGGACCGACTCGACCGCCTCGGCGCCGTCGTACGCCTCGCCGATCACCTCGATGTCGTCGGCCACGCCGAGAATCGTGCGCAGGTGGGCGCACACCATACGTTCGTCGTCGACGAGCAGGACGCGGATCATGCGGGCTCTCCGGTGGTCGTGGTCGTGGCGCCGGCGGGCAGTATGGCCAGCAACTCGTAGCCGCCGTCGGGCAGTGGGCGGGTGCGCAACGTCCCGGCCACCAACTCGACCCGCTTGCGCAGACCGAGCAGGCCGCTGCCGCCCGTACCCAGGGCGACGTCGACCGCCCGGGTGGGAGCCGAGTTTCGCACGGTGATCCGGACCTCGTCGCCCACGTAGTGCAGGCGGATGTCCACCCCCGCCCCCGGCGCGTGTTTGTGCACGTTGGTCAGCGCCTCCTGGACCACCCGGTAGGCGGCCCGGCCGACCACGGGCGAGGTCGGGTGCGGCTCGCCGAGGGTGACCAGGTCGACCGGGATGCCCACTGAGCGCGAATCGGCCACCAGGTCCGATACGTCGAGCACCGCACGCGGGCCGACCACCACCGAGCCCATCTGCCGCTCCGACCGGGTCACCGCGACCAGCCCGCGCAACTCCTCCAGCGCCTTGCACCCCACCAGGCGCAACTCCTCCGCCGATGTCCGTACGTCCTCGTCCCGGGCGCGGGTGCGCAGCGCGCCCGCCTGGAGCACCATCAGGCTGACCCGGTGGGTGATCACGTCGTGCATCTCGCCCGCGATCCGGGCCCGCTCCTCCAACCGCACCCGCTCGAAGCCCAACTCGCGTTCCCGAACCACCCGTTCGGCCCGATCCGCGCGCAGGCGGCGGCGCGCGGCGACGTAGAGGCCGAGCAGGACGGGGACCAGCGCGAGGCTCGCGGCGGCGACGACGTCCAGCGGCGCCGGCCGGCTCCACGGTTGTGTGGCCGCCACCACGAGACCTCCGATCAACCCCCACGCACGCCGTCGGTCCTCGACACAGGCCCCCGCGGCATAAGCCGCGAAGTAGAGCGCGTGGGTCGGATACACCAGCCCCACCACACAGATCGCGGCGCCCGAGCCGAACGGCGCACGTCTGCGGTACAGCAGCAGCGCACCGCTCAGCACCGCGCTCACCTGGTGCAGGTACGGCCAGCCGACCAGGCCTGCATCGCGCCCCATGCGCAGCGTCAGTCCCGAGGCGACGGCGATCGCCGCGACCAGCACATCGAACCCGAACGAGCGGCGACTCGCCCACCAGGCGCGGATGCTCACCAGGTCACGGTAACCGGCCTCGGGCGCAGGTCGCACGAACGGCGCCGGCGGGGGGGGGGGGGGGGGCGGGGCCCCCCCCCCGCCGGGGAAGGGGCCGGCCCTACAAAGCCCGGGGGGGGTGAGGGGGGAGAGGCGGCCACAACATAGAACCCGCGGG
>NZ_JBSHGZ010000012.1:49807-240157 GCF_053618075.1 Embleya sp. NPDC055664
TGGGCGTCCCCCCCCCCGGGGCGGGTTTCCACCCCTGTCCCCGTAACCCGGCGGGGGGCGCGGGCCCCCCGCCGGGGGCCGGGGGGGGGGGGCGGGGGGGGCCCCCCCCCCCGCGGCGGGTCATGGGACCGTCGATCATCGGCCGGTGGTCATTCCGTGGAGATCGCGGCCAACACGTTCATCCGCGAGGCCCGCAGCGCGGGCAGCAGGGCGGCGAGCAGGCCGACGACCCCGGCGCCGACGACCACCGCGGCGATCGTCCCCCACGGGATGGTCAGCACGTCGAGGCCCTGCGCGGCGAGCATGCGCTGCGCCGCGACACCCCAGCCCACCCCGAGCGCCAGCCCCAGGACCGCGCCGAACACCGCGATCACCGCCGACTCCAGGCGGATCATCCGCCTCAGCTGGATCCGCGACATGCCGATCGCCCGCAGCAGTCCGATCTCGCGCGTGCGCTCGATCACGGACAGCGCCAGGGTGTTCACCACCCCCAGGATCGCGATGATGATCGCCAACCCGAGCAGGCCGTAGACGAGCCGCAGAACGATGTTGGTCTGATCCTGCACGGTCTGCTTGTAGTCGGCCTGATCGCGCAGTTTCACCTGTGGGTAGGGCTTGAGCGCGGTCTCCAGCGCGGCCCGCACGGTCGAACTCTTCGCCCCGTCGGCGACGTTGGCCATGATCACCGAGTCGAGCAGGTCCGGGACGAGCTTGGCCAGCGTGTCCAGGCCGACCACGCCGGAGCCGGCGCTCGCGAGGCCGATGCCCTCGTCGTTGATCACCGCGCCGACGCGCAACTCGGCGGTCCGGCCGTTGGGTGTGCGCAGCGTCACCGTGCCGCCGACGCCCAGGTCGTGCTTCTTCACATAGGACTTGGGCAGCGCGATCCGACCCGGGGCGAGCCCGTCGGGCGCGGTGCCGGCGGTGTACTTCTGCTTCAGCATCGCGTCGATGCCCGGATCGGCTCCGGTCACCGTGATGGTCTCGGACGATCCGTTGAACAGCACCTTCGCTTCGGTCTCGCGCTGGCGCACCACATTGCTCACGCCGGACACCTTGCGCACCGTCTCCGCCACGTCGTGCGTGAAGTTGAGCCCGCCGTCGCTTTCCAGGGTGTAGTCGGCGCCCAGGCGCTGGTCGATCTGCTTGCCGACCGAGTCCTTCATCGACGTGGCCACCACGGACAGCGAGGCGACCAGCGCCACGCCGATCATCAGCGCGGCGGCGGTGGCGCCGGTGCGGCGCGGATTGCGCAGCGCGTTTTCCCGGCTGAGCCGGCCGACCGTGCCGAACAGGCGCGGGAACGCCCCGGCCAGCCACGGGATCACCGCGCGGGCCAGCACCGGCCCGAGCACGATGAAGCCGACCAGGGTGCCGACCAGGCCAACGGCCAGGGCGAGCCCGTGCGCCGCGTCCAGCTTGGTCGCGGAGGCGCCGACCGCCAGGCCGATCGCGCCGAGCGCGGTGACCGCGGTGCCGCCGACGGCGCGCCCGCGCAGCGACTTCGCGGGCGGCGCGCCGGCCTCGCGCAGCGCCGCCATCGGGCTGACCCGGGCCGCCCGGCGCGCGGGCAGGTAGGCGGCGACCAGGGTCACCACGACCCCCACCGTGTAGGCGATGATCGGCGTCGCGGATTTGATCACCAGCGGGGCGCCCTTGAGGTCGACCCCGAGCGACTTCATCAGCATCAACAGGCCCTGGGCCAAGCCGAGTCCGCCGAGCAGGCCCAGCGTGGAGCCGACCACCGCGAGCAGCGTCGCCTCCACCAGCACGGAGCGGTTCACGTCGGCCCGACTGGCGCCGATCGCGCGCATCAGGCCCAACTCGCGCGTGCGCTGGGCGACCAGCATCGAGAAAGTGTTGAAGATCAGGAACGTGCCGACCAGGAGCGAGACACCGGCGAAGCCGAGCAGCGCGTACTTGACCACGTCGAGCGCTTGGCCCAGGTCGGCCGAGGAGGCGTCGGCCTCCTCCGCGCGGGTCCTGACGTCGACGTCCCCGCCCAGCTTGGCGACGACCCGCGCCTTCAGCTCCTTCTGGTCCACGCCGGACTCGGCGGTCAGCGACACCGACGTCACCATGCCCGGCTTGCCGAGCAGCCGATCACGGGCGGCGGCGCCATCCAGGAACAGCATGGTCGTGCCCGGGTTGATGGTCTTGAAGTCGGCCAGGCCGACCACGGTCGCGTCGAACGCGCCGGGCGCGGCGACCACGTGCACCTTGTCGCCCAACCGCACCTTGTTGTGGTCGGCCGAGTCGCTGTCCAGGATCACCTCGCCGGGACCCTGCGGCGCCTTCCCGCGCTTGAGCACGACGGGGGACTGCTTGGTGGGGAACCAGTCGGCGGCCTGCACCTGGGGATCCGAGGTCAGCCCGACCTTCTTGCCCTTCCCGTCGACCACGATCACGTTGGTGACCGTGATGTCGGGATGCGCGTCGGCCACGCCCGGCACCGAACGGGCGGCGGCCACGATCGAGTCGGGCACGGTCGGCTGCTGGCCGCTCTTGCCGAGCCGGTCCTCCCGGAACTCCTTCTTCGGCTTGACCGTGACATCGGCCGCGGCGGTGCGCGAGAGGTCGTGAAACGTCTTGCTGATCGTGTCCGTGAACATCAGCGTGCCGGCCACGAACGCGACCGAGAGCAGGATCGCCAGCGCGGACAGGACCATGCGCGCCTTGTGGGCCAGGAAGCTGCGGAGCGTCGCCTTGAGCATGTCGACGCCTCAGTTCGCGGAGCGGGCGAAGCGCTGCATGCGCGCGAGCACCGTGTCGGAGGTCGGCGACAACATCTCGTCCACGACCCGACCGTCGGCCAGGAACAACACCCGGTCCGCGTAGGAGGCCGCGTTCGGGTCGTGGGTGACCATCACGATGGTCTGGCCCAGGTCGTAGACACTGCTGCGGAGGAAGCCCAACACCTCGGCGCCGGAGCGCGAGTCGAGGTTGCCGGTCGGCTCGTCGCCGAAGATGATCTGCGGTTTGCTCGCCAGCGCGCGGGCGCACGCGACACGTTGCTGCTGGCCGCCGGACAACTCGCTCGGTCGGTGCTTGAGCCGGTCGCGCAGGCCGACGGTCTCGATGACGGTGTCGAGCCAGGCCGGGTCGGGCTTGACCCCCGCGATGTCCATCGGGAGCGTGATGTTCTCCAGCGCGGTGAGCGTGGGCAGCAGGTTGAACGCCTGGAAGATGAAGCCGATCTGGTCCCGCCGCAGCCGGGTCAGGTCCCGGTCCTTGAGCCCGGTGATCTCGGTGTCCCCGATCCAGCTGTGGCCGGAGGTCACCGAGTCGAGGCCGGCCAGGCAGTGCATGAGGGTGGACTTGCCCGACCCGGACGGGCCCATGATCGCGGTGAACCGGCCGCGGCCGATCGCCACGTCGACCTCGTCGAGCGCGACCACGCGGGTCTCGCCCTCGCCGTACCACTTGCTCAGCGCCCGGCAACCGGCCGCATTGCCCTTGGCCCGATCCTCGTGATCGATGCGCCGGTACGCGTCGGGTTCGGCGGGCCCACCCGACGGGGAGGTCGGGGTCGGGGGGCGCCGGCGGTTTCCGGGAGACATGCGGGGTGCTCCTTGCGGTGGGGGTCCTGACTACCTCCCCAGCTTTCGCCCCGGGCGGTTGCGCCCGATAGCCGCGAACGTGGCCACCGCTGTCACTAAAGTTGCATCCAGAATTTCCTTTGTTGTCGAACGGTCTGTCGTCAACGGGACGTCCGCCGTCGAACAGTCGCCCGCCCTCACGCCGTCGACGTCAGCCGGGCCAGCACCAACCCGCCCACGATCAGCACCAGCGCCGCAATCCGTCCCGCGCTCAGCGCGTCGTGCTGGATCGTGATGCCGAGGGTGATCGCGCCGACGGTGCCGATCCCGGTGAACGCGGCGTACGCGGTGCCCACCGGCAGGTCCCGCATGGCCACCGACAGCAGATACACCGCCGTCGCGCCGAGCAGGAAGCAGATCACCGTCGGCAGCGGTTTGGTGAACCCCTCGGTCGGCTTGATGCTCTGCGACCACACGACCTCGACGAGGCCCGCCGCGAGCAGGATCAACCAGGCCATCAGTACCCCTCCACGAGTGAGCGTCCCAGCTCCGCGGCGCGCTCCAGCGCCTCCGCGTGCGAGGAACGGTGCTGCTCGAGCCGCTCGGCCAGCGCCGGGTCGACGAGCGAGTTGGTCAGTTCGGTACCGAGCACGATCGCGTCCGTGACGGCGTAGTGCCCGGTGAAGAAGTCCAGGAGATAACGCGTCTGGTGGTCGAACGGCGCCCGGGGGGTCCCCGGCAGGTAGGACCCACCGCGGGCGGAGGCGACCACGAAACGACGCGGCGCGAGCGACATCTTCGGGAAGGTGACCTGGTCGATCCACGCCTTGAGCTGCGCGGAAACGCCGAAGTTGTACATCGGCGCGCCGATCAACACGACATCCGCGGCGACCAGTTCGGCCAACAGCGGCTCGACCGTGGCCCATGCCTTGCGCTGCTCGGGCGTACGCACGGCCTGCGGGTAGTCGGCGATCGCGGTGATTCCCTCGCGCAACATCGTGTCGCAGATCTCGGTCCATGCCTGGTCGATCGGCGGGACCGGCCGCGCGGTGAGATCCCGGTAGGTGTACTCGGCGTCCGACCGCGCGCCGCGCCAGGCGTCGGCGAAGGCGGCGCCCAGGGTCCGCGAGAACGAGTCGGCGCGGGCGCTGGAGTCGAGGTGGAGCAGGCGAGGCATGGTTACTCCCGAGGTCTAAGTGGACGGACTGTCCGCTTCATTGGGGAGACCGTAACAGGCAAGCGGACATGCCGTCCACTTAACCGATCGCACCGCCCCTCGCACCGCCTCGAATAAATGGACGCGGCGTCCACTTGCTGGTTAGGGTGGGGATCATGACGAAACGCACCGACTTGCTCACCGGTCTCCCGGTCGCCGCGGACGGTGCGGCGCCGCCACGGGAACGTGCGGACGCCGCCCGCAACCGGGCCCGTGTGCTGGCCGCGGCCGAGGAGTTGTTCGCGACCGGCGATCCGGCCGAGGTCACGATGGAGGACATCGCAAGGGCGGCCGGCATCGGCCGCGGCACGCTCTACCGCCGCTATCCGGACCGGGCCTCCATCGCCCGCGCCCTCCTCGACGAACACGAGCGTGCGCTGCAACACGAAATCCTGCGCGGCGCACCGCCGTTGGGCCCGGACGAGCCGGACCCGGCGGCCCGCCTGGCGGCCTTCTACGCGGCGATGGTCGACCTCCTGGAGCGGCACGTACACCTGCTCCTGGGCGCCGAAACCGGCAGCGCCCGCTACCGGACCGGCGCATACGCGTTCTGGCACACGCACGTACGGATCCTGGCCGCGGGCACCGCAGACCCGACAACCCTCGCCGACGTGCTTCTCGCCCCACTGGCCCCGGAGCTGTACCGCCGCCAGCGCGACCAGCACATCGAACCCGCGCGGATCAAGGCGACACTGGCGGCCTTGGCGGACGCGATGTTGCGGGCGGCTCCGGGGGAGGGGTCGGCGGCGACGTAGCCGGGTGAATCCGCGCCCGATCCGGTGTCGACGTGCTTGGGCGGCGGCTGGTGGGGGAGCCCGGGGCGTGAGGTGGGCGGGGGTGAGCGGACGGTGGCGCCGGTGGTTGAGGGGCTGCGGGTGAGCGGGCGGCCGGTGAACGGGTTGTGGGGACCGGTGGGTGTGGGTGGTGAGCGCCGCAGGTGGTTCGGGGTGGTGGGCGCCGGAGGGTGGGCGGGCGGTAGGTGTCGGGGGTGGTTGGGGATCGAACGCCCGGGGTTGCGGTTGGCGTTGGGGGCCGTGGCTGGTTCGCTGCGGTGGAGGGCCCGCGTCGGTAATGTCGTACCGGCCGGTCCGGTGGGGTCCGTGAAGCGGAGGGGTGCGCATGTCGGTGACGCTCTCGAAGGGCGGCAACTGCCCGCTGGCGGTGGCCGCCGTGGTGGTGGAGGTCGCCTTCGCGGCGCCGGTGGACGTATCGGCGCTGCTGCTCGCCGGGACCGGAAAGGTGCGCTCCGACGCCGACTTCGTCTTCTACAACCAGCCGAACGGACCCGGTGTCCGGTATCTGGCGGCCGGCCCCGGTCGACCGGCCGCGGTGCACGTGGACACCGCCGCGGTGCAGGCCGACGTACAGACGATCATGGTGACGCTGAGCCTGGACGGCGGCCCGGGCGCACCGGTCACCTTCGGCGGCACCACCCCGCCCACCGCGACCGTGCGCGACCCGTCCGGCGAGGCGCTGGTCACGTTCACCCCGAGCGGCCTGGGCCGCGAGACCGCGCTGGTGCTGCTCGAGCTGTACCGGCGCGGCGGCGTGTGGAAGGTGCGCGCGGTCGGCCAGGGATACGCCAATGGACTTGCGGGCATCGCCACCGACTTCGGCGTCTCCGTCGACGACGACCCGGCCCCGCCGCCGCCCACCCGCCCGCAGCCGGCGCCGCCCACCCGCCCCGAGCCCCCGGCGTACGACGACGCCCCGACCGCGCCGGTCGCCCCGCTGCTTCCTCACGAGCCGCCCAGGCCCGCGCCGATCCCGCCGCCGATCCCCCGCCGCCCGGTGACGACGCCGCCCCCGCCGCCCCCGCCGCCGGCCCCCGTCGAGGCCCGTACCGCCCCCCTGCCCACCGGCACCGGCACCCGCACCCGCACCGACACCCCGATCAACCTCGACAAGGGCCGCGTCAGCCTGCGCAAGGACCAGTCGGTGTCGTTGGTCAAGACCGGCGCACCGCCGCTGACCCGGGTGCGCATGGGACTGGGCTGGGACCCGGCCAAGTCCGGCGGCAGCATCGACCTGGACGCCTCCTGCATCGCCTTCGACGCGCACGGCCGGAAGGTGGTCGCGGTCTGGTTCATGAAACTGTCCGGCCTGGGCGGCGCGATCAAGCACACCGGCGACAACCTGACCGGCGAGGGCGAGGGCGACGACGAGTCGATCGTGGTCCGCCTCGACGCACTCCCCCCGCACGTCACCGGCCTCGTCTTCACCGTGAACTCGTTCCTGGGCCAGAAGTTCACCGAGGTCTCGCGCGCCTTCTGCCGCCTGGTCGACGACACCACCGACACCGAACTGGTGCGCTTCGAGTTGTCCGGCTCCGAACCGCGCACGGGTGTGCTGATGTGCAAGCTGGTCCGCGAGGGGCCGATCTGGACGATGACCGCGCTGGGCCGATTCGCCGACGGCCGCACCGTACGCAAGCTGGTGGACCCGGCCCGCGAGGCGCTGGAGCTGTGACCGACGGCGGCCCGTCCGGGCCTCAACTCGGGCAGCGTTCCCCGTACTTCACCACGCCCACCCCCACCGTGTCCGGCACCGGCTGCCCTTCGGCCGGTCGCTGGGTACAGACGACCCAGTGCGTCTCGATCAGCACCGGTCGCCCGCCGCCGAGGTCGTCCACGTCGACGTGGGCGTCACCGCGCAGGCCGCGCCGGACGACGATGACGCTGCGCCCGACCAGGTTCGGCATCCGGCCGTCGACCACCTTGGGCTCGGCGGTCGGCGCCGCGCCGGTGGGGCACTTCTCGTCGTGCCGGACCACGCCCAACTCGACCCGGAGTCCCTTGTCCAGCGGCCCCGGATCGGGACTTTGGTCGCACACCTTCCAACTGCTGAAAATGAACTGCCGCCGCCCCCGCCCGCTCGCGTCGTGCGAGGTGACGAACCGGTAGCCGGCCCTGCGCGCACCGTCCCACGCCTCCTGCAGGTCCGCGCCGACCAGATCGGGCAGCACATTCCTCGGCACGGACGACAGCTTCGTCGCCCGAGGACTCGCGGACGCCGCTCGGCTCGAAACCGCCGGGGTACTCGGGGACGCCCGAGGGGGCGCCGAAGGGGGCGTCAAAGGGGACGCCGAAGGAGACGCCTCCGCCACCGCGCCGACCGGGGCCCCCTCGCCCGACGCCGGACCGGTCGCGGCCGGCCCGTCGCGATGAGCCGGACCCACGGCCACCAGCACGGCCAGCACCGTGCCGAGCACCGCGAGCAGCTTCGGGTTCTGCCACCACTTCATCCGTCCACGATGCGACCGGTCCGCGCCGAACGGGAGGAATTCGGCCGCCGATCACCTGTCCGTGTGGTTCGTCCGGGCATCCGCCCCCGGATCGTCGCCCGGCTCGGCCCCCGGCTCGACGCCCGCCTCGCGTACCGCGAACCCGGTCGCCTGCCGAACCATCTCGGCCCGGGACGGCCCGGGCGCGCCGATCACGATTCGCGTGGCCAGCCCGTCGAGCAGCGCGTGCAGGCGCAACACGTACCCGTCGGGATCCGGGTGCGGCGCGATCATCGCCCGCAGATCGGCGATCCACGGGCCCTCGATCTCCACGCTCGCGGCCAGCACGTCCGGGTCGGCCAGGGAGCGCGTCCACACCTCCAGCCACAACGTCCAGCGCGGGTCGGCGCGCTCGTCGGGCAGGTACAGGTCGATGTAGCCGGCCAGCCGCTCGGCGCGCGGCACCTCGGTCGCACCCAGCAGGGCCCGTCGCCGCTCGGCGAATCCCTGTTCGCTCCAGCGCAGCGTCTCGACCAGGAGTTGTTCCTTGGACCCGAAGTAGTAGGCGACATGGCCGCCGCTGATCCCGATCCGTTTGCCCAGGCCCGCCATGGTCAGCTGCGCCAGCCCGTGCTCGGCGATCGCGCCCATCGCGGCCTGGAGCACCACCTCCCTGGGCTGCTCCAGCCGTTTGCGCCGTGTCCCCGCCATGCTCAGCACCCCTGGTTCGTTCGACGGCGGACCTCGCCTGCCGCCATGTTAGAACGTCGTTCAATACCGCGCCCGGCGAACCGACGCCGCCATACTGGCGGGAGCCGGTGACGCGACCGGAGCCGGTTCCCGGTCCGCGATCCCGGCGTCCGCGCCCACGTCCGACGAGAGGACCCACCGTGGCACCCCAGCCGCTCACCGACGCCGAACTGACCAAGGCCCTCGCCGACCTCCCGGGCTGGCAGGTCGCCGACGACGAACTGACCGCGACGTACGCCTGCGCCCGCGCCGATGTACCCGCCTTCTACGCGACCGTCGCCGCCGCCGAGGACCAGGCGAACCACCACGCCCGGATCACCATCCTCTACGGCACCCTGACCTTCGCCCTGACCACCCACGACGCCGGCGACCGAATCACGGCCGCCGACACGGATTTCGCCACCCGAATCGCCGCCTTCGCAGCCGCACACGGCGCGACGCTCAAGACCTGACCCGACCGCCCGGCGGGGGCGGGAGGCCGAGGGCCGAGGGGCCGGGGTCGACCCACCACGGCGGGCCCGGCGCCCCGAACCGCTCCATTCCGGTCCGATCCCGCCCCGTCCCTGCCCTGTCCCGGTCCCTTCCCTGCCCCACCCGGTCCGCCCGCCCGCCGGGCCACGCAGCCTTCACTCCACGCTTCCTGGCCGTTCATCCGCGCGTCCCGCACGCCGCCTAGCCTCCGACCATGAGCACCGACGCACCGGCGTCCCACCCCGTCCCGGCCACCCTTCGCGGGTGGCTCCTCCCGTTCGCCGGAGCGACCTCGGCTGGCTGGCTGATCGGGACGTACGCGATCCGCGCCGCCGCCCTGGGCTCGTGCGACGACTTCGGACAACGCGGCTGCACCGGGGACGACTTCGGGCCGTCCCTGATCGGCCTGTCCGGCCTGCTGCTGGTGCTCGCGCTGATCGCGGGCGCGGTCGCCGCCGGCGCCGGTCGGCGCGGCATACCCGCCTTCGCGGGCGCCCTCCTCTACGCGGGCGGGATAGCAACGCTGGCCGCGCTCACCGAACCCGCGACCGACGCCGGCTGGTACATACCGACCGTCACCACCGTCGCCCTGGCCATACTCCTGCTCGCCCTCGCCGCATTCGGCGCCGGCGAGCGCGGCCACTCCACCACCACCCCGCCCCCGAAGCCGACCGAACCGCCCACCACTTCGGACGAACCCGCAGCCGCCCCCGGCAACACACCAGCGCGGCCACGGCACTGACCGCCGGCCGGCCACGCGCCGACCGGACGCTCGCCGCAGTGCCCGTCAGGCCCTCGGCTGCTGCTGCGTGATGCAGTGGATGCCGCCGCCGTTGGCGAAGATGTCGCGGGCGTCCACGAGTTCGATGGCGCGGCCCGGGAACAGCTTGCCGAAGGTCGCGGCGTTCTCCTCGTCCCGCGGGTCGTCGAACGCGCACAGGATCACCGCGCCGTTGGCCACATAGTGGTTGATGTAGCTGAAGTCGACCCAGTCGTCGTGGGCTTCGAGCACCGTCGGCGCCGGGATCTCGACCACCTCGAGCGAACGCCCCTTCGCATCGGTGGCCGCGCGCAGCAGAGCCGCGTTCTCCTTGCCCACCTCGTGGTCCGGGTGCGCCGGATCGGGCTGCACGTGCACGAGGACCAAGCCCGGTCGGGCGAACGACGCGACGATGTCGATGTGGCCCCGGGTGCCGTACAGGCCGTAGTCGCGGGTGAGTCCGCGCGGCAGCCAAATCACCTTCCGCACCCCGAGGAACGCCTTCAGCTCGGCCTCGACCTGCTCCCTGGTCCACCCGGGGTTGCGGCCCTCGTCGAGTTGCACGGTCTCGGTGATCAGCACCGTTCCCTCGCCGTCGACGTGGATGCCGCCACCCTCGTTGACCATCCGCGACGCGTAACGACGTACGCCGGCCGCCTCGATCACATGCTCCGCGATGTGCCGGTCGTGCTCCCACGAGGCCCACTCCTGGGCGCCCCACCCGTTGAACACCCAGTCGGCGGCGGCAATGCCACCTCGCCCGTCGGTCAGGAAGGTCGGCCCGATGTCGCGCATCCACGCGTCGTCGAGCGGCTTCTCCAGCACGGTCAGCGGCCGGTCGACATAGCGCGCCACGGTGTCCGACTCACCGAGGTCGGTGATCAGCGTGACCGGCTCGTAGCGGGCGATCGTCGCGGCCACCCGGCCCCACGCGGCGCGCGCGGTGTGCAGGTCCTCCTCGGCGAAGGTCTCGTTGCGGCTGGGCCAGGCCATCCAGGTGCGCTCGTGCGGCACCCACTCCGCCGGCATCGAAAAGCCGTCGGCGACGGGGGTGTTCGTCATGTCATTGCTTCTTTCGTCCTTCGTCGGGAACCACGGGACCTACGACCGCTACAGGAAATACAGCCGGTTCAACGACACCGATTCGGCGGCCTCCGACATCACGGGCTCGCCGTCCATCGTCACCAGACCGGTGTCCGCGGCGACCCGGACCTCCGCCAGGCGGTTGTTGTGGATCATCGCCGCGGGGCCGATTCCCCGAGTGCCCCGTACGCCCACCCGGCGCCGCCGGGTCGGCATCAGGTCGCCGCCCGTGGCCGCCGCGGCCTGCGAGGTGAACGCCACCGACAACTCGGCCGGCGCCGCCCCGTGCGCGCCGAACTGCGGGCCCAGGACCAGCGGTTCGCAGTTGTCGGTGGAGGCGTTCGGATCGCCCACCACGCCGTACGCCGGGAATCCGCTCTTGAGCACCAACTGCGGCTTCGCGCCGAACCATTGCGGCTGCCACAACACGATGTCGGCCATCTTGCCCACCTCGATCGAGCCGACCTCGTGCGCGAGGCCGTGCGCGATCGCCGGGTTGATGGTGAGCTTGGCGATATAGCGCATGACCCGTGCGTTGTCGTGCCGTTCGTGCTCGGCGCCGCGCTCCAGCTTCATCTTCCCGGCCATCGCGAACGTCCGCCGCACGGTCTCCCCCGCACGCCCCATGCCCTGCGCGTCCGACGAGGTGATCGGGATGACCCCGAGGTCGTGCAGTACGTCCTCGGCGCCCATCGTCCCGGCCCGAATGCGGTCCCGGGCCATCGCGGCGTCGCCCGGCAGGTCGGTCTTGAGCCCGTGCGCGGAGACGATCATGCCGAAGTGCTCGCCGAGCGCGTCCCGCCCGAAGGGCAGCGTCGGGTTGGTCGAAGAGCCGATCACGTTGGCCACCCCGGCCATCCGCATCACGTTCGGCACGTGGCCGCCGCCGCAACCCTCGATGTGGTACGCGTGGATCGTGCGCCCGTCCAGCACGGAGAGCGTGTCGTCCACGGACAGGCACTCGTTGAGGCCGTCGGTGTGCAACGCGACCTGTACGTCGTGGTCTTCGGCCACCCGCAACGCGGTGTCCAGGGCTCGGGCGTGCGCGCCCATGTCCTCGTGCACCTTGAAGCCGGACGCCCCGCCCTCGATCAACGCCTCGTCCAGCGGCCCCCGACCCGACGACGAACCGCGGGCCAGGAAGGCGATGTTGACCGGCCAGGCATCGAACGCCGCGAACGCGTTCCGCAGCGCCCACGGCGAGTTCACCCCGACACCCCAGACCGGCCCGAACTCCTGGCCGACCAGCGTGGTCACCCCGGAGGCCAGCGACGCCTCCATGATCCGCGGCGAAAGCAGGTGCACGTGCGTGTCGATCGCGCCGGCGGTGGCGATCAGCCCCTCGCCGCTGACGATCGTGGTGCCGGTGCCGACGACCACCTCGACGCCGTCCTGGGTGTCCGGGTTGCCGGCCCGCCCGATCGAGGCGATCCGCCCCTCGCGAATGCCGATCGAAACCTTGCGAATGCCCTGGATCGCATCGATCACCACGACGTTGGAGATCACCACGTCGCAGGTGTCGCGCACCGGAATCGCCCGCAGATGCAGCCCGTCCCGGGCGGTCTTGCCGAAGCCCGCGAGAAACTCGTCACCCGGCAGCGCCGAGTCGTGCTCGATCTCGATCACCAGCCCGGAATCCCCGAGCCGCATCCGATCCCCGGCCCGCGGCCCGTACGTGGACGCGTAGTCACGCGGATCCATCACATCACCACCGCCACTCACAGCGCACCCCGCTCCCCACCGTCGCCGAAACCCCACGTCACATCGGAGCCCGCCGCATCCCCGGAACCCGCCGCCGGATCCAACCCGGAGCCCGAAGCCGCGCCGCCGACAGGCTCCGCACCCAGATACCCGCACGCGTGCGCCCGACGCAGCGCCTCCTCACGCGCACCCGGCGCGTCCAACGGCCCGTCCACCAGCCCCGCGAAGCCGATCGCGACCCGCGCGCCGGCGATCGGCACCAGCCGTACCTCGACCGTCGCGCCCGGATCGAACCGCACGGTGGAACCGGCCGGGATGGCCAACCGACGGCCGTACCCCACCGCCCGGTCGAAGCGCAGGCGCGGGTTGGTCTCGAAGAAGTGGAAGTGCGAGGTGACGCTGATCGGCACCTCGGACGTATTGGTCACCGGCACGAAGACCAAGTCGGCGTCCACGTACGGGTCGACCGCGGGCCCACCGGGAATCACCGCCCCCGGCGCGTCGTCCCCCAACGAGCCGGGCCCGGACACCGGCGCCGCGACCGCCCCCGAGCGCGAACCGTGCCCGTGACAGTGCACCTCACCCGCACCGACCGGCCGACCCTCGCCGGAGCGAAACGGGTCGGTCACCACGGCCAGTCGCGTCGCGTCGTCGAACACCGCCTCGACCTTGACGTCGGCCAACACGTCCACCACCCCGGGCAACACGTCGGCGACACCGAGCACCGACCGCCCGGCCTCGATGGCGTCGGCGAGCCGCGCCCCGTCCCGAGCCGCCTCACACACCGTGTCCGCGATCAACGCGGCTGCCTCGGGCACGTTCAAAAGCAGCCCCCGGGCACGCCGCGCCCGGGCCAACTCGGCGGCTGTGAAGATCAGCAACCGATCCCGCTCGGTGGGCGTCAGCCGCATACGAACCTCCGTATTGAATGCCGTTCAATCCAGATTGAACGGCATTCAATACAACGGTGTCAACGCCCCGCGCCCGACGCCGACGCCACGGCTCCCGCCCCGACACCACGGCCCCCCACCCCGGCCGCAACGACCGGCGGCCCGCGGGGTCAGTTCCCCAGGCGGGCGGCCAGGCCGTCCAAGAGGAGTCGCAGGCCCGTGTCGAAGCCGCGGGTGTTGAGGGTGTCGCGGTCGCCGGCGGCCAGGGAACGGGCCAGTGACGGGTACTCGGCCCCGTACTCCTCGGCCGGCCGGGTGAAGCCCTCCTCGTACGTCTCGATCACCGACCCGACCACGAGGTAGTCGAGCGCCGCCGAGAATTCGGCCGCCTCCGCCGCGGGGAGGCCGATCCGGATCAGCGTGCGGGCGACGGCGTCGTAGGCCGACAGGGCCTGCTCCGTGGACACCGGTCGGCGGGCGATCACCGGGAGCGCGTCGGGGTGGCGCAGGTACGCGGCGCGGTAGCCGCGAGCGAAGGCGGTGATGCCGACCCGCCAGTCCGGGTCGTCCAGCGGGGCGCGGTCTATCTCCCTCGTGATCACCACGGTGATCGCGTCGAGCAGTTCCTCCTTCGACGACACGTGGTTGTACAGCGACGGCCCCCGCACGTCCAACCGGCCGGCCAGCGCCCGCATGGTGAGCGCGCCCATGCCGTGTTCGTCGACGAGATCCACCGCCGCACGGGCGATCAGTTCCCGATCGAGTTTGGGGCGGTTGGGTCGACCCATCGTGCGCTCACCTCGTGCCGTTCGCGAGCGCCGTCGTCGGTCACTCCGCGTCGCCAACCTAGCCGGAATCGACCTCTTCCCCTGCACCCGGCCGGAAGCTATGGTCCTCAAACTAACTAAGTAAGTTTTATTCGCTCCCGTTGCGAGGTCCCGATGAACCACGGCACTTCTCGCCCACCGACCCCCACCGGCAAGGCGCCCGACCGCGACGCCGCACGGCTCGGCGAGCTGGGCTACGAGCAGGAGCTCAAGCGCGGTCTCGGCGTGCTGGGCAACCTCGCCATCGGCTTCGCGACGGTCTCCCCCGTGGTGGGCCTGTACGCCGTCGTCCAGGTCGGCGCCACCGTCGCCGGCCCCGCCTGGGTGTGGGTGCTCCTGGTGGCGCTGCTCGGCCAGGCGCTGCTGATGTGCGTGTACTCCGAGCTGGCCTCGCAGTATCCGATCGCCGGCGGCGCCTATCAGTGGGCCCGTCGCCTGCTCGGACCCACCTACGCGTGGCTCGCCGGATGGGTGGCGCTGTGCGCGGTGGTGTTCGCCAACACCACGATCGTCTATCTCGGCGCACCCTGGTTCTTCGCCCTGTTCGATGCCGAGCCCACGCCCGGCCGAATCGTCGCGGTGGCCGCGATCTTCCTGCTCTGCTGTACCGCCGTCAACGTGCTCGGCATCGACGTACTGCGCCTCGTCCTCGCCGCCGGCATCGCGGCCGAGGCGGTGGCCTCACTCGGCGTGGGTCTGGCGCTACTGCTGCTCTTCCGGGAGAACGGGTTCGGCATCCTCACCGAGACGATGGGCGCGCAGGCACTGTCCGGGGGCTCGACCCCCTCGGCCCTGCTCACCGTGCTCGCGGTCGGCGGCTGGGCGTTCATCGGCTTCGACGCGTGCGTGGCCTCCTCCGAGGAGACCAGGGACGCCGCCCGGCAGGTGCCCCGCGCGATCTGGTGGACGCTGACCAGCGTCGGCGGCCTGGTCGTACTCAACGCCGTCGCCGTGCAGTTGGCCCATCCCGACCCGGCCAAGGTGGTGCACGGCGAGGACTTGGACCCGGTCACCACCGCGGTGGTGAACTCGTTCGGCTCGTGGTCGGCCAAACCCTTCGTCGTGGTGGTGATCATCGCCTTCATCGCGTGCGCGCTCGCCTCCCAGGCGTCCGCCGCCCGCGCGGTGTACTCGGTCTCCCGCGACGACGTACTGCCCGCCTCCCGCGCACTGCGAAAGATCAACCGGCGCCAGGCCCCGGTGGGCGCGCTGCTGATCACCTCCGCGATCAGCTGCTCGGCCCTGCTGCTCGCGCTGGACAGCTCCGCGATCGGCAGTCTGATCACCTTCGGCAGCGCCGCCATCTATCTCCAGTTCCTGCTGATCGCGGTGGCCGCGCTGATCGCCCGACTGCGCGGCACCTGGACGCCCGCGGGACTGGTCCGGCTCGGCCGGTGGGGCACCCCGCTGAATGTGCTCGCCGTCGCCTGGCTGGCCTTCGAATTCGTCAACATCGCCTGGCCGCGCAGGATCCTCGCGCCGCCGGACGCCCCCGCCTACCAGGTGTGGGCCGCCGTCATCGGCATCGCCGGCGTGCTCGGCACCGGCGTGCTGTACCTGCTGATCAAGCGCCCCCAGGACAGGGTGCGGATCAGCGCGAGCTTCGCCGACGGCGGCACCGACCCCCAACCCTCGACCCCCGTGGAGAGCACCGTATGACCACCGCCGACCTCGTCGTCCCGGACGCGCACGTACTGACCATGGATCGGGACCGACCGGTCACGGACGCGATCGCCGTCCGGAACGGGGTGATCGTCGCGCTCGGTGCCGACGCCCGGGCGCTGATCGGCCCGCGTACCGAGGTGGTCGAGGCGACCGGACACACCGTCACTCCCGGCCTGACGGATTGTCACCAGCACTCCGTGATGGGCGCCGGCAGCACCCGCGGGGCCGACCTGGTCGGCGCCGTCACCCTGGCCGAGGTGCAGCGCCGCCTCGCCGAACAGGCCGCGCCGTGCGGTCCGCACGACTGGGTGGTCGGTTTCGGCGGCGAGTACGCGGCGTTCGCCGGTCGGGCCATCCACCGCGACCTGATCGACGCCGCCGTGGCCGGTCGGCCCGCGTTCGTCTGGATGGCGGACAGCCACACCGCGCTGCTGAGCACGGCCGCGCTGCGCCTGGCCGGGCTGACCGGGCCGCGCGAGTTCGCGGACCGGAGCGAAATCGTGTGCGACGAGCGCGGTCCGACCGGCGAGTTGCACGAGATGACCGCGTGCTTCCTGGGCCATCGCGCGGTGCCGCCGATGCCGCGCGGCGAAATCCTGTCCCGGGTCGAGGAATTGTTCGCCGAGCAGAACCGACACGGGGTCACCGGCGTACACATCCTGGACGACGCACCGGGCACGGTCGACACGCTCGCGGGCCTCGACGCCGAGCGGCGGTTGAGCATGCGGGTACACCTCGCGCCGTGGTGTCCGCCGGGCGAGGTGGACAACCTGGCCCGGCGGATCGGCGAACTGCGGTCCCTCGGCAGGCCGGACGGGCTGGTCAGGCTCGCCGCGATCAAGTTCTTCGCCGACGGTGCGATCGACGGCGGCGGCGCGTGGCTGCACGAGCCGGACTGCTGCGGCCAGTCGCACCGCTCCCAGTGGAAGGACTTCGACCGCTACGCCGAGGCGGTCGCCATCGCCGCCCACGCGGGCCTGCCGGCCTGGACACACGCGATCGGCGACCGGGCGGTGGCCCGCGCCCTGGACGTATACGCCGAGCACACCGCGCCGTTCGGCACCCGGCATCGCATCGAGCACGCCGAGGTGTTGAGCGACGCCGACGTACCGCGCTTCGCCGCGCTTGACGTGGTGGCGTCGATGCAACCGACGCACATGGACTGGTCGTTGCCGGACCACTCCGACAACTGGTCGCGCCGGGTGGGCCCGGAGCGGGCCGCCCGGGCCTGGCGCTGCGCGGACATCCTGGCCGCCGGCGGGCACGTCGCGCTCGGCTCGGACTGGCCGGTCGCCGCGTTCGACCCGCGGCGCACCCTGGCCGGTGCCCAACTGCGGCGCCCGGCGGGCGAGATCGACCGCGTCGCGTACGGGGCCTCGGCCGGCCTCACCGCCCGCCAGGCCCTGGCCGGCTACACCACGCAGGCGGCCTACGCGGCGGGCGAGGAGAGAGTGGCCGGCCGGATCGCCGTCGGCTGCCGGGCCGACCTGACCGTATTCGGCGGCGACCCGCTGACCTGCCCACCCGACGACCTACCGGAACTCCCCGTCACCGCGACGGTGGTCGCGGGCCGCGTCGTACACCGGGCGTAGCCCCTCGAAGCACCCCACGCGGCCGACCCGACCCGGCCCGACCGTCCCCGGTCGGGCCGGCTCGTCCGCGCCCTCACCGCCCCTCGAACGGCCACTCCCCCGCGTCCAGTTCGCGCCGCTCATACGCCGCCACGATCTCCTTCTCCGCGGCGTCCCGCCCCTCCCAGTGCGAACCCTCCACCGATTTGCCGCGTTCGAGGTCCTTGTACACCTCGAAGAAGTGCGCGATCTCGTTCAATTGGAAGGCCGGCACATCGGCGATGTCCTGTATCGCGTGCCGCCGCGGATCGCGGGCGGGTACACACAACACCTTCTCGTCCGGACCGTTCTCGTCGCTCATCACGAACATCCCGACCGTGCGACAACGAATCACACAGCCCGGGAAGGTCGGTTCATCCAGCAGCACCAGCACGTCGAGCGGGCCGCCGTCGCCGCCCAGGGTGCGATGTACGAAGCCGTAGTCGGCGGGATAGGCGGTGGACGTGAACAACATGCGGTCGAGCCTGACGCGTCCCGTGCGGCGATCCATCTCGTACTTGTTCCGACTGCCCGCAGGAATTTCCACAACGACGTCGAACTCCACGACGGCTCCTTAGCGGCTATGGATCAAGACCCGATATGCGCGGCATTCCGTATTCCCGACGTACCGTCCGAGGACTTTCCCACGTCACCGGGCCGTTACGCACGTGAAGCACGGGACAACCGACCCATTCGAAGTGCCGCGACCACCCGATCGCCGAGACACTTGACTCGGTCAACTAAGTAAGGTTTCCTGTCCATCGAACCCGAGACCGCATCCACCCCACCCCGTCACCAGGAGCACCCGTGATCCGGATCGAGGACGCCGACCGCGTCCGGACCCTCACCCTCGACCGTCCCGAGGCGCTGAACGCGTTCAACGAGGCGCTGTACGACGCGACCGCCGACGCGCTCATCGAGGCCGCCGCCGACCCCGCGGTGGCCGTCGTGGTGCTCACCGGCGCGGGTCGGGCCTTCTCGGCGGGGACCGACCTGATCGAGATGGCGCAGCTCAACAGCGGCACCAAGATCAAGGGCCGACACGGCTTCGGCGGCATGGTCGATCACATCCAGGCGTTCCCCAAGCCGTTCCTGGTCGCGGTCAACGGACTCGGGCTCGGCATCGGGGCGACCGTCCTGGGCTTCGCCGATCTCGCCTTCATGGCCGACACCGCCCGGCTCAAGTGCCCGTTCACCTCACTCGCGGTCGCCCCGGAGGCGGGCAGCAGCGCGACCTTCCCGCAGCTGATCGGCCGGCAGAACGCGATGTGGGCGCTGCTGAGCAGCGAGTGGCTGAGCGCCGCGGAGTGCCTGGAGATGGGTCTGGTATTCAAGGTCTGTCCGGCCGACGAGCTGATGGCGGTGACCATGCGGCACGCCCGGATCCTGGCCGCCAAGTCGATCCCGTCGCTGATCGAGGCCAAGCGCACCGTCCTGGACGGCCTCGGGGACACGATCGCCCGGGCCCGCCGCCGCGAGGACGCGGCCTTCGGCCGACTGCTCGGCAGCCCCGCCAACATCGAGGCGCTGACCGCCTTCGCCGAGCGCCGCGAGCCCGACTTCGCCGCGATCGACGCCCGGGAGGCGTGAGGGGGCAACGCCGAGGCCGAGACGGGCGCTCGAACATCGAGGGGTTGTCCGGGTTTGCCGGGAACGATGTGGGCTAGGCCATACTGACCGTCCGCACGCCCGTTCCCGTCCCCAGGATCAGCGCCAACCATGAGCAACCCAGACACCCCGGACACCTCGGGAACCACAGGCACCACGAACACCGCAGGCCAGGCCGCCCCACCCGCCCCCGCCGGTACCCATCACCTCGGCCACGCCCTCAAGCCCCGCCACATGACCATGCTCGCGCTCGGCGGCGCGATCGGCGCGGGCCTGTTCGTCGGCACCGGCGCCGGCATCCACACCGCCGGCCCCGGCATCCTGATCTCCTACGCGCTGGCCTCGGTGCTGGTGTTGCTGGTGATGCGGATGCTCGGCGAGATGGCCGCGGCCGTCCCGCGCAGCGGCTCGTTCTCCGAATACGCCGGAGCCGCGTTCGGGCGGTGGGCCGGTTTCACCGTCGGCTGGCTGTACTGGTGGATGGTCACCATCGTGCTCGCCGTCGAGGCGTCGGGAGCGGCGGCGATCGCGCACGGGTGGGTGCCGGGTGTACCGATCTGGGTCTTCTCGCTGGTGATCATGCTGGTGTTCACCGGCGCGAACCTGCTCACGGTGCGGTCCTTCGGCGAGACCGAGTTCTGGTTCGCGACGGTCAAGGTCTCGGCCATCGTCGGCTTCCTGGTGCTGGGTGTGCTGGCCATCGTGGGATGGCTGCCGGACACCGATCCCCCGGGGCTCGACAACCTCACCGGCAACGGCGGCTTCCTGCCCAACGGCTGGGACGGGGTGATCGCCGGCCTGCTCGCGGTCGCCTTCTCCTTCGGCGGCCTGGAGATCGTCACCATCGCCGCCGCCGAGTCGGACGACCCCACCCGCAACGTGGCCCGCGCGGTGCGCACGGCGGTCTGGCGCATCCTGCTGTTCTACATCGGCTCGGTGGCGGTCATCGCCACGCTGCTCCCGTGGGACTCGGACCGGCTGGGCAGCCCGTACGTGTCCGTCCTGGAGGACATCGGCATCCCGGGCGCGGCCCACGTGATGGACGTCGTGGTGTTCACCGCACTGCTGTCCGCGCTGAACTCGATGTTGTACGGCGCGTCCCGAATGGCCTTCTCGCTGTCCCGGCGCGGCGAGGGTCCGCGCGGGTTGTCCCGGCTCGCCGGCAACGGGGTGCCGCGGACGGCGGTGCTGGCCTCCTCGGCGTTCGGCTTCCTCGCCGCGCTGCTCAACGTGTGGTGGCCCGAGCAGGTGTTCAAGCACCTGCTGAACTCGGTCGGCGCGATGTTGCTCTTCGTCTGGTTCGCCATCGCCGCCGCGCAGCTGGTGTTGCGCCGGCGGATGGAGCGTGAGGATCCGGAGCGGCTGATCGTCCGGATGTGGGGCTTTCCGTATCTGACCTGGTTCGTGATGCTCGCGCTCGCGGCGGTGTCGATCCTGATGTTGTTCGACGCCGACGCCCGGCCACAGCTGTTGTCCTCGGTCGTGGTGGTGGCCGTGGTCCTCGGCTTCGCCCTGGTCCGCGAGGCGCGGCGGCGCGATCTGCGCAGGCGGGCCGGGGGCCGCTTCTGAGCCGGCCCGCCGCTCACAGCCCGGCCCGCGCCAGCGCCCGCAGGTGCTCGCTGGTGGGGCACCAGTTGGAGCGCAGTTCGTCGGTCGGCCAGCCGGCCAGGGTCGCGCTCGCGGCGAAGTTGGACTGGAGGTAGCCGAGCAGGGTGCGGCGCGGGTCCTCGGCCAGGCGGACCACGTCGTATTCCAACGTGGAGCGCGAACCGTCCGGCAGCCAGACCGCCTCGCGCGGGGACAGTGGTTGCCGTTCGACACCGTCCGGTTTGGGCGCGGCATACGAGTAGTAGGCGGGATAGGTGACGGTCGGGTCGCCCGCCCAGAAGCCGAACGAGATCACCTCGTGCGAGTACGCCTCGGCGGTGACCGGGTCGACCCCGCTCATCGGCGGATCGACCCGCTTGCCGGAGAAGCGGGTGAGCGCAAGGTCGAAGGAGTGCCAGAACAGCTGGACCGGCGAGCTCTTGCCGTCGAACCAACCCATGAACTCCTCGAACACGTCCGCCGACCAGGTCAGGACGCGCCAGAACCGCTGCGCGTACTCGGCCTGATAGGTGCAGTGCCCGGTGTCCTCGCGAAACGGCGTGGTCAGGTGCGGCACCCCGAAGGGTTTCTCCAGCAGCGGTACGTCGATCCCGAGGTCGGCGAGCACGCCGTGGACGGCGAGGTCGAACGCGGCCACGCTCAGCCCGTCCACGAGCGCGATCTCGCGCACCTCGCCGCGATCGGTACGAAAGACCACGCGGTGGTCGATGAAGTCGAACGCGATGTCGAACGCGATCCCGACCACGTTCAACCGGCGGGTGGTCAGGCCGCGGGCGTCGACCGTGAAGGTGATGTTCCACCAGTGATTCTGCGGATGGCTCGCGGCCAACTTCACCTTGCCCACGATCTGCGCGAACAGGTGCAGTGTGTCCAGGGTGTCCTCCCATGCCGCATAAGGGAGTTCGGGCAGGTCGGGACGGGGTTCGGGGGATCCGGAGGGGTTCGCGCGGTTGCTCGAAGCGATGGCCATGTACCGATTCTCGCCGCCTTGCGGCCCGTGCGTCCCGTTATGCTCCGCCGTCCGGGCCCGCGCGCACGACGCGCGACACGGTTCGGCGACACCCCCCGAACGGGCGAGTGCGGTCGACGCGTACCCTGCGTGCGACAACATCCCTTCCACCTGTACAGGGGCACTCGTGCGCGTTGTCGTCGCCGGAGCCGGCATCGGTGGGCTGGCCACCGCCCTGAGTCTGCACGCGGCGGGTATCGCCGACGTGACCGTGTACGAGGCGGTCGAGGAGATCCGCCCGCACGGCGTCGGGATCGACCTGCCACCACCCGCCGTTCGCGAACTGGCCGCGCTGGGCCTGTACGACGACCTCGCCGAGATCTCGGTGGCCACCACCGAACTGGTCCACCACGACCGTCTCGGCGGCCGGATCCACACCGAGCCGCGCGGCCTGGCCGCCGGGCACGCCTGGCCACACCTGTCGGTCCATCGCGGCGAGTTGCAGATGCTCCTGGTGCGCGCCCAACTGGCCTGGCTGGGCGCCGAGTCGCTGCGCACCGGCCTGCGGCTGAGCGGATACGCGCAGACCGCGGCCGGGGTCACGGTCGAACTGACCGACCGGGACGGGAACATCGTCACCGACGAGGCCGACGTGCTGATCGCGGCCGACGGGATCGACTCGGCCGGGCGGGCGCTGATGTATCCCGGCGAGGGGCCGCCGTCCTGGCACGGCCGGGTGCAGTGGCGCGGGATCTCGCCCGCGCCGGACCTGCTCACCGGCCACACCACGATCGTCGCCGGGGACGGCGTGCAGACCTTCGTCGCGCACCCGCTGCGGGCGGCCGAGGGGGAGCGGCCCGCGCTGCTGAACTGGGTCGCCGAGCGCCCGTCGGTCGGTCCGCCGCCCGAGCGCGGCGACTGGCGGCGGCCGGCCGAACCGGACACGGTGGTGGGCTATTTCGCCGACTGGGAGTTCGACTGGCTGGACGTGCCGGCGGTGATCGCCGACGCGGACGTGGCGTACGAGTACCCGCTGATCGACCGCGAGCCGCTGCCGAGTTGGTCGGACGGGCGGGTGACCCTGCTCGGCGACGCCGCGCACGCGACCTTCCCCAGGGGCGCCCACGGCGCGGCGCAGGCGATCCTGGACGCGGCGGTGCTCGCGCACGAATTGGCCGCACACGCGGACCCGATCGACGCGCTCGCCCGGTACGAGGAGCGGCGCCGACCGGTGACGACGGCGCTCCAGGCGGCGAATCGTGCACCCGGCCCGGGCCTCCTGCTCACGCTCGCGCACGAGCGCGAGCCCGAGGGGTTCGCCGATCTCGACGCGGTGATCACGCCCGACGAGCAGGCGGAACTCGCGGCGTTGGAGCGGGAGATCGGCGCGGCGAACCGGGACACATCGGGCTGATCCGCACCACCGCGAGGGCCCGCCGCTCGAACGGCGGGCCTGCGGCGGGGGCGGCCGTTCGCCGATCGAGCGGCGTCAGGGGATCAGCACGACCTTCCCGACGGTCTGCCGGTCGCTCAGCGCGGTGTGTGCGGCGGCGGCCTCGGCCAGCGGGAACGTGGTGATCGCCGGGGTGAGTTCGCCCGCCGCGGCGGCGGCCAGCGCCTGCTCGGCGAGGGCCTTGATCCCGCCCGGACGGTTCATCATGCGCGGACCCAGCGGGTTCTCCACGCTCACCCCGGCCGCCGCGGCGACCTCGTCCAGGTCGGCGATGGCCGCGCCCGAGGACCAGCCATAGGTCACCACACGACCGCCGCGGCCGACCAGGTCGAGCCCGGTGCGGCCGATCTCGCCGCCGACGCTCTCCAGCAGCACCGTCACCGGCCTCCCGCCGAGGCCCTCGCGCACCCGTTCGGCCCAGTCGGGGGTGTTGTAGTCCACCGCGAGGTCGACGCCGGTCTTCGCCACCGCCTCGACCTTGGCGGGCCCCCCGGCCGCCCCGATCACCACCGCGCCGAGTCGGTGCGCGGCCTGGACCAGCAGCGTGCCCAGGCCGCCCGCCGCGGCGGTGACCAGCACCACGTCGTCGGCGCCGATCGCGGCCACCTCCAGGATGCCCATCGCGGTGCGCCCGGTGCCGACCATCGCCACCGCGACCTCGGCCGGGAGGTCGTCGGGCAGGGGCAGCAGGGCCTGATCATCGACGATCGCGAACTCCGCGTAGCCGCCGCCCCGGTTGCCCAGGTGCGCCACCACGCGGCGACCGACCAGGGTCGGATCCACCCCGGCACCGACCGCATCCACCGTGCCGGCCACCTCGCGGCCGAGTGTGGTGGGCAACTCCGGCTCCGGGAACGGCCCTTCCACCCGCCCCGTGCGCAGCATCACGTCGACCAGGTGGACCCCGGCCGCGGCGACCGCGATGCGGACCTCGCCGGGGCCCGGCTCCGGCGTCGCCACCTCCTCGAAGCGAAGGTTCTCGGCCGGACCGAACTCGTTCAATCGCATCGCGCGCATCGTGCACTCCTGGGTTCTGTGCCGGCCCATTCGGGACGGGCCGGTGCCGACGGGGCCAACGGGGACCGGACCGGGACGCATTCCCCCCGATCGCAATGCGAGAATTCTCGAACTTCAAGCCGACTTCATGTCAAGCGAACCGGCCCACCGCGCGCATCCGCGCACCGTGACGCACACCGCCTACGGTGGGCCCATGTTCGATCCCGACGAAGCCACCACGGCCCTGCTCGCCGACCTCGCGGCGCTCGGCACACCGGCACGCGCCGAGGCCGAGAAGGCGTATCTCAAGAGCGATCTCGACTTCCTCGGCGTCACGGTGCCGGTGCTGCGCAAGACGGTGACCGCCGCGACGCGTGCCCGGCCCGCGCCGACCCGGGCCGAACTGCTCGCCTGGGTCGAGGCGTTGTGGGCCCGGCGGCTGCACGAGAGCCGCTTCGCGGCGATCGAACTGCTGCGGATCCACCTGCGCGTGCTCACCCGCGCCGACCTGCCGCCGATCGAGCGGCTGATCCGGGAGGCGGCCGGCTGGGTGTACGTGGACATGCTCGCGGACAAGGTCGCGGGTCCGCTGATGAGCCGTACGCCCGCCGACTTCGGCACCGCCGACGCCTGGGCCCTCGACGCCGACTTCTGGGTTCGCCGTTCGGCGCTGCTCGCCCTGCTGCCCGGCATCCGGGCCGGCGCGCCCGACCTGGTCCGGTTCGACCGCTACGCGGATTCGATGCTGGACGAGAAGGAGTTCTTCGTCCGGAAGGCGATCGGCTGGGTGCTTCGGGAGATCTCCAGGCGGGATCCGGCCTACGTGATCGCCTGGACCGAGGCGCACCGGTCCCGGATGTCCGGGGTGACGTTCCGCGAGGCGGTGCGCCGGCTCCCCGAGGCGGACGCCGCCCGGCTGCGGGCCGGGTGATCGGCGCGTCGGCCCGCGCCCGTACCGGTGGAAAATGCCTCGTCGCGGGCCGTGCGCACGCGGCAGGATGAGCCGATGACGACACACCTGGTGGCCATGGGCGGCGGCGGATTCTCGATGAACGACGGGGCCACGGCGCTGGACCGCTACGTCCTCGACCTGACCGGCCGCGCCCGCCCCAACGTGTGCTTCGTACCGACCGCCTCCGGCGACGCCGACAGCTACGTCGAGCGGTTTCGCGGCGCGTTCGCCTCCTGGGACTGTTCGCTCGACCACCTGAGCCTGTTCAAGCGCACCGACACCGAACTCGCCGACGTACTGGACGCGTCGGACGTGATCTACGTCGGCGGCGGCTCCACCCTCAACCTGCTCGCGCTGTGGCGCCTGCACGGCCTCGACGCCGCGCTCTGCGCCCGCGCCGCCCGGCGCGACCTGGTGGTGTGCGGGCTGAGCGCGGGCGCGCTGTGCTGGTTCGAGGGCGGGATCACCGACTCCTACGGGCCTCGGCTGCGCCCGCTCGCGGACGGCCTCGGCTGGGCCCGGGGCAGCGTGTGTCCGCACTACGACGGCGAACCCGGCCGCCGCCCGGCCTACCACGCGGCGGTGGCGGCGGGCACCCTCGCACCCGGCTACGCGCTGGACGACGGCGCGGCGATCCACCTCGTCGATGGCGAGCCGTACCGGTTCGTGACCGAACTCCCCCGGGCGCGGGCGTACCGCGTCGAGGCGGGTCCGAGCGGCGTCCGCGAGTCGGAGCTGCCGATGGTCGGGCTCTGACCTGGATACTTACCATTCATCCGGTGGGTGACTTTCACGTAGGTACTTGAGCGGCGGTCGGTGTCCGAGCAACATCGGGAACGCGCGCCGAGCTTCCCGGGGCGGTCGCGACGCCCCCCGGACGGTCTCGCCGCGCGTTCCCGTCACCGCCATGGAATGAGACCGACATGTCCGCCGCCGCATCCTCGCCCGCCACCCCCGTGACCGTCCTCGGCCTGGGCGCGATGGGCACCGCGCTCGCCGGCGCGCTGCTGACCGCCGGGCATCCGGTCACCGTCTGGAACCGCTCCCCCGCCCGCGCCGACACCCTGATCGCGCGCGGCGCCGTGCGGGCCGAGTCGCCCGCCGCCGCAGTCGCCGCGAGCCCGCTGGTGATCGTGTGCGTGACCGACCACGCCGTCGCGGACGCGATCCTGATCGCCGCGACCGAGGCCGGCGACGCCGACATGTGGGCCGGCCGCACGCTGGTCAACCTGACCTCGGACACCCCCGAGCGGGCCCGGCGCACCGCCGAGTGGGCCGCGGGCGTGGGCGTCGCGTATCTCGACGGCGCGGTCATGGTGCCGACCTCCGTCGTGGGCACCCCGGGCGGCCTCCTGCTGTACAGCGGGACGCGGTCCGGGTACGACGAGCACGCGGCGACACTGCGCGTACTCGGCCCGAACTCCCCGTTCCTGGGCGAGGATCACGGCCTGGCCGCGCTCTACGACCTGGGCCTGCTGGACTTCTTCTACACCACGATCGCCGGCCTGGTGCACTCCTTCGCGCTGGTCGGCGCCGATCGGGTGTCGGCGAGCGAGTTCCTGCCGTTCGCCCGGGGCATCCTCGGCATCCTGCCGGACATCATGACCCGGGTGGCCGGCGCGATCGACGCGGGCGAGTTCCCCGGGGACCAGGGCAACCTGGCGATGGAAGCGGCCGGCATCGGGCACATCGTCGACGCCGCCCGGTCGCGCGGCCTCGACGTCGGCGTGCTCGAAGCGGTCGCCTCCGTGGTCGGCCGGGCGATCTCCCGGGGCCATGGCGCCGACGACTTCGCGAGCACGATCGAGGCGATCCGAAACCCGGTTTGAGGCGTACGACCGGGCGAACCGCACCGGCCCGTCGGCCCGTTGCGCGCGTCGCGTGGGCGGCGACGAGCGGACCAGCCTACTCGGCGACGTCGCGGGCGAGCAGGTCGGCGATGCCCTCGCGGCGCAGCAGGACCCGGGCCCGGCCGGCGCGGACGGCCACCACCGGGGGGCGGCCGACCAGGTTGTAGGTCGAGGCCATCGACTGCTGGTACGCCCCGGCGGCCGGCATCGCGAGCAGGTCGCCCGGACGCACGTCCTCGGGCAGTTCGACATCGGCGGCCAACACGTCGCCCGACTCGCAGTAACGGCCCACCACGGTGACCTGCCGGGTGCCGGGCGCGCCGACGCGGCCGACCAGGCGCACGGTGGTGCGCGCGCCGTACAGGGCCGGCCGGGGATTGTCCGCCATGCCGCCGTCCACCGCGACGAACACGCGGTGCGCGGTGCGCTTGACCACCAGCACGCGGTACAGCGCCACCCCGGCCGGCCCGGTGATCGCCCGGCCCGGCTCGACGATCAGGCGCGGCACGGGCAGTTCGTACAGCGCGCACTGCCGGGCCAGCCGGCGGCGCACGTCGATCGCGAACGACTCGATGTCCAGCGGGTGTTCGCCGCTCCGGTAGGCGATTCCGTGGCCACCGCCCAGGTTCAGCTCGGGCAGTACGATCCCGTGCCGGTCGCGCAGCCCGGCCAGGAACGCGGCGAGCGTGCCGATGGCCGCCAGCCAGGGTCGTACCGAGCCGATCTGCGAGCCCAGGTGGCAGTGCAGGCCGGTGAGTTCGAGGTGGGGTTGGGCCACCGCCCGCAGCACCGCGTCCTCGGCGTCGCCCCGGGCGATGGACAGGCCGAACTTCTGGTCCTCGCCACCGGTACGGATCGCGTGGTGCGCACCGGCCTCGATCCCGGGCACCACGCGCACCATCACCCGCTGCCGCTGCCGGGGCGCCACCAGCGCGGCCAGCCGGGCGATCTCGGCCGGGTTGTCCAGCACGATCCGCCCCACGCCCAGGCGCAGTGCCGCACGCAGTTCGTCGCCCGACTTGGCGTTGCCGTGCAGGATGATCCGCTCCCCGGGCATGCCGGCGAGGGCGGCCGACTCCAACTCCCCGGCCGAGCAGACGTCGAGCCCGAAGCCCTCCTCGCGCAGCCAGGCGACCAGACCGCGGCACAGGAACGCCTTGGCCGCGTAGGCGATCTCGACACCGGGCAGCGCGCGGCGATAGGCCCGGCAGGTGTCCCGCACGTGTTGTTCGTCCAGCAGGTACAGCGGCGTCCCGAACCGCTCGGCGAGTTCGGCCGCGGGCAACCCGCCGACCGCGAGATCCGCCCCCAGCGCCTGCGCCGAACGAGGCCACACACCCGCGTCGAGAACCGGCTCCGCAAGCGATATGGACATGGCAACTCCCTTGTGCGCGTACAGGGCTGACGAAGATTCAGGCGAAGAGGGAAACCGTGCCCGGGTCGGGGTCGGCCGACAAGTGATGGGATCCGCAGGCGACCCCGGCGCCTCGCGCGGCGGCCGTACTCGGTTCGGCCCCTTCGCCCTCCTGCCCCGCCTCGCCCCACGCCCGGCGCACCGGTGGCGCCGACAGGCGCGGGTCGACCAGCATGCGCTCGACGCCGATCTCGGCCGCGAGCGAGCGGGCCGCGCCGGCGCCGAGGCGGATCCACTCCTGCTCGACGCCCAACACCGCCCGCAGCCGCGCCACCGAGGTGAACGCCACCAGGACCCGGGCTCCCAGGGGATCGCGGCACAACCGCACCACCCGCGCCCCGGCATCGGCCCGCACCGGCACGATCAGCACGCGCCGAGCGGTGGTCGCTGCAGCAGGTTCCTCATCGGTGAACAACACGTCCGACACGACAGCCTCCGAAGTCCGGCCCCGCCACCATGCGCGAGCCCTGAATTCGACGCTACGACCACCGCATACCGGGCAACCCCACCCCTACCGCGCCCTTGATCGTCGATGAGCCCATGTTGACGCCCCGTTGACGCGGAACGCCCGCCGACGCCCCCTCACGCCCCCACGGAGGCCCATGTCCAGGTCGTCGTGGCGATCAGCGGCTCCCCGGGGCGGACCAGGTGGGTGGTGGGCGCGGTCAGCCCGTTCGGCGGGCCGGTCTCCGGCTCCACGCACACGTGGTCCACCGGCATGTCGTACACCACCGTGTAATCGCAGTCCGACGTCATCCGCAACCGCAGCGCGCCCGGCCAGAGCAGTGTCGCGTCCAGGCCGCCGGGGGTTCCGTAGCAGTCGTCCCGGGGCCCCGGGACGACCGGTATCCGCCGGCCGGTGGGCAGGTAATCCGGGCCGCGCTCCTCCTGCCAGGCGGGCTCGAAGGACAACTCCAGCGGCTCCCCGACGGCCAACCGCCGCCGAAACCACGGATGCCAGCCGGCCTGGGCCGGAAACGCCTCCGCGGCGGACTCGATCCGCAGCACCGTGGTCAGCCCGTCGGGCCGGATCGTGAAGGTCTGCTCGACCCGTCCCGCGAACGGCCACGGATCGGTCAGCGCGAGCTCGAAGGCCGCCGACCCGGTGTCCCCCGCGATCTGCTTCCACGCCGCCCGATAGCCGAGCCCGTGCAACGCGTGCGGAGGCGCGTCGGCGGGAAACTCGTGGACCGCACCGGCGAATTCGAACCGGGCCCCGCCCATCCGACCCACCCACGGCACCATCGGATAGCTGCCCCACTCCTCGGGCCGCTCCCCCCGCGTCCGGAGCAGTTCGAGCCCGTGCGCCCGCAGCGAGCCGAGCCGGCACCCGGCGTCCGGCAGAATCCGCGCCTCGGCGCCTTCGGAACGCAACCACACTTCGCCGTCGATCATGGGCGGCAGATTACGCGCAGCGCCCCCGGCCCCGACCCGCCCGCCCCGGCGGCCTCAGATGTACAGGAAGTGCGGCGACAACACGATCACCGACGGTACGAGCAGCGCCGCCGCCGTGAGCACCCGCAACCCCGCCGACGCGACCGGAGCGCCCACCCGGACCCCCGCGACGGCCACCTCGGGGTGTGCCGCGGCGTGCGTCTGGTGCACGATCAGCTCCTCCTGGCGCTGCTGCGGCCAGGCGAAGCACGGGCAGAACGGCCCGCCCGCCTGGCCCGGCCCGGACAGCTTGACGATGGCCCGGCGCAGATTGGCCCGCGCGATGGACCCGCGCACGTCGGCGTCGGCGGCCTTCTCCGACAGTTCGGCCGCGTGATCGGCCCAGTCGGCGAAGAAGCGCACCCCCGGATACGCGTCGGCCAACGTGTCGGCGCAGACCATCCATTGCGCGTCGCGCCGGCGCAGGTGCCCGGCCATGTGGGTCAGGACCGCGTTCAACTCCTCCGGGCGCAGCAGGTCCAACGCCCGGGTGGTGGCCTCCACGCGCGGCGGCCGGGACGGCAGCAGCACCAGGCGCGGCGCCTCGTCCTCGACGATCACCAGGCGCGGCCGGCCGCCGTCCTCCTCGTCGAGCAGCGGCGCCGAGTTCTCCAGCCGGTCCAGCTGCACCCGCAGCGCGCGCCGATAGTCGCGCATCGCGCCCGCGCCCCGGTGCCAGCCGAACGCCACGAGAAGCAGCGCGAGGATCGCGACGGTGATCTGCGCGGGCAGCGGCACGTGCGGCATGCCGATCCGCGGGTCGAATCCGGCCGCGCGCATCGGCGCCTGCCACAGGTCGGGGGTGTAGACGGGGACGGCGAGCGCGAACGAGGCGAGCACCCCGCCCGCGGCGGCCCGCCAGGCACGCTGCACGTGTCGGGGGCTGAAGCCGCTGCGTTCGGCCCGGCGCAATACGCGCGGGGCGGTCACCAGGATGGCCGCCGCGAAAGCCGTCAGCACAAGTCCGTACAACACGTCCCCGCCGCCCCTTTCCGGCCTCGTCCGTTCGGTGACCCGTTCGGCCCTGCAACGGTTCTAGGCGCCAAGTGGTTTCCGCGTCCAGGAGACAGGCCACATCGGTCGGGTGATTTATTCGGCCGACACCAACCACCCGGTGGTATTGCGGACCCGCCACGGACCCGGATCGAATCGTGGTCGAAACCCCGTCCGAAAGCGCGCCGAATTGCATCGTCGCACCTCCACGCGCGTAATTCCGAACCGACAGGAGTTCGTTCATGCACGAGTTTTCGCGTTCCGCTGTGATCGCCGCCACACCCGACCGGGTCTGGGCGGTGATCGGCGACTTCGGCGCCCTGGGTGATTGGCACCCGGTGGTGCCGCCGAGCACGATCGAGGGCGGCGGCGAGGCCAACACCCCGGGCGCGATACGGGCGTTCGCAATCGACGGCGAGGTGCTCTCGCGCGAGGAACTGCTCAGCCACGACGACGCCGCGCACCGGATGAGCTACCGGTTGATCCAGGTGCCGCTGGCGGTGACGGACTACGTCGGCACGCTGGCCGTGCACCCGCACGCGGACGGCAGCGAGGTGGTCTGGTCGGCGACCTACGAGGGCGAGCCGGACGTGGTGGAGACGGTGGACGCGGTCTTCGCCGAGGGCACGTACGGAGCGGGCCTGGCCGCACTCCGGGAGCGGTTCGCCTAGGCCGACCACCCAGAGGCCCACGCCGGCCGCCCCGACCCCGGTCCCCGGGCGGCCGGGGACCGGCCGCGCCCGCCCGCCGCCCCCCCGGCGCGCGTATCGCATGGTGAGACGATCGCCGTATGCTTCGGCCACCCCGACCGATCTTGAGGTGACCATGCACCGCAGCGACACGGACCACGCCGCGTCCGCTCTCGGCATCGACCTGTCCGTCCTCGAAGCCGTCCAGCGCCGCGTCCTGTGGCTCGCGACGCGCATCGTCGACTCGGCCAACCACGACCGGCCGAACGCCGACGGCATCAAGGTCGGCGGCCACCAGGCGTCCTCCGCGTCGCTGGTCTCGGCGATGACCGCGCTGTGGTTCGCCCACCTCGACGGCCCCGACCGGATCAGCGTCAAGCCGCACGCCTCGCCGGTCTTCCACGCGATCCAGTACCTCCTGGGCAACCTGGACCGGTCCTACCTGACCACGCTGCGCGCCAAGGGCGGCCTCCAGTCGTACCCCTCCCGGACCAAGGACCCGGACCGCGAATGGGTGGACTTCTCCACCGGCTCGGTCGGCCTGGGCGCGGCGGCGCCGCTGTTCGGCGCGGCCGCCCGCCGCTACGTCGACGCGCACTTCGGCGCGCGTCCCGCCTCGCGCTTCGTCGCGCTGCTGGGCGACGCCGAGTTGGACGAGGGCAACATCTGGGAGGCCATCGCCGACCCGGCCACCCAGGGCCTGGGCAACGTGATGTGGCTGGTCGACTTCAACCGGCAGTCGCTCGACCGGGTGGTCCCCGGGGTCCGGATCGACCAGTGGCGCGGCCAGTTCGAGGCGGCCGGCTGGCATGTGGTGGAGGTCAAGTACGGTCGCCGGCTCCAGGCCGCGTTCGACCGGCCCGGCGGCGCGGCGCTGCGGGCCTGGCTCGACGCGATGCCCAACGAGCAGTACCAGGCGCTGTTCGGCCTCGCCGACACGGACGTGCGCGCGCACTTCCTGGACGGCGCGCCGGCCGACGTCGCGGCCACCGTCGCCGACGTGCCCGACGCCGAGTTGCACACCCTGGTCACCGACCTCGGCGGGCACGACATCGCCGCCCTGCTCGACGCCTACCGGCGCTGCGACGCGGTCACCGACCGGCCCAGCGTGGTCTTCGCCTATACGGTCAAGGGCTGGGGCCTGCCGCTCGCGGGCAACCCGCGCAACCACTCCGCGCTGCTGACCACCGATCAGGTCGCGGCGCTGCGCGCGGAGTTCGGCCTGAGCGAGCGCACCGAGTGGGACCGCTTCGACGCCGCCACGCCCGAGGGCATCCTGGCCGGGCAGCGCCGCGAGCACCTGGCCCGCGCGCCCAGGCCGGGCCCGCTGGGCGTGCCGGTCGCCGCCTCGACGAATCAGCGCATGAGCAAGCCGGTGTCCACCCAGGAGACCTTCGGCCGGGTCCTGGTCGACCTCTCCCGCGACCCGGCGCTCGCGCCGTACCTGGTCACCACCGCCCCCGACGTGGCCACCTCGACCAACCTGGCCGGCTTCATCAACCGCACCGGCGTGTTCTCCCCCACAGAGCGCCGGGCCTGGTCGGGCGAGGGCGCGCTGAAGTGGGTCGAGGGCCCCGGCGGGCAGCACATCGAACTGGGCATCTCCGAGATGAACCTGTTCCTGCTGCTCGAACAGCTCGGCCTGGCGGGCGACCTGTCCGGCCAGCCGCTGATCCCGATCGGTACGGTCTACGACCCGTTCGTGTGCCGCGGCCTGGACGCGTTCATCCACGCCGTCTACTCCGGCTCTCGTTTCATCGTGGCCGGCACCCCCTCCGGGGTCACCCTGGCCCCCGAGGGCGGCGCGCACCAGTCCACCATCACCGCCTCGATCGGTCTGGAGCTGCCCGGCACCACGCTGATCGAGCCCGCCTACGGCTCGGCCCTCGACTGGCTGCTGTGCGACGCGGTGGGGCGGATCGCGGGCGGCCCGGACCACGGGGTCGAACCGGACAACGGCGCCTACTACTTCCGGCTCACCACGCGCCCGATCGACCAGGCACCGTTCGAGGCCGCCCGGACCCGGCTCGGCGACGCGGTGTTGCGCCGGCAGGTGCTCGCGGGCGGCTACCGGCTCCTGGAGGCGCCCGACCTGCCCGGCGCGCCGAGTGTGTACCTGGCCGCGTCCGGCGCGGTGTTGCCCGAGGTGCTGACCGCCGCCCACGAGCTGCGCGACGAGGGCATCGCCGCGCACGTCGTGGACATCACCTCGGCGGATCGGCTCTACGCCGCCTGGCAGCGCACGCTGCGCCAAGGGGTGCGCACCGCGACCACGCCGTCCGCGCCCGGCGCGTTGCGTACCGCGTTCCCGTACCGCGCGCCGGTGGTCACCGTGCACGACTCCTCCTCGCACACCCTGGCCTGGCTCGGCTCGGCGCTCGGCGTGCCGTGTGTACCGCTGGGCGTGGACCAGTTCGGCCAGACCGGCCGGATCGAGGACCTGTACGAACTGCACGACCTGCTGCCCGGTTCGATCGTCAACGCGGCGCTGGCCGCACTGTCCCTGGCCTGAGCACCCCCGCCGGGCGGGGCCGCCCCCGCTCCGCCCGGCTCGCTCACGCGTACGGTATGCGTGCTGACGCAGCGTTCGGCCGGACCGAGGCGAGGAGTGGTGGATGCGACACGGGGGCGTGGGACGACGGTGGAGCGCGTGGGCGGCGGCGGGCCTGAGCGCCGCCGTCGTACTGACGGGGTGCTCGTCGGACTCCGACGGCGGCAAGGACGCCAAGAGCGGGGACAAGCCGGGCACCATCGGGGGGCCGTCGGGCGGCGCCCCGGCGCCCGGCGGGGCGGGCGACAAGGACCCCGGGGCGGTCTGGGCCGCGCTCGTCGCCGCGACCACCACGCAGCAGGTGGTCGAGTACCACGGGGTGCGAACCGCGGCCGGCGACACCGCCAAGGAGGCGACGGTCAAGGAGGAGTTGTGGTCCTGGTACGACGCGGGCGGCAAATCCGCGTTCACCGACCGCGCCTACCAGGTCGCCGCCGACGCGCCGATCAAGCGCTCCCAGTGCGAGGCGGGCCGGGAGTGGAGCTACAACAACGCGCTCAAGCAGTGGAGCGACACCAAACGCACGTGTGTCGTGGACATGGCCCATGAGGGCAAGTACGTCGGCGACGGCATCCTGCCGACCGGGCTGACCGCCGAGCAGGCGAAGACCTTCGCCGCCCAACTCGAGGCCACCCCGGGCTGGTTGACCCCCTCGGCGGTGGAACCGGCGCAGCAGGGCGGCAAGTCCTGGCTGCGCCTGACGGTGGACCTCAAGCCGCAGCAGAACGGCGGCGCGGCGGCCAACACCGATCTGTTGCTCCGGGCGTTCCGGGCCACGATCCCCGACTTCACCAAGGGGCCGTACCAGATCGAGAACTTCGGTCAGCAGAGCGGCTCGCCGGTGCGCGCGGTGTTCTGGCTGGACCCGGCCACGCACCTGCCCGCGTACTCCGAGGTGAGCACGACGGTGGTGGACAAGGGTGTGGCCACCGGCGCGACGCGGCACCTGCGCACCGAGTACGTCTTCGGCAGCGCCGCGCCCAAGCCGGATCGCGCCACGCTCGTCCCGGCGCCCGCGCCGAGCTGGCCGGACCAGGGCACCAAACCGCCCCAGGCTTGAGAGACGGAGCGCGAGCGAAAGGGCGGGCCCGGCATTTCGGACCCGCCCTCTCCACTCGGGTGTCCGCTCAGCGTGCGGCCAGCGCCGCCAGCGGTGCGCGCACCGGTTCGAGCACCGCGCTCAGCCACGCCGTGTGATCGTGCTCGGCCAGCCACGCGTCGAGTTCGTCGAGCGGTACGTACGCGACGTCGTCGACCTCCTCGGCGTTGAGCCCGAGTTCGCCGCCGACCAGGCCGACGAAGAGGTGGTTGAACTCCTTCTCGACCAGGCCCGAGACCTCGTCGGTGACGTCGTAGGTCACCAGACCGGCGGGTTCGAGGACGGTGGGCTTGGCGCCCAGCTCCTCGGTCAGCCGGCGCAGCACCGCCTCCCGGGGCTCCTCGCCCGGGAACGGGTGGCTGCAACACGTGTTGGACCAGCGTCCCGGCGAGTGATACTTCGTCAGTGCCCGGCGCTGCATCAATACCCGGCCCTGCTCGTCGAGGAGGAAAACCGAGAACGCCCGGTGCAGCAGACCCGGCGGCTGGTGTGCCTCCAGTTTCTCCGCGAGGCCGATGGTGTTCCCCTGCGGGTCCACCAGTTCGACCATGACCCGACCGTCCGGCTGCTCCTGCGCCATGTGCTCTCCCTGCTGTTCGGCCTTGCCCAGCACACTATCCGGCACGCGAGGCGCGGATCCGCCGATCCCGGGCCGGGCCCACCCCAACGTGTCGTGCGCCGCCTACATCGTTGTCTGTACGGCGGGATCCGCCCTGTCGACGATCCGCCGCGGGCGCGGGCGGGAGAGGCTGGTGTGGTCTGTTCGAGACCGCCGTCGCCCGCCCGGGGCCCGGGGTCGGACGGGCCCGCAACCGCCCGAGGGAGAGATCGTCGTGGTCGTCGCCATGATCGTGGCCTGCGAGGTGGGCTTCTGGGTGCTGATCGCCCTGGGCCTGCTCAGCCGCTACGTGCTGCACCGCCGGCGGCTGAGCAACGTGTTCCTGTACGCCACGCCGCTGTTGGAGGTGATCCTGCTCGTGGTCGCCGTGGTGGACCTGCGCGGCGGCGCCACCGCCGGGTCACGGCACGGGATCGCCGCGCTGTACATCGGGACGACCGCGGTCTTCGGGCACCGGGCGATCCGCTGGGTGGACCAGCGGGTGGCCTACCACTTCCTGGGCGGCCCACTGCCCTGGCGACCGCCGCGGCGGGGCCCGGAGCGGGTCCGCTACGAGGTCGTCGAGTTCGCCCGCGCGGTGGCCGCGATGGCGATCGCCGGGGCGCTGCTCGGCGTGCTGATCCTGATCACCGGCGACGCCGACCGCACCGAGGCGCTGCGCGGCTTCTTCGGGGTGCTGGGCGGATTCACCCTGATCTGCCTGGTGATCAGCGGGTACGGCGTCTGCGAGGCGTTCGGGAAGCCCCCCAAGGACAAGCCCGCGCCGCGCCGGCTGCGCGAGCCCGGCCCGGCGGAGCGCACCCCGGTGGGCTGACCCGCCCGCACCGGCCCGGAAACCGGCCGCGGCCCCGGCACACCTGGGAGGTATGCCGGGGCCGCGGCCGTGACGTGGGTGCTCAGCCCATCATCGAGCCGGTGGCACCGCTCGCCAGGGCGGCCGGACCGGTCGGGTCCTGGCAGTCGTCCGTCGGCGGGACGTGCGGCGGCGGGGGGAGCTCCGGCGGGCAGTCGTCGACCGGCGGGACCGGCGGCGGGCAGTCGTCGGTCGGCGGGACGTGGTGCGGCGGCGGGGCCGGGTGGCCCGGGTGACCCGGCTTCGGCAGCTCCACGCCGTCACCGTTCACGCAGGTGTTGCCGAACGTCGGGTTGATCGCCGCGATGATGTTCACGGTGTTGCCACAGACGTTGACCGGCACGTGCACCGGCACCTGGATGTTGTTGCCGGAGAGCACGCCGGGCGAGTCGACGGCGGCGCCGTCCGCCTGGGCGGACGCGAACGCCTGGCCCCCGACCGAAACCGAACCGCCGAGAATGGCGGCGGTGACGACCGCACCCTTGGTGAGCTTGTTCACTGGTAGTTATTCCCATCGATCGATAGACGGTGGAACCGGGGTTCCACGACGTCCAACGCGCGAGGGGTGATGCCGGTGACGGGGAGCGCGCGATCTTCCCCCGTAAGTAGCAAGCCGCGCAGGGGGGAACGCCGGACCGCACCGACGCGGGGACCGCGGACGTCCGCGATCGATTCAACGAGCCGGACGGCGATCGATCACGCGATCACGCGCCCGCGATCGCCTTGTGGTGGTGAATCACCTCGGCGACCAGGAAGTTGAGGAACTTCTCCGCGAAGTCCGGGTCGAGCTTGGCGCTCTCGGCCAGCGCGCGCAGCCGGCGGATCTGTACCGCCTCGCGCGCCGGGTCGGCCGGCGGCAGCCGGTGCTCGGCCTTGAGCACGCCGACCCGCTGGGTGCACTTGAACCGCTCGGCCAGCAGGTGGATCAGGGCCGCGTCGATGTTGTCGATGCTGTCCCGCAGGTCCAGCAGCTCGGCGGGCTTGTCGGGCGCCTCGCCCGACCTTTCGTCAGTGGTTCCGTTGGCCATAACGGGTGACCCTACCCGGCGCCCTCGCACGCACGGAGGCACGCACGCCGACGGGCCCGCGCCGGCTCCCCCGACGCCCCGCCCCCGGGCCCACCGAGCGATCCGAGGAAATGTCACCACCTGTCATCTCTCGTTCTGCCAGGTGTCACATCGCCACCTGCGGGGGACCCTCTGAGTACGGTCCGCGCCGTCGGCTGTCCCTGCCGTGTCGCGACGACCGTTCGGCCGTACTCGTGGGATGCGGGCGGAACTGCGGTAGGGGGCGAACGACATGATGGAGGAAGTGCGTCTGACGCCGAACGAGCGGCGGATGCTGGAGGAGATCGAGTACGAGCTGCGCAAGGACGAGGAGTTGGATCTCGCGCTGCGCACGATGCGTCCTTCCCGCAACCGTCGGCGCGGCGGTGCGCGCGGCCGGGTCGTCCCGGGCGCGGGCTCGATGCCGGCCTCGGGGCGCGCCCGCCGAAGGATGCGCCGACCGACGCTCTCCGGCACGTGGCACGTGCTGTTGCTCGTCGTGCTGTTCGCGGCGGTGTTCGCGGCGCTGATCACCACGTCCGGCGCCTACCTGGTGGTGATCGCGTTCGCGCTGATCATCATGGGCTGCACCACCACGCTGGTCTGGCTGTGTGTGTCCTTCCTCCTGCGTCGCGGTGGCGGCGGCCGGACCTGATCGGTCGCGGGAGGCGGATCACCGGGCACGATGGTCGCGACCGGCGGCCGTGCGGCCGAGGCCGCGACCGCGGGCCGCGACCGTCAGCGTGCCCGCCGGGGCGGCCACACCGAGCAGCAGCGCGGCGTCCAGCGCGCCCATCCCGCCCTGACCGATCGAGTAGAACACCAGCGCGAGCGACGCGAACATGCACATCAGCACCGCGGCCGTCATACGCTCGGCGCGGCGCGCCCGGGTGAGCAGCCACAGGCAGCCGGCGAGGCCGACGAACAACGTCGCCAGAGCGGCGATCGCGGTGGTGGTCATCGCGTCTCCTGTCTTCCTGCTGCGTTCGAACGGGTCCTGTTTCGGCGGTCTACTTCGGCGGTCTACCCGAGGCGACCGCGATGATGCGCGACCCCACCGGAATCGAATCCTAACCGCCATGTACCCCCATGGGGTATATGATCGGGGCATGACACCCACCACTGCCCCCTGCGGCGGCACCGCGCGCCTGGATCTGCTCCGACACGCGGGGTCCGCGACCGTTCGAGTGACGCTCGCCGTCGAACGTTGCCGGCGCGCCTGCGCCCGGCAACGCGGGTAATACCGCCCGCCCCGGACCCGCGCGGGATCGATCGGCCCGCGCCGGACACTGTGCGTAACACCGTCGTTACGCTCGTGTCGAAAGCCGGAAACGGTCGGGCTGTTCACTCCGGGGAGATCGGTTCCACTCCCGGGACCGGGCCCCGACCCAGGTGACGGCGCGAGATGAAGACACAGGACCGTACGACGGCGCCCCCGCGCCCCGGCCGACCGCCGCGCCCGGGGGCGATCCGATGACGCCGGACTCGCCGGTGGCCGACGTGGTGATCGTCGGGTCCGGCCCCGTGGCCATGGCGATCGGGTACGCGTTCACCCAACGCGGGATGCGCGATGTGCTGGTGTGCCCGGCCGGGAGCGACGACGCGGCGGCGCTCGGCGTCTTCGGGGCCTTCGGGGCCTTCGGCGGCCCCGGGCCGGGCGGCGGCGCCGTGTACCGCCCCACGACCGCGCCCGCGCTCGCGGCGATGGCCGCGGCGGGCATCCGGCTGTTCGAGAACGCCTCGGAGGAACTCGGCGAGGATGTCGGATTCCGTCGGTGCGGCCGGCTGGTCGCGGTGGCCGCCGCGGACCCGGACGCGCCCGACGCGGGTGTCGGGATGCCCGGCGTCCTCGGCATCGGCGTGCGGCGGATGTCGCCCGAGGAGGTCGGTACACACTGGCCCGAACTGATCGTCGACGCGTGCACGGGCTTCACCCACGACCCCGACGCCGGATACGCCGACACCCGACGCACCGCCCGCGCCTTCGCCCGCGCGGCCCGCCGCGCCGGCGCCGCGTTCCTGCCCCGCACGCCGGCGGTGGGCCTGTCGGCGCGCCGGGACCGGATCACCGGGGTGCGCCTGGGCGACGGCCGCGAAGTGGCGTGCGGCACGGTCGTGGTGGCCGCCGGGGTCGACGCGCCCGCGCTGCTCGCACCGCTCGGGGTGAACCTGCCGCTGCGCGCCGTCCGTGAGGTGGCGGTCCGGGTCCGGGTCGGCCGGGCGCTCGGCGAACGACCGGTCCTGGTCGACCCGTCCGGCCGCTGGCTGCGCTCGGACGGTCCGGACCGGCTGCTCGTCGGCACCCCCGATCCGGGCGCGGCCGGCGCCGACCCGGCCGCGCACGCCCTCGCCCACCTGGCGGCGCGGCTGCCGGGCCTGCCCGACCCCGTCCCGGAGGCCGTGTTCGACATCCGGCGCGAGGCCGGGCCCGATCACCTGCCGATGATCGGATCGACCGGACCCGACGGGCTGTTCGTCGCGGCCGGCTGCGACGAGCACGGACTCGGCGTGGTACCGGCGGTCGGCATGCTGACGGCCGATCTGCTGTGCGACGGCGCGAGCGGCCGACCGGACATCCCGGCCGGCGACTTCCGCCCGGATCGCTCGGCGGGAATCCTCAGCCCCGGTCGGGCGTGAAGAACGGCAACACCCGTTCCTCCCCCGTCGGTCGCAGGTCCACCCGCACCCGCATCCCCGAATGGATCTCCGCCGGTTCGACCTCGACCAGATTGGTGAGCATGCGATAGCCCTCGTCCAGATCCACGATCGCCACCGCGTACGCGCCGCCGAACGGGCGCGCCTCGGGCCGGCGCACCACGGTCCAGCTGTACACGCTCCCGCGCCCGGCGCTGGTGGCCCACTGGAGCGCGCGCGACGAGCAGCCCCGGCACATCTCGGTGGGGGCGAAGTTCGCCGTATCGCACGCACCGCACCGCTGATAGCGCAACTCGCCCGATTCGGGCGGGATTCGCACCGACGCGGCAGGAGAGACGGGTACACCGATCTGCGGTCCCAACACGGGTGTCACGGCCTTTCTGGTCGAACATGCCTCGTCGAGTTCTGCGGGCCCGCCGGCGGTCGAACACGAGCCCCGGCTGCATGCTCGCGCACCAAGCGCCCGGTTGCCGAATCGACCGCACATCCGTTCCCGTTCCGAAATCGGGCCACTCGAAGAGAGGACGTCGACAGGACTTCTCGGCCAAGTCAAAGACATGGCTTGCGTGATTGGCGCAGGATGGGTAGCGCAAGTGATCCGCCACGGCGCGTAATCGATCCGCGCGGGCTCGGGGTGGGGACGCACGGCAGAGAGGTTGCGCGATGACGGCAGGACGCACGGCAGCGCGCCCGGAAGGCACGGGGCGCGAGCACACACCCGACTCCACCTCCCCGGCGGAGCCCATGCCCCTGGTCGAGCGCGACCTCCTGCAACACGAACTCCGCGAACAACTGGCCGCGGTGCGGGAAACCGGCACGGGCCGCGTGGCGATCGTCAAGGGTGTGGCCGGTGTGGGCAAGTCGGCCGTGCTGGAGTGGGCGAAGCTCACCGCACGGGCCGAGGGCTTCGACATGCTCGCGGTGACCGGCTATCCGCTGGAGCGGGTTCGTGTCTACGGCCTGGTGAAGCGGCTGTTCCAGGATCTGAACGGGATCGCCGAGCACACCGCGAGGGAACGACTCGGCGAGTGGTACGGGATCATCGCGCCGATCTTCGGCATCATCCCGCGCCAACCGGCGGAACCACCGGACCCGGAGAACGTCCTCAACGGCCTCGACGCGGTCATGCGCGGCTACCTGGCGTCGGATCGCGGGCCGCTGCTCATGGTGGTGGACGACGCGCACTGGGCGGATCCCTCCTCGCTCGCCTGGCTGGCCAATTTCGCCGCGCAGATCACCGAGTTGCCGATCCTGATCATCGTTTCGTATCGGCACGACGAGGTCGACGAGCAGCTGTGCGAATCGCTGGACGCGCTGGAGCGGATCGCGGTCGCCGGGCTCGGCAAGCTCGAACCGCTCACCCTCGAAGGTGTCACCCCGCTGATCCGGCACCGCTTCGCCGGCCGCCGGGTCGACCCCGAGTTCGTCGAGCACTGCCACCGCTGCTCCGAGGGCCTGCCCCAGACCCTGCGCGAACTGCTGCGCTTCGTCGAGGAGAAGCGGATCCCGCCGACCTCCGATGCGCTCGCGCAGCACGGCCGAGCAATGCGGCAGCACGCCGTCTACGCCTACCACAAGGGTCAGTTCGACGAGCGGTTCGGCCGCCTCGCGCCCGATTCCCGCAAGGTGGCGCTGGCCGCGGCGATCCTGACTCCGCATCTGACCGTCGGGCGTGTCGCGCGGTTGGCCGGACTGAGCGGCGACGCCACCCGCGCCGCGGCCGCGGACCTGCGCAGGCGGGAGATCCTGACCGCCGTCGACGACGAGGATCTGCCCTGGGGCTTCACCCACTCGCTGGTGCTGCGCGCGGTGTACGACCACTGCTTCGAGGCGAACGACCGCTGTGTGATGCATGCCCAGGCGGCCCGGATGTTGCGCGAGGACGGCTTCTCCGCGCAGACCGCCGCCACCCACGTGTTGAACATGTTCGCCGTCTCCGACGAGTGGGCGGCGGGCATCGCGGTGGACGCGGCCCGGGAATGTCTCGCATCCGGTGTCCCGAAGGCCGGTGTGACGTATCTCGAACACGCCCTCGCCGAGGTCGCGCCCAGGGAGATGCGCCCGCTGATCCACTACAACATCGGCCGCGCGCACTTCGTGAACGATCCGCCGGCGAGTCTGGAGCCGCTGCAGCAGGCCCTCGAAGGCTGCCCGCCCGGGGATCTGCGCACCAACATCATCTGTGAGCTGGGCCGTTCGCTGGCCTTTTGCGGTCAGCTCGACAAGAGCATCGAACTCCTGGACCGGGAGATCAAGAAGACCCCGGTCGGCCAGACCCGACAGCGGCTCTACGCCGACCTGTTCATGTGGGCCGCGTTCTGGGAGCACGACTCCAGTTTCGCGTCGCGGGCGCACGACCTCCAGCGGTTGACCGTGCGGCTGAACACCGAGAGCGCCACCACGCGCACGAACTACTCGCTGTTCGCGCTGGTCGCCTGGTACGGCGTGCTCAGCGGGCGCCGGCTCCAGACCACCACCAAGTTCGCCCGGGCGGCGCTGGGTCCCGAGCTGCCGAACAAGGAGCGCAACGGCTTCAGTTGGGTCGAGGACGGTTGGGGCTTCGAGATCCCGATGGTGCTCACCCTGACGTTCATCTACTGCGACCTGTTCAAGGAGGCCCGCGAACTCCTGGAGCGCGGCATGGCCGAACTGCGGGCCAACGGCCGCCAGCGCTCGCACCTTTCCTACGGCCACGCGTTCCGGGCGATGCTGCACTACCGGATGGGCCGGCTCAAGGAAGCGCGCCGGGAGGCCGAGACCGGCCTGGAGATGGCGATGGACCTCGGCGAGAACACCCCGTCGAAGTGGTACGCGGCGGGTGTGCTGATCCAGACCCTGATCGCCCAGGGCGATCTCGAAATGGCCGAACACACCTGCCATCGCATCGGTTTCGACGATCCCGCCAAGGTCGATCAGTCGGCCCGCGTGTTGCCGGTGCCCGCGATCGTGCTCGCCGAGTTGCGGATCGCCCAGGGCAGGCACCACGAGGTGATCCGGCCGCTGACCGAACTCGGCGAGCGGCTGCGTGCCCAGGGCATGGACAACCCGGCGTGGTGCCCGTGGGGCCTGCTGCTCGCGGAGGCGTTGAACGCCGAGGGCCCGCAGCAGGACCAGGAACTGGCCAAGAAGGTGGCGAAACAGGCGGTCGCCCGCGCCGACACCTTCTACGCCCCGGTGGCCGCCGGCCAGGCCAAGCGGGTGGCCGGGGAGGTCGAGGACAACGTCAACGCGCAGCAGGCGCTGTGGGACGCGGCGGTCGCCCTGGAGGGCGTCGGCGCCGAGTACGAATACGCCAAGGCGCTGCTCGCGTACGGCGACCGGCTGCGCAAGGACGGTCACAAGCCGGACGCGATCGGCGAGTTGGAGCGGGCCCGGATCACCGCGGCGAACTGCGGCGCGATCCCGTTGCAGACCCGGGCGACGAAGATGATCGAGGCCCTGGTCGGCGGCAACGCGCTGCCGGCCGATCACGGACGGGCCGACTCCGACGAGTGGGTCGAGGAGTACACCGGCGGCTACAGCCCGTTCGGCATCCCGCACCGCGACGAGTCCCGCCCGGACGCGGACGCGGATCGCACCGAGACCTGGCCCTTCCGCGGCGGCCCGACGCGCGGATCGGAGCTGTAGCGGGGCCGAGCCGTAGCGGGCCCACGATCGGGTGGGCGGCCCGTGACCCGGGCCGTTCGGAGCCGCCGCGCGGCCCGCTCCGAGCCGGGTCGATGCCCGGTCCGGCCCCGGCTCGACGCGTCGGGGCGCGGTCGACCGGCGCTCGGTGTCGGCCCGGGCCTTCGGTACGGTAGCGGGGTGATCGACACTGCTGCTTCCTCCCCCGTTGGTGCCGTCGCCGCCGGCCTCGCCACAATCGCCGCCGATGGCACCGTCCTGGACACCTGGTACCCCGCACCCGAGCTGACCTCGGGCGACGCCGACGGCAAGGCCGAGACGGTGCGGCTGTCGGCCGACGAGGCCCTGGCCGCGCTCGGCCCCGACGCGATCGCGGGCCTCGGCGCCGACGCGGTGCGCGGGGTCGAGGTCGTCGCCGTGCGCACGGTGATCGCCTCGCTGGCCGCCGCGCCGGTGGACACCCACGACGCGTACCTGCGCCTGCACCTGCTCAGCCACTGCCTGGTCCGCCCGCACGGGCAGAGCCTGGAGGGCCTGTTCGGCCTGCTCCCGAACATCGCCTGGACCAACCTGGGCGCGGTGCCCGTGGACGGCCTCGCCGCGGCCCGGCTGCGCGCCCGCGCCGCGCGCGTGCCGTTCGAGGTGGCCGGGGTGGACAAGTTCCCCCGGATGACCGAGTTCGTGGTGCCCGCCGGCGTCCGGATCGCCGACACCACCCGGGTCCGCCTGGGCGCGCACCTGGCGCCCGGCACCACGGTGATGCACGAGGGCTTCTGCAACTTCAACGCGGGCACCCTCGGCGCGTCCATGGTCGAGGGCCGGATCAGCGCGGGCGTCGTGGTCGGCGACCACAGCGACATCGGCGGCGGCTCGTCGATCATGGGCACGCTGTCCGGCGGTGGCAAGGAGACCATCTCGGTCGGCGAGCGCTGCCTGCTCGGCGCCAACGCCGGCATCGGCATCTCGCTCGGCGACGACTGCGTCGTGGAGGCGGGCTGCTACATCACCGCCGGCACCCGGGTGACCACCCCGGACGGCACGGTGGTCAAGGCCGCCGAACTCTCCGGTCGCGACGGCCTGCTCTTCCGCCGCAACTCGGTCACCGGCACGATCGAGGCGATCGCCCGGACCAAGTCGTGGGGCGCGCTGAACGAGGACCTGCACAAGAACGACTGACCGGACGCCGCGTTGCGCGGTGGTGGTCCCGAGCGGGGCCGGCGGCGAACCACGGCCGCCGGCCCCGCTCGCGTCGTTCACTCCTCGACGAGGTCGGCGGGGCGGCCGCCCGTGGCCACCGCGCGGATCACCTTGCCGGTCGGCGTCCGGGGCAGCGGCTCGGCGCGCAACTCCCAGTGGGCCGGCACCTTGAAGTGGGCCAGCCGCTCGGCCACATAGGCGCCCAGCTCGGCGGCGGTGATCGGGCTGCCCTGGGCCGGGACCACGATCGCCTTGACCTCCTCGCCCCACTCCGGGTGCGGTACGCCGACCACCACCGACTCGGCGACGTCCGGGTGCGCGTCCAGGCAGTGCTCGATCTCGGCCGGGTAGACGTTCTCACCGCCGCGCAGGATCAGGTCGCTGCGCCGGGTGGCGAGGTGGAAGCGGCCGGCGCGGGCGAAGCCGAGGTCGCCGGTGCGCAACCACCGGTCCGGCGTGAGCGCCTTCGCGGTGGCCTCCTCGTTGCGCCAGTAGCCGCGCATCACCAGCGGGCTGCGGATCCACAACTCGCCCTCGACACCGTCGGGCTGTTCGGTGCCGTCCTCGTGACGGATCGTCACCTCCACCGTCGGCACCGCCGTACCGATCGCCCCCGGCTCGCCCTCCAGTTGCGCGGCGCCCGCCGTGGTGGCCACCCCGCCGGACTCGGTCAGCCCGTACCCGACGCCGAGCGCGCCCTTGGCGCCCGGGAACACCTCCTGGAGCCGGCGCACCAGTTCGGGCGAGAACGCCGCGCTGCCGCCGCCGAGGCGCACGATCGAGGACAGGTCGTGCCGCACGGTGTCGGGATGGTTGACCACCCGCCAGCCGAGCGTGGGCACCAGCGACCACGTGGTGCACCGCTCGCGTTCGATCAGTTCCAGAAGCCGCGACACCTCGAAGCGCCCGGCGTAGAGCACCATCGTCTGCCCGCCGGCCAGCGCCGCCACGGCGCCCGCCAGCAGGCCCGAGACGTGGAAGAAGGGGCTGTTGACCAGCCATCTCCCGGGCGGCGCCTGGGCCCGTGCGGCGGCGGGCAGGTGCGCGCTCGCCCGGGCGGCGAGCAGCGCCTGGAGGTTTTGCATGGCCACCACGTTGCGATGGGTGAGCACGGCGCCCTTGGGCCGGCCGGTGGTGCCGGAGGTGTACAGGATCAGCGCCGGGTCGTCCTCGTCGGCGGCGCCCGGCGGCAGGTCGGCGTCGGGGGCGTACTCGGTCAGCGCGGCGAAGTCGCCCTCCATCTCCACTACGGGCAGGCCCAGTTCGCCCGCGGCGGCGATCGCGCCGCCCAGCCGCTCCAACCGGCGCCGGTCGGCGATCAGCACGGTGGGCGCGCAGTCCGCGACGGCGTAGCGGATCTCGTCGGCGGCCCACCACCCGTTCATGCCCACCGCGATCGCGCCGAGCGCCGCGGCGGCCTGGAAGGCGGTCAACCACTCGGGCCGATTCGCCGCCAGGATCGCCACGCGGTCCCCCGGCCCGACCCCATACCGCTCGCGCAACGCGTGCGCGGTCGAGGCGACGTCACGCACGTGTCGAGTGAAGCTGATCCGGCGGTCCTGGTGGACCAGATACTCGCGATCCCCGAACCCGCGCGCCCGCTCGACGAAGGCGGTGATCGAGCGGGGCCGTTCGGCCAGGACGCGCAGCGGAACGCCGAGCACGTCCTCCTCGACGAGCGCGAACGGGCCGTCGGGGGCGGTCAGGGCGGCGAGTACGGGATCGGGCGCGGCTGCGGCGGACCCGGCGGAACTGGAGGTGGCCATGGCGGGGACCCTAGGATCCTTGACCGAGTCATTCAAGCGATCCGCGATGTGATCTGCGCATGGATGCGACGAGCGCGCGACAACGCACGAGGGCGACCCGCCCTTCGGCGGATCGCCCTCGTGGCCCCTCCCTCATCCCCCCGGATGAAAGTTCGTCGGCCCGAAAGACTCGAAGGAGTCGAAAGACCCGGAAGACCGGATCAGGCCCCGGGCCTCAGCCCACGTTCTCGATCCCGGCCATGCCCTTCTCCACGTCCAGCACCTCGACCGAGGAGACCTTGCGGCCGGTGTTGCTCTGCGCCCACTGCTTCGCCTCGTTGGCGAGCTTGCCCGCCTTGTCCATCCGGGCACTCTCGGCGGTCGGGTTCTCGCCGAGCGAGACCTCGGCGGGCAGCGTGGTCATGACGGCGATGTCGTAGCCGGAGTACGTCTTGGCGATCCGAACCTTGGTGACCAGGGAGCCGTAGGTGGTGGTTTTCAGCTTGGCCAGCATGTCGGCGGCGTACTTCTCCGAGCCGGCCTTGTCGCCGTCCTTCTCCGCGCCGTTCTCGATCCCGGCGGTGCCCTTCTCCTTGTCGAGCACCGACACCGAGGAGATCGTCAGCGTGGCCGAGTCCTGGGTCCACTGCAACGCCTCGACGGCGAGCTTCCGGCCCTTGTCCATCCGGGCGTTGGCGCCCTTGATGTCCTCGGTGATGGAGATATCGGCGGGCAGCGTGGTGTTGATGGTGACCTCGTACCGCTCGTACTGCTTCGCGATCCGCACCTCGGACACCACACCGCCGTGCTTGGTGGTCTTGAGGTAGGCCAGCAGATCCTGGGCGACCTTGTCGGTGCCGCCCTTCGGCTCGCTCTTGTCGCCCTTGTCGCTCTTCTGCGTCTTGGCCGGCCCGGCACCGGGCGCCGCGCTCGCGTCCGCCGCGCCGGTGGTCTTCGGCGACTCGACCGTCGCACTGGACGCCTTGCCCTCGTGCTTCTTCGGGCCGCACGCGGCGAGCGAGCCGGTCAGGGCGATCGTCGCGGCGACCGCCACGGTGGTGATCAGGCCCCGGCGCCGGCCCCGCGGAGTCGCGGTCGAAGCGGACTGCCGGAGAACGGTCGGCCGGGGAGCGATCGGGGACATGAGGTTTCCCTTCGGAAGCACTGCTTGGAGTCACTGCTTGGCGTCACTGCCCGGAGGCACTGCGGAAACAGGCGGACGGTGCGGGTGTTTCCGGGGTCACACCGTGCTGCCTGAGTCAATGGAAACAGTAGCTGTGAACTCTGTCAACACCTTCTCTGTGCTGCCATCACGTTGCTTCTCTATGATTGACTTCTCGCGGTTCACACCCCAGGTCATGAGGAGGAGACGGTGCCCACCAGCCCCCAGGTCACCGCTGCCGAGATCGCCCGCATCGCGGGTGTCGGGCGCGCCGCCGTGAGCAACTGGCGTCGGCGCTTCGACGACTTCCCGCGACCCGTGGGCGGCAGCGACGCGAGCCCCACGTTCGCGCTGGCCGACGTGGAGGGCTGGTTGCGTGCCCAGGGCAAGATCGCCGAGGTCGCGCCCGAGGAGCGGCTGTGGCGCCTGATCGCGGCCGACGGCGACGTGGCCGAGCGGCTCGCCGACATCGGCGAATACCTGCTCGCGGGTGCACCCGCGCCGGTCGGCCCGCACGCCGATCGACTCCGCGCCGCCGGCGACCTCGCCGCGACCCGGGGCGCGCCCGCCGTGTTCGCCGACCTGTACGCCCGCTTCGCCGAGTCGCCCGCCGGCCCCGGCGGCGCCACCCCCGCGGCCACCGTCGCGCTGATCGCCGAACTCGCGGGCGCCGGGCGGGAGAAGCCGGTCACCGTACTCGATCCCGCGACCACCCACGGCGACCTGCTGCTCGGCTTCGTCCGCTCGGCGCGCACACTGCGCGGGCAGACCGAGGCACCGGCCCTGGCCCGGTTGATCCGGGTCCGCCTGGCGCTGCATCCGGACGCCGCACCGGACACCGACGTCGCCATCGCCGAGGGCGACGGACTGCGCACCGACGCGTGGCCCGGCGCCCGCTTCGACGCCGTCGTGGGCAACCCGCCGTTCAACGACCGCAACTGGGGGCACGACGAACTGGCCTACGACCAGCGCTGGGAGTACGGCCTGCCGCCGCGCACCGAATCCGAGCTGGCCTGGGTGCAACACGCGCTCGGGCACACCGAGGCGGGCGGGCGAGTGGTGCTGCTGATGCCGCCGGCGGTGGCGGCCCGCGGCTCGGGGCGTCGGATCCGGGCCGAACTGCTGCGCCGGGGCGCGCTGCGCGCGGTGTTCGGCCTGCCCGCCGGCGCCGCGCCGCCGTTCGGGGTGGCGCTGCACCTGTGGATCCTGGAGCGGCCCTCGGGCGAGCACATGCCCTCACATGTGCTGTTCGCCGAGCTCGACGATCTGGCGGACCCCGTCGCGGCGGACACCGCGCTGCGTGCCTGGCGCGACTTCCGCGCCGATCCGGCGGGCCTGACCGAGATCCCGGGCCGACACCGCGCCGTACCGCTGATCGAACTCCTCGACGACAACGTCGACCTGACCCCGGCGCACAACCTGCCCGCGCAGACCGACGTGAACGTGGCCGAGCGGGTACAGGACACCCGCGCCCGGCTGCTCGCCCTGCTGGCCCGGCTGCCGCACCTGGTGCCCGCCGTGCCGGCCGCCGAGGAGGGCGCCGGGACGTGGCGCTCGGTCGCGCTCGCCGACCTGGCCCGAACCGGCGCGGTCACCCTGTACCGCAGCGCGTCGCGGGCCGGGCGGGTCGGCCACGAGACGCCCCCCGGCCCGACCGTGCCGATGCTCACCACCACCGACCTGGCCGCCGCCGTGCCGCCCAGCGCGCGCCTGTCCGCGGCCGAGGCGGACGAGGCGCAGCACCCCCGAATCCACGCCGGCGACGTGATCGTGCCGACCCTGCTCGGCGGCGACGAGCACGGCTGGGCGAGCGCGGTCCGGGTCGCCGGGACAGCCGAGCAGGGCGCGGTCCTCGGGCCCAACCTGCACCTGCTGCGCCCCGACCCGGCCGCGCTGGACCCGTGGTTCCTGGCCGGATTCCTGACCGACCCCGCACACGCGCGGCGGGCCGGCTACGGCTCCAGCATCGTGCGCGTCGACGTGCGGCGGATCGAGATCCCGCTGCTGCCGCCGGACCGGCAGCGCGCGTACGGCGAGACCTTCCGCGCGCTGCGCACGTTCGTCACCGACCTGCGCGGCGCCGCCGCGCTCGGCGAGGACCTGGGCCGGGGCCTGCTGGAGGGCCTGACCGCGGGCCTGCTGCGACCGCCGGGGTAGCCGCGACGGCGGGCTCTCAGCGCCCCTCCAAGGCCCGCAGCACGCGCCGGGAGCGGTCGGCGGGCGCGGCGGCGCGGAGCGGGCCCGACGGGGTCAGCCCGGCCGCCGCGGCGCTCCAGTCGGGGCCGGTGTAGCAGCGCACCAGGGCCTCGGCGGCGGTGCGGTGCACGTCGCCCATCGAGTACAGCTCCTCGCCCGGGACGATGCGATGCCGCCGCCGCCCGGCCGCCCGCGCCTCCTGCTCCGGCCACCGCGCGTGCACCACCACGCGCGGCTCGTCGACCGGCTCCGGCGCGGCCAGCGTGGAGAAGGACAGCGTGTACGGCAGCAGCGGGCCGACCAGATCGCACAGGCCCCACAACACCGCCTCGGGGTCCGGCACGCCGTCCGCCTCGGACAGCGCGAAGGTCTCGTCGGGCCGGGCGAGCACCGCCGCGACCACGTCCGTCAGCACGTCGGCGTGTTTGCCGGCGCGGGCCCGCAGGCGGGGCGCGCAGCGGGCCAGTTCGGCGTCGAGCACCTTCGGGTCGATCCGCGGCGAGGGCCGACCGGTGGGCTGGAGGGCGGCCGGGTCCCCCGAGGCGGCGAGGGCGAGCGCGTGCCGGGGCCCGGCGAGCGAGACCGCGGCGGGGCCGGGGCGGGCCGGGGCCATCAGCACCAGCGCCCGGCCGGGGGTGCGCCGGATCAGCGTGGGCCGACCGCCGAGCAGGCCGAACCGGACCGCGGGCCGGCCCGCCGTGCGCCCTCCGCCCGGTTCGGGGTCGATCATCGGCGCCAGCACCGGGTGCCACCGGCGCAGGTCGGCGTCGGCCAGGGACGAGGCGAGCACGCCGGCCGGTCCCGATCCGGGCAGGTCGTACAGGATCCGGTCCAGCATCGGCGCCCGCGCCGACCGATACGGCTCGCGCGTGTAGGGCCGGGTGGGCGCGGGCGCGGGCATCGGCCGGGTCGGCTCGGCGGGCGACGGCCGATCCGGTCCGGTGCGGTGGGCCCCGCCCGGGCGCGGCCGCTCGGGCGTGGGCGCGCGCACCGCCTCGGGCTCCGGCGCGGGGCGCGGGGCGCGCGGCCGGGGCGCGTCCACGGCGGGCCGGATCCGCCGCTCGTGCTCGTGCAGCAGGTCCAGCACCGGCCGGGGCAACCACGCGGCGGCCTCGTACGGGCGCCGGCGGCCGGTCAGCAGCTCGGCGAAGTCGGCCACCACCCGCTCCGGCGTCGGCCGCCGATCGGCCCGGCGGCGCAGGCACGACTCGATCAGCGGCAGCAGCTCCGGGGGCAGCCCGCTCAGGTCCGGGTCGCGGTTGCGCACGGCGCTCATCACCCGCATCGCGCTGCCCTGGTACGGCGCGTGCCCGGTGCCCGCGAACAGCAGCGTGGCGCCCATCGCGTACACGTCGGAGCGGACCGTGCCGGATTCGCCCTCGACCTGCTCGGGGGCCATGTAGGCGATCGTGCCGACCAGGTTGACGGTGTCCTGGTCCTGGGCGAGGGCGAGCCCGAAGTCGATCACCTTCGGCCCGTCCAGGGTGACCAGGATGTTGCCCGGGGCCAGGTCACGGTGCACCAGGCCCGCCCCGTGGATCGCGCCCAGCGCCTCGGCCACTCCGGCGGCCAGCCAGCGCACCGCGTCCGGCGGCAGTGGGCCGCACTCGTCGACCACCTCGCGCAGCGACGGCGCCGGCACGTACGCGGTGGCCAGCCAGGGCCGCGCGGCCGCCGGGTCGGCGGCCACCACCGCGGCCGTGAACACCCCGCTCACCAGCCGCGCCGCCTGCACCTCGCGGGCGAACCGCCGCCGGAAGTCCTCGTCGTGGTCCAACTCGGCCAGGATCGTCTTGATCGCCACCAGCCGACCCGCCGGGGACAGCCCCAAAAAGACCCGGGCCATGCCGCCGCGGCCGAGCCGGGACAACACCCGGTAGGGCCCGATCCGGCGCGGATCGTAGGCGTCCAGGGGCGCCGGCCCCCGTCGTCCGTCGTCGGTCACGCAACGTCCCCCCGGCTGCCCGATCGTGTGCCCCTCATCATGACGCCGCATGGGTGACGCCCGAAGCGGGAAGCCGAAACACAGGGCACCGTCGCGACCCGAGCCGGCGGTGACCAAGGGCGTTGCGACCCGGCACCCTGGGTCAGGTGACGCGGCTCACGGTTTGTCGCCCAGGTGGGAGGTGGCTGCGAGGCCGCCTCGTGCGCCTGCTATTCGTACTGATGCACACATGTCACAAAGACCGGAACCGCACGGACACGATCCGGGTGGCTGCCGGAGCCTGAGCCGAGAAGTAGGGGACCCCCATGAGCGAGGACTCGGTAGTACTGCGCCACCAAGGAAACGAGCACACCTTCCCGCTGATCGAGGGCACCATCGGCGACACCGCCATGGACATCTCGACGCTGCGCGCCAAGACGGGGCTGGTGACCTACGACGGAGGGTTCGTCAACACCGCCGCGTGTAAATCGGCGATCACCTTCATCGACGGCGAGGAGGGCATCCTCCGCTACCGCGGCTACCCGATCGAGCAGATCGCGGAGCAGGGGACCTTCCTGGAGACGGCGTATCTGCTGATCTACGGCGAGTTGCCGTCGGTGAGCGCGCTGGACAACTTCCGCGACGAGATAACCCAGCACACGCTGCTGCACGAGGACGTCAAGCGGTTCTACGACGGCTTCCCGCGCGACGCGCACCCGATGGCGATGTTGTCGTCCGTGGTGTCCGCGCTGTCGACGTTCTACCAGGACAGCCACAACCCGTTCGACGAGGAGCAGGTCCGGCTCTCGGCGATACGGCTGCTGGCCAAGCTGCCGACGATCGCGGCCTACGCGTTCAAGAAGTCGGTCGGCCAGCCGATGCTCTACCCGGACAACTCGCTCGGCTACGTCGAGAACTTCCTGCGGATGACCTTCGCCGTCCCGGCCGAGTCCTACAAGGCGGACCCGGTCGTGGTGGACGCGCTGGACAAGCTGCTCATCCTGCACGGCGACCACGAGCAGAACTGCTCGACCTCGACGGTGCGCCTCGTCGGCTCCAGCCAGGCGAACATGTTCGCGTCCATCTCGGCCGGGATCAACGCACTGTGGGGCCCGCTGCACGGCGGCGCCAACCAGCAGGTCCTCGAGATGCTGGAGCAGATCAAGAACGACGGCGGCGACATCGACGCCTTCGTGAACAAGGTGAAGAACAAGGAGGACGGCGTCCGCCTGATGGGCTTCGGCCACCGGGTGTACAAGAGCCGCGACCCGCGCGCCACGATCATCAAGAAGGCCGCCGACGACGTCCTGTCCCGGATGGGCAAGAAGGACGAACTGCTCGACCTCGCGATGCAGTTGGAAGAGCGCGCGCTGGCCGACGACTACTTCGTCGAGCGCAAGCTCTACCCGAACGTGGACTTCTACACCGGGCTGATCTACCGGGCGATGGGCTTCCCCACCGAGATGTTCACGGTGCTGTTCGCGATCGGCCGGCTGCCGGGCTGGATCGCGCACTGGCAGGAGATGATCGCCGACCCGAAGGCCAAGATCGGCCGTCCGCGCCAGGTGTACACGGGCGTCGCGCTGCGCGACTACACCCCCATCGGTGCCCGCTGACCCGGATCGAACACCCGACGACGATCCCGGAGTCGAAGGTCGCGAACCGCGGTTCGCGAGCAACGGCTCCGGGATCGTTGCGTGTCGGGGGTGTCGGGGCGGGCGCGTGCGCCCGCCCCGCGCTCAGCCGTTGGTCCCGACCGACGGGCCCTTGCCGGTGACCGCGTCCAGGACGTACAGGTGGCGGTCGGCGCTGCCCACGAAGAGCAGGCCGTCGGCCACGATCGGGGAGGTCACCCGACCGCCGGTGGTGAACCGCCAGCGGGGCTCGCCGCCCATGCCGACCGCGAGCACCGAGCCGTTGCTGCTGCCCGCATACACCATGTCCTCGGCGACCACGGGCGAGGTCACCCAGCCCTCGGCGCCGTAACGCCACACGCAGCGCGTGGTGTTGACGTCGACCGCGTACAGGCCGCCGTCGCCGCTGCCGAAGAAGGACAGGTTGCCCGAGGTGGCCGGTTGGGCGACCGGGCCGCCCGCGCCGAACCAGCCGCGCATCGCGCCGTCGCCGGCGTTGAGCAGGTACAGGTACTGGTCGGTGCTGCCGACGTGCACGATCCCGTTGGCCACCGTCGGCGAGGACACCCAACCGCCGGTGGGGAAGCGCCAGCGGCACCAGCCGGTGGCCGCGTCCAGCGCGTAGACGCAGCGGTCGCTGGAGCCGAAGTAGACCGTGCCGTCCACGACGGTGGGCGAGGTGGCCCAGCCGCCGGTGGGGAACCGCCAGCGACAGCGCCCGGTGGCCGCGTCCACGGCGTAGAGCGCGTTGTCGCTGGACCCGAAGTAGACGGTGCCGTCGGCGACCACGGGGGCGGCCACGACCTCGCCGCCGGTGGGGAAGCTCCAGCGCCACTGTCGCGAGGTCAGCTCCAGGGCGTAGACGTGGTTGTCCTGGCTGCTGAGGTACATCAGCTCGCCGTCCACGGCCGGCGGGTGCGACCAGCCCGAGGAGTCGAACCGCCACTCGCGCGTGGCCAGATGCAGGGTGTGCAGCCCGTTGTCGTTGCTGTGCACGTGTACGCGGGCGGTCCGCCCGGAACCCGCGCGCACCGGCGGGGTCAGGATCTCGCCGGTAGCGGCGAACCGCCACACCGGCGCGGCCTCCATGCCGCCGGTGGGGGTGCGCGGCGGCGTGGGGTGCTGGCGGGGCACGTCGGGACCGCTCTCCGGCCACGTGACCGGAGAGTTGGGTATGGGGGCGGGCGGCCGGGCCACCCGCTCGGTGGGCAGCGCCGGCGAGGGGGAGGACGTGGACACCGGTCGTCCCGAGACCGGTCGCGAGCCGCCCGGCGGGCCACCCGTCGGCGAGTTCGTCGGCGGGGCCGGCGGCCGGGGCGGCGGCTTGCGGGTCGGGTTCGTCGGCGGGCGCTGCGGCGGTGGCGGCCGGTGGGTCTCCGGGCGCGGCGCCGGACGCGGTTCCTGGCGGACCTGGTTGGGCAGTTTGCCCATGTTGTTCGGGTCCGGGCGCACGTTCTCCGGCAGTTCGGGCCGCTGCTCGCCGTCGGGCTCGACGAGTTCGCGGACCGGCGGCGTGCGCGGGCCCATCGTCGGCCGGTACTGGCTCTCGAACCGCTGCACCATCGCCGACGCGTTGTCGGGCAGTTGGCTGTCCGCGTCGCTGTCGTCCAGGAGCGGGGCGAGCTGGTTGAGCAACTGGGTCGGGCTCGGCCGGTGTTCGGCGGCGCGCTGCATGCACAGGCTGACCAGGCCGGTCAGCTCGGTCGGCAACCCCTCCAGGTCCGGCGAGCCGGTGACCAGGCGCAGCAGCGCCTCGGCGGGCTTGCGGTCGGGGTAGGGCGAGTGCCCGGTGGCCGCGTACACCAGCGTGGCGCCGAGCGAGAACATGTCGCTGGCGGGGGTGATGTCGCGCACGCCCTGCGCCTGTTCGGGCGACATGTACGCCGGGGTGCCCACGGCGACGCCGGTCATGGTGAGCGAGCCGAAGTCGGCGGCGCGCGAGATGCCGAAGTCGATCACCTTGGGGCCGTCGCTGGCGACCAGCACGTTGGACGGCTTCAGGTCGCGGTGCACCAGGCCGGCGGCGTGTACGGACTCCAGCGCCTCGGCGATGCCGGCGGCCATCCAGCGCACCGCGCGCGGCGGCAGCGGGCCGCAGGCGCGGACCAGCGACTCCAGCGAGGGCGCGGGTACGTACGCGGTGGCCAGCCACGGCACCGCGGCGTCGGGATCGGCGTTGACCACGGCGGCGGTGAACACGCCGCTGACCCGGCGGGCCGCGGCCACCTCCTGGGCGAAGCGCGCGCGAAAGCCCGGGTCGCCGCCCAGCTCCGAGCGGATGGTCTTGATCGCGACCAGTCGCCCGAAGGGCGAACGCCCCAGATAGATACGGCCCATGCCGCCGGCACCGAGTCGGCCGAGCACCGCATAGGGGCCGATCCGTTCCGGATCCCCCTTGGCCGGTGGCTCACCCGGCCATCCGTGTTCCGTCACAATCCCCCCGAAGTCGCTCCACCGCCCATCATCCCCGCCGAGCGGCTGTTTCGACAGGAACAGGCGGGAGGAGTGCCACGGCGCCGGTCGTCCCGTCGTCGCGATAGAGGTGCCCCGGGGCGGAGCACCCGCTGCCTGTCGCAGGGTACCCGCCTGCTCGCTCTGCCGCCCACGCCGCGTCCCGCTTGGACCGAAACACGGGGGAATCCCCCAGGCGTCGATCACGAAGAGTGGCCGCCGAAGCGGAAATTACTCCACTGATCGGTGTTTTTCGGACGTGTCGCACCTTCGGACCGCGAACACCCGGGCCGGTTCGCGGGAACCGGTCCGGGTGTCGAGGTGTCGACGGGCGAGCGGAGGACCGCCCGGCGACGACGGCCGATGCCGTTCTAGTGCAGACCGCCGGTGGTCTCGGCGGGCAGCTCCGACTTGTCCACCCGCAGCACCGCGACCGCGATCACCGCGGCGACGGCGAGCAGGATGCCGGCGGTCGTGAAGCCCGCCGTGTAGCCCTCGGTGAGGGCGACCTTGATCGCGTGCAGGTCCGGGGCCTTGCCGCCGAGCTTGGCCACCTCGTCCCGCAGCTTGTCGTCCTTGGCGCTGGAGTAGATCGTGGTCAGCACCGCGATCGCCACGGCGCCGCCCACCTGCTGGGTGACGTTGAGCATCGCCGAGCCGATGCCCGCGTCCTCCGGGGCGATGCCGGCCACCGCGGTGGCCATGATCGCGACGAAGATCAGGCCCATGCCCAGACCGAAGATGATCATCGCGGGCAGCAGGCCGGTGACGTAGCTCGAGTCGACGTCGAGCATCGCGTAGTAGAACAGGCCGACCGCGGCCAGCACCGGACCCACGGTCAGCAGCACCCGCGGGCCGATCTTCGGCAACATCACGCTGGTGAACTGGGCCGAGACCATCACGCCCGCGCACAGCGGGAGATAGGCGAGACCGGACTTGATCGGCGAGTAGCCCGCGACGAGCTGCATGTAGAGGGTGATGAAGAAGAACGAACCCATCATGCCGCCGGCGGCGAGCGCCATCACCACGTAGCTGGCGGAGCGGTTGCGGTTGCGGAAGAGCCGCATCGGCATGAGCGGTCGCTCGACCTTGAGTTCGATCACGATGAAGGCGGCGATCAGCACCGCGGACAGGGTCAGCGAGCCGATGGTCAGCCCGTCGCCCCAACTCTTGTCCGCGGCCCGGATCACGCCGTAGACCAGCGCGGTCACACCGAGCGTGGAGGTGAGCGCGCCGGGGATGTCCAACCGGCCGCGCCAGATGGCCTTCTCGCCGGTCTTCGCGTCGTCCGGGATGGCCAGCGGGAGCGCGGCCACCAGGGCTATGCCGATCGGCACGTTGACGAACATGACCCAGCGCCAGGACAGGTACTCCACGAGCAGGCCGCCCATGAGCAGGCCGACCGCCGAACCCATGCCCGACACCGCGGCGTAGACGCCGAACGCCTTGTTGCGTTCCGGCCCTTCCTCGAAGGTGGTGGTCACCAACGACAGGACCGCGGGGGCCACCATCGCGCCGCCCACGCCCTGGAGGGCGCGCGAGGCGAGCAGCATGGCCTCGTTGCCGGCGAACCCGCCGAGCAGGCTCGCGACCGTGAACACGATCAGGCCGAGCGCCAGGAGCCGGCGTCGGCCGAAGAGGTCACCGAGTCGACCACCGAGCAGCAGCAGGCCGCCGAAGGTCAGCATGTAGGCGTTCATCACCCAGGAGAGCGATGTTTCGCTGATGTCGAGCGCCTTGCCCATGTCGGGAAGGGCGATGTTCACGATGGTCGCGTCGAGCACGATCATCAACTGAGCCCCTGCGAGCAGGGCCAGGGCCAGTCCGCGACGCGCGTGCGGCGCCTCGGCGGACGGGGATCCGGTCGAACCGGCCACCTCGGGAGGTGCCGTCGTCATGGATTGCCTCGCATTGCTAGTGGACGTGAGCGTTCTCTACGTGAATCTAGAGGTTATGCCTTAGAGAACGCAAACGTTTTCTGTAGCATGGCAGTCGGAGGTGACAGTGAGCACAGGAGTACGCGCCGGTCACGTCGAGACAGCCCTGCTGGTCTCCGACTACCGACAGCGCCCCCGCAAGCGCGGCGTCACGCTGGAGCGGGCGATCACCGAGGCCGTGGTCGCCGAGCTGGGCGAACGCGGCTACGCCGGGGTCACCTTCGAGGGCGTCGCGACAAGGGCCGGGACCGGCAAGTCGGCGCTGTACCGGCGCTGGCCGGACAAGGTGGGCATGGTCGCCGACGCGCTCTCCGCCACGCTGCCCGACCCGGAATCCCTGTCCTTCCCGGGCACCTTGCGCGGCGACCTGATCGTCTACCTGGAGGCCATCGCGCGCGGCATGCTCGGCCCGCTGGGCCTGGGCACGCGGATGTTGTGCAGCGAATTGAGCCGGCACCACGAGTTCGCCGAGATGTGGGAGCAGCGGGTGGTCGGCCCATGGACGGCGCTGCTGACCGACGTGATCGCCGACGCCATCGCCCGCGGCGAGGCCCGCCAGGGTGCCCTGGCCCCGGAATGTGTGCTGGCCGGACCCACGTTCCTGTGCCAGCGCTTCACCGTCTCGGGCGTGCCGATGACCGGCGCCGAGATCGAGTCCCTGGTGGACAACGCGCTGATCCCGATGCTGGCCTTCCACGACTGAGGGCGGGCTCGCTCCGACGCACGGCGGGAGCGGGGAAGGCGTGGCCTAGTCCCAGGGCAGGTCGGCCAGGGCCGCGGCGGCGTCGTCGCGCAGGACCGTGCCCTCGATCAGGCCGTACGGCCGGTCCGTGACCTGGTACACCTCCCCCGGGTTGGTTTGGCCGAACGGGCTCAGGTCCACCTCGACGTGATGGCGGTTGGGCAGCGTCAGGCGTACCTCGGCCAGGTGCTCCTGCTCCGCCAGGACCGCCTCGCCCATCGTGTAAAGGGTGTGCTGGAGCGAGAGGCTGTGCATCTCGGCGAAGGTGCGCAGCAGGGTGTCCCGGGCGGCGCGGAACGAGGCGTCCCAGTCGGCCGGTGCGTCGCGGTCGCGGCGATGGCGCCAACGCGCCCGCACGGTGGTGGCCAGGATCCGGTCCCGGGTCGGCGCGAGCGTCGTGTAACGGTCCGTCGGGAAGCCGTGGAACTCGGATCCGGTGGACTTGAGCACGGCCACGTCCGCCAGGCCGGAGCAGACCTCGACGCCCTCCGGCCCGTGCACGACCCCGGCGCAGCGCACCCCCGCCGCCCGGGTCCACGCGTGCGGGTGCGGACCGTGCGTGCCGGCGATCCGGACCCAGGGGTATTCGAGCAGGCGCACCCGCGCGGTGTCGATCGAGGCGTGCGCGTCGACGAAGTGTCCTGCCAGGCGCAGGCCGAACTCCTCGATCGAGGGCAGCGGTCGGTCCTGGGCGAAGGCGTACACCACGGCGCGCATCGTGTCCGTGGGCACCACCCGGGCGTTGTCGCCGCGCAGATGGGTGTCGGCGAGGTCGCCGGACAGGGACACCGAGACGTCGAGGTCGCACAGTTCGTGATCGGTCGCGGTGGCCCGGGTCACCCGGGCCAGGCGCACCTCCGCCTTGCCATATCGATTCGGCCCCAGAACGATCGCCATCGGTCCGACTCCCTCGTCATATCGGGGTGTGGTTGCCGCGAAGCCAGTGTGCCCACACGGCCCGGCAGAACCTCGTAATCCGGACATGTCCCGGTGTTCCGGCGCCCGTCCGGAGTCGGTAACAGGAGATCGACGGGGCGGTCCGGGTCCTCGGTGACACCCCGACCCGAGGGGTAGGCTGCGGCGAAGTCCGCGGGGAGGCGAGACCGACAGGGCCGTCGGCGTGCCCTGGGGCCACTCCCTGCCTTGGCACAGAACGTACGTACGTGGAGGGGGCGGCAGTCATGGATCCGCTGAAGCCGGGCGATCCCGGGGTTGTCGGGCGGTACCGACTGTCGGCCCGACTCGGTCGGGCCGGCCTGGGGACCGTGTTCCTCGGTCGAGCGCCCGGTGGTGAGCAGGTCGCGGTCAAACTGGTGCGGTCGGACCTGGCGGCCGACAAGAAGTTCCTCGAACGGTTCCGTACGGACATGGCGACCGCGCGCGAGGTCGGCGGCACGCATGTCGCCCACGTTCTGGACGCCGACGCCGACGGCACGCCCCCGTGGCTGGTGGTCGAGCATGTCGCGGGGCCGTCCCTGGAGGCGGCCGTCGAGGCGCACGGGGCGTTTCCGGAGCGGACGTTGCGGGTGTTGGGCGCCGGGTTGGCCGAGGGCCTGGCGGCCGTGCACGAGGCGGGTCTGACGCACCGTGACCTGAAGCCGGCGAACGTCCTGCTGGCCGCCGACGGGCCCCGGGTCGCGGACTACGCGCTGGCCCGGGCACTGGGTGCGGCCGGGCTGAACCGGACCGGCGTGGTGGAGATACCGGTGCTGCCGGCGCCGGAGCAGGTCACCGGCGGGTCCATCGGTCCGGCGATCGACGTGTTCGCCCTGGGCGGTGTGCTCTGCCATGCGGCGGGCGTGGCGCCGTTCGGTACGGGGTCGGCCGCCGAACTGGCCCAGCGGGTGGTCCGGGAGACGCCGGACCTGACCGAACTCCCGGACTGGCTGCGCGAGATCGTCGCCGAATGCCTGAAGAAGCGGCCCACCGCGCGACCCACCGCGGCCGACCTGGTGGCCCGCTTCGCGGCGGCCGACCCGGCGACGGACTGGCTGCCGAAGGCGACGGCGGCCCTGCTGGCGACCCACGCGGCGGAGGCGGCAGCGGCCTCGGCCAAGCGGGTGGAGATACCGGACGCCGACGAGGCGGACACGGTGGAACCGGGCGACGCGGACGGCTTGGACGCGGACGGCTCGGACGGCTCGGACCCGGCGGAGGAGCCGGAGACGGCCGAGGTCGCGGCTTTGGCCGCGCTCGCGACACCTGCGGCAGCGCCGGCCACCGGGGCCAAGGCGAGCAAAAAGACCAAACCGCGCACCGGCGCAGCGGCGGCTCGGAAGACGGACGACGAGGCGGATCGGCCCGATGCGGCGGCCGACGACACCGAGGCGAAGCCCGCTCGAACGGCGGCCAAGGCCACGAAGCCGAAGCCGGGCGGCCCGGCGGCCGACGACAATGACGACGCGGACGACGCAACGCCCGTCGCCACCCCGGCGGCACGAGGCAACAAGGTCGGCAAGGCCGGGCCCGCCACCGATGTGCCTTCCGACACGGAAGCCCCCGAGGAAGACGCAACCCCGGTTGCCACCCCGGCGGCGCGAAGCGCCAAGGCCAAGCCCAACAGGCCCACCAGCGAAGCAAGTTCGGACTCGAACGACGCCGAGGACGACGCCACACCCGTTGCCACACCGGCAGCGCGAAGCGCCAAGGCCAAGCCCAATACGCCCGCCACCGAAGCAAGTTCGGACACGGACGACGCCGAGGACGACGCGACCACCCCCGTGGCCGTGCCTGCCGCCCGCGACGACAAGCCGAAGGGCAAGGCCGGAGCGAAGGACGCGCCGCCCGCGGACGACGACGTGACCACTCCCGTGGCGGTGCCCGCCGTCCGTATCGGCAAGGACGAGGACGACGCGCCGGCCGCCGATCCCGCGCCCCCCGCGCCCGAGTCGGGCAAGCCGAAGGGGGGCTACGACGGCGGCGAGCCGGTCAAGGTGCCGGTCGTCCGGCGCGGCAACAACGCCGAGACGGTCAAGGTCCCGCGCAAGCCCGACGGCCCCGCACCGGCGGGGGCCGGCGCCGAGACGGTCAAGGTGGAGCATCCGGCCGCGAGCCCGGTCGGCGCCACCACGGTGTTGCCCGCCCCCGCGCCACCGGTCGCCGCACCGCCGCTCCCGACCGCGACCCCCGCGGCCGCCGCGACGGCGGCCCCGCAACCGGGCTCCGGCCTGCCCTTCCCACTCGGCCTGACCGAGCAGCGCCCCACTCCCGAGCAGCGTCCGGCCAATCCGCTGCTCTGGCACGCGGTAATCGCACTGCTCGGCGTGACCGCCGTCGGAATAGGGCTGTTCCGGCTCACCGACTCCGCGTGGCGCGACGCCCAGAACACGATCCTGGGCATGGTGCTCCCCGGCATCTCCGTACTGGCCGGCCTCGCCGGCCTGGGCACGCTGGTCCTCGCCGTCATCGACGCCCGCAAGCCCACCTCCCAGGGCGCACCCCCACTCGGCGCCGCTCCCCACCACCACCCCACCGAGGCGGACTCACCCCGCTAGCGCGTGTCTTCGAACCCCCGTCGGGCTCCGCGGCGTTCGGTGCCGTGCATCGGCGTGCCGGAGAAGCAAGTGCATAGTGGTTCTATTCGCCTGTTTCTCCGGGGCGGCGAGGTGCGGTGCCGGGCGTCGTGGAGCTCGGCGGGGGTTTGAAGACACGCGCTAGGGCCCATCACGCGGCACCCGGTCCGCCGGTCGTCCACCCGACGACCGGCGGACCCGGTTCCGGGCTCAGTACGAGCCGCGAGGATCGCCGGAGCCCCTGCCGCGGCCAGCCGTACCTCGGCCGTCCCGGGCCACGAGCAGCAGTTCGCGGACCCGCAGGCCGACGATCGTGGTGTCCACCACGCGTCCGGGGCCACCGGCCGGGAAGGCGAGTTCGTGGACGCCGACGGAGATGGGAGTCGACCCGGAAGTCTTCATGGGTCAGGTGTACCGCTCCACCCGCCATGCTCGAACATTCGGTCGACCATCGTGGGCAACTCCCTCACCGTCCCCGTCCGTTCAGGCGCGGGCCGCGCCCGTGGGCCACACCACGTGGACCTGCTTGCCGGCCGCGCGGGCCCGGGTCACCGCTTCGGCGGTGCTGCCCCGGTTGTCGTCCGGCCGGCCGTCCCAGACGGCGAAGAGCACGTCGGCCGCCGCAATCAGGTTCTCGTTGGCCGCCGCGTAGGCATCCCGCGAGGCGTGGGGGTACGGCATCACCCGAACCTCGTCGGCCTCCGCCAACAGGTGGTCGAAGGTCGTGCGATAGGCCGCGCCGACCCTGGACTCGCCGTAGTCGGCAGACGGCAGCAACACCACCAGCCGGCCGCCCAGGTCGAGCACGACCCGGGCGAAGATCGCGTCCGCACCGGCCGCCAGGCAGCTGTAGCCGACCAGTTCCTCCGCCGCGACACCGGCGAACAGATCGCGGAGCGCACGGTCGACCAACGGCGCCGTTCCCGCCGCGAGGTTGATGTGCCCGGTGATGCCATAGCTGGTCACACGCGCTCCAAAGTCAATCGATCACACCGAGGGAACCCCCCATTATTTGGGTAGCCGGTCCCGATTTCCGGCGGATCCGATCGATAATCGGACCGCACCGGCACTCGGGAACACCGGCCCACGGGGAGTGGCATGCACTGGGGAGCCCGCCGCACGGCGACCGCGGCAGCCGCCGTCGCCCTGGCCGCCACGCTGGCCGCCTGTACCGGCTCGTCGGGCGCGCCGCCGGCGGAGGTCCGTACCGCCGCCGAACCGATCGTCTCGGGAGCACATCCGGCCGGCCCCGACGACTACCCGAAACCGTCCACCGCCGCGCCGTGCGACCCGCGCCGGAGCCTCACCCCGCCCGACCCGCTGCCCGCCGGCGGTCGCATGCCGGCCGGGTCCACGATGGAGACCGTCCAGCGGCGCGGCTACCTGATCGTCGGGGTGGACCAGAACACCCGCTACTTCGCCGAGTTGGATCGGCGCAGCGGCCGAATCCAGGGCTTCGACATCGAGATGGCCAAGTCCCTCGCGCAGGCGATCTTCGGCGGCCCCGACGACCCCGCGCGCATCCGGTACAAGGTGATCACCCAGGCCCAGCGGCCCGAGGTGCTCCGGTCCGGGGTGGTCGACGTGGTGATCGACACGATGACCATCACGTGCGAGCGCAAGCACGAGGTGGCGTTCAGCAGCGACTACTACACCGACGGCCAGCGGGTGCTGGTCCGCAGCGACTCCGATGTGCATTCGCTCGCCGATCTGCGCGGCAGGCGGGTGTGTACGGTGCGGGCGACCACCTCGATCGTGTTCCTGCGCGACGATCCGGCGGGCGTGCTGCCCTACGCGGTGGAGAACTGGACGGACTGCCTGGTCGCGTTGCAGCAGGGCGAGGTGGACGCGATCTCGACGACCTCCGCGCTGCTGCACGGACTTCGTGCGCAGGACGCGGACACCGTCGTGGTCGGGCCGGCGTTCAGCGACGAACCGCACGGCATGGCCTTCCCGTTGGCGCACGAGGACTTCGTACGCTTCGCCAACGGGCTGCTGGAGCGGATGAAGCGTGACGGGTCGTGGCAGCGGTTGTACGACACCTGGCTGGCCGTGCCGCTGGGCCCGCAGTCGCCGCCGCCCGCGTCCTACGCGAACTGATCGCGCCGCACCCGGATCCGCGGTGTCCTACTCGTCGACGAGCGTCGGCCGCAGGGCGTCGAGTACGGCGGGATCCTCGATCGTGGACGGCGGTTCGGGTCGTTTGCCGTCGGCGATGTCGCGCATCGTGCGGCGCAGGATCTTGCCGGACCGGGTCTTGGGCAGCGCGGGGACCACGTCCACCCGACGCAGCGCGGCCACCGCGCCGATGGTGTCCCGCACCCGGCGAACCAACTCATCGGCCACCTCGGCCGGTTCCCGGTCCACGCCGGCCTTGAGCACGACCAGGCCGCGCGGCACCTGGCCCTTGAGCTCGTCGGCCACCCCGATCACCGCGCACTCCGCCACGTCCGGATGGCCCGCCAGGACCTCCTCCATCGAGCCGGTGGACAGCCGGTGTCCGGCCACGTTGATCACGTCGTCGGTGCGGCCCATCACGTAGACGTAGCCGTCGGCGTCCTTGCGTCCGCCGTCGCCGGTGAGGTAGTGGCCGGGGAAGGCGGTCAGGTAGGAGGCGACATAACGCGCGTCGTCGCCCCACAGGCCGGTCAACGTGCCCGGCGGCATGGGCAGTTTGAGCACCACGGATCCGTCCGTGCCGGGCGGCACCTCGACGCCGTCCGGGTCCAGGATCCGCACGTCGTAGCCGGGTACCGGCAGGGTCGGCGAGCCGGGCCGGGTCGGTTGCGGCTCCAGGCCGATCGGGTCGGCCACGATCGGCCATCCGGTCTCGGTCTGCCACCAGTTGTCCACCACGGGCACGCCGAGCAGGTCGCCGGCCCAGCGGTAGGTCTCCGGGTCGAGGCGCTCGCCGGCCAGGAACAGGGCGCGCAGGGCGGACAGATCGTGTCCGGCGAGCAGCTTCCCCTCCGGGTCCGCCTTGCGGATCGCGCGAAACGCGGTCGGCGCGGTGAACAGCATCGTGGTCCGGTGCTCGGCGGCCACCCGCCAGAACGCGCCCGCGTCGGGGGTGCCGACCGGTTTGCCCTCGTACAGCACGGAGGTGCAACCGGTGAGCAGCGGCGCGTAGACGATGTACGAGTGGCCGACCACCCAGCCCACGTCGGAGGCGGTCCAGCTCACCTCGCCCGGCCGCACGCCGTAGATGTTCTCCATCGACCAGCGCAGCGCCACCGCGTGCCCGCCGTTGTCCCGGACGATGCCCTTGGGCGGGCCGGTGGTGCCGGAGGTGTAGAGGATGTAGAGCGGGTCGGTGGCCGCCACCGGCACACACGCGACCGGCTCGGCGCTCGCCATCGCGGTGTCCCAGTCGAGGTCGGTGTCCGTCAACTCGGCGGTGAGCTGTGGGCGTTGCAGGATCACCACGTGGTCCGGGCGGTGTGTGGCCTCGGCCAGGGCGGCGTCCACGAGCGGTTTGTAGGCGATGGTGCGGGTCGGCTCGATGCCGCAGGACGCGGCCACCACCACGGTGGGCCGGGCGTCGTCGATCCGCACCGCCAACTCGTGGGCGGCGAATCCGCCGAACACCACGGAGTGCACCGCGCCGAGCCGGGCGCAGGCGAGCATCGCCACCACCGCCTCGGGCACCATCGGAAGGTAGAGCACGACCCGATCGCCCCTGGCGACCCCGAGGCCGCGCAACACGCCGGCGAACCTCGCGGTCAGGTCGAGGAGTTCGGCGTAGCTCAACCGGCGCCGGGTGTCGGTGACGGGCGAGTCGTACACGATGGCCGCCTGGTCGCCGCGGCCGGCCGCCACGTGCCGGTCCAGGGCGTTGAAGCAGGTGTTCAGCACGCCGTCGGGGAACCAGCGGTACAGCGGCGCGGCGGAGTCGTCCAGGGCCCGGGTGGGCGGGGTGATCCAGTCGATCGCCTCGGCCGCCGCCAACCAGAATCCGTCGGGGTCGTCGAGGCTTCGCCGATACGCCGACGCGTACGCCCCGCCCTGGTCGCGACTCATCCGCGGTTCCTCTCGGTGGTTGCGGCAGGGCGCGGTGTGACGATGCCGCCCCGCCGGCAGGATCCCGACGGAGCGGCACGAAGTCAAGACGCACGAACGGGCGTTCGGACGCGCGCGGGCGGGTCGGGGCGGCCGGTTCGGGTCGCCCGTGCAGGCCGCCGATACGAGCCGGTTCGGGCCGCCCTGTTCAGGCCACCGGGTTCAGCGTGGTGACGATGCTGGACGCAGTCGGCATGGCGTCCCGGCCGCTCTGCTTGCCGGCGTCGATCGCGGCGTCCAAGTCGTAGCCGTTGCGCGCGCCGAGTTCGTTCTCCACCAGTTGGGACAGCAGTTCGTTGGCGGTGCCTTCGAGGGCGGCCACGGCGGGTGCGGTGGCGATCTCGATCACCCGGGCCATCAGCTCTTCCTCGAGTTCCTTGAAGATGCGTTTGACCGCGGTGCGCACGATACCGACCTCGGCAAGGCCGGCGATCGCGGACAGGCCGAAGGTGAAGGTGGCCGCAGCCGCGGCGGCGGCGATCGCATCGGCCAGGATGATCAGTTGGGCGATGGCTCTGCCCTTGGCCACCTCGATCACCACCGCCGCCGCGTCCAGCGCCTTGGCCAACATCCGGGCGCCCTCGGCCAGGTCGTGCAGATGCTCGTTGTTCAGCTTGCCGTAGTGCGCCTCGAACGCCTCGGCGGCCATCCCGCTGGTGCCGGAGAGGATCCACGCCGCGCCGTTCTTGCCGTCGGCCCGCGCCTCGTCGATCTCGTCCGCGAACTCGCGGTAGGCGACCGCCAGTTCCTTGAACTCGTCCTCGTCGAGATTGGGCCAGTCGATCCCGATGACGTCCAGTGCCGTGTCCAGATAGCCCGGTACGGTGATGCCCACAGTCGACCCCCGTCGTCGTCGCCCACGCCCGAGCCGGCGGGGCGCGTCCTGTCGACGCTACGCACCGATTCCGGCCTTGTACATGCTTTTCGGGCCCGGTCGGCCCGTCCCACGCCTGCGCCGAACATGCGAACAACCGTCATCCGGCGGGTCGTTCGAGGCGCAGTCCGATCACCCCCGCGGCCGTGCCCAGCACGATGTGGCCCTCCACCGACACCGCGATCCCGGTCACCGGCAGACCCGGGTTCAGGTCCACCGTCGTGTCGTCGCCCGGTCGGCGCAGTCGGACCGGGCCGTCCGCCCACGCCACCGCGATCAGCAGGCCCTCGGTGGTCTGTTCGCAGGCGAGCGCGGTCACCGGGGCGGCGCGCGCGTCCAGCGCGTCCGGGCCCGGCTCGGCGCCCGGGCTCCACATCCGCACCCGGCCGTCGCGTCCGCCGCTGATCACCAGCGTCGGCGCTCCGGCGGTGCCGGTGCGGACCGCGCCCAGCGCGGTGACCGGGCCGGTGTGCAGCGGCGCGGAGAACACGCCGCGCGGCGGTGGCTCGTCGCCGGCCGGGGCCGATGCCGAGGTCGGCGCCGGGGCGTAGCACCACACCGCGCCCTCGGCGTCGCCGAGCGCGGGCAGCGGGTGTGCGCACAGCACGGTCGGCTCGGCCCCGCAGGTGTTGACCAGGCGCTGGAATCCGGCCTCGAGCGCGCCGCGCGGGCCGTGGTAGGCCGCGTCCAGGACGTCCACGCCGCCCCATCGGTTCAGCGTGGCCACCCGGCCGCCGTAGGTGCTCGCGAGCGCGCGCAGCGGAATCGGCCCGAAGGAGGCGCCGACCCGGCCGACGATGCCGCCGTCGGCGCCGCGCACGGTGCGGATCGTGCCGGTGTCGTCCACGAGGAGCGCCTGTCCCGCCAGCGCCCCGCGGCCGGATGCGGCGGCGAGCACCGGTCCCGGCCACCGGTCGGGCCGCTGTGGGTCGCCCTCGCCCCACCGGGCCCACTCGGCCCGCCAGCCCGGCGCCGCGGCCCGGGCCGCGAGTCGGCGCGCGGCGTCGTCGTCGCGGCCGAGTCGGTGCATCGCGAGCAGGGCCGCCCGCACCCCCGGCGCGGGCTCCGCGACCAGCGTGCCGTACGCGCCGCGAAACGCCGCCTGCGCCGGGTCCGCCCACTGCCCGGTGGCCACCAGTGCGCCGGCCACCACGTGCGGCCGGGCCAGCGCCTGCACGATCGGGTCGACCGCGAGCGCCGCCGCGTCCCCGATCCGCACGCTGTGCTCCAGGATCGCCGACAACCGCTCCTCGCCCGCCTCGTAGAGCCCGGCCAGGTCCACGATGCCCGCGTCCGCGTCCCGCCGCAGTGCCGCGTGCACCCGGGCCGCCCGGCCGGGATCGCGGCATTCCCGGCGCTGCCCCGCCACGAAGTCGGCGAGCGGCCCGGCCGGCAGCGCCCAGGTGTCGCCGCCGTCGAGCAGCGGGGGCAGCGCACGGGTCGCCGCCGCGATCGGCGCATCCGTAGCGGCGCCGCCGGGGCCCGGCACCGGGCCCGGATACAGGGTCGAACAGGCGATCGCCCACTGCCGGGCGGTCAGCGGCAGGTCGAGGCCGTACAGGGCGGCCACGGCCGAGCGCACGTCCTCACCCAGGCCCGCCCACCACGCCCGGTGGATCCGGGCGAACCGCTCCGTCGTGCCGCCCGGGTCGACCGCCGAGACTGCCGAGACTGCCGAGGCGGGCGAACCGGGCGACGCCGAGGCCCCGTCCACCCGCGCGGCGAGCCGGGCCAGGCCAGGGTGCGGGTAGGCGACATCGGCGTCGGGCGGCGCCGTGCCCGGCGCGGCGGCGAGCAGTTCGGCGTACCAGCGGGCGAACCGGCCCGGATGGGTCCACCTGGGTTCGTCCAGATCCAGCGCGGCCGGCCCGGCCACCCGGGTGAACGCGGCCCGGGTCGCGGCGTCCGCGCACTCCACGAGCAGCCGTACGTGCGGCAGGTCGAGCAGCGGGTCGAGCAGGTCGGTGACGATCCGGGCGCCCTCCCCGGGGCGACCCGGCACGCCCGCGTGGTCGAGATCGGCGATCGTGATCACCGTGCGCCGGGGGTCCAGGGCCGCCCAGGCCACGAGGTGGCGGGGGGTCCTGGCCGCGACCCCCAGGTGTCGCGCCAGTTCGACGGTGACCCCGGGCAGCGTCGATCCGCCGGCCGGGACGAACGCGTGCAGTCGGCGTGCGGGCGGCGTGTCCTGCCCGGCAGTGGCCGCGTACAGCCAGGCCAGCAGGTGCGACTTGCCCGCCCCCGGCGAGCCGCCGACCAGACACAACCGGGGCGAGCGCGGATCGTCGAGCCACCCGAGCAGCGCGCGGGCGGCGAGGTGTCGCCCACCCGTCATGTGCGGCAGCCGATGCCCGTCCTGGTCGACCACGGTCTCCGTCCCCCGATTCCCACCGCTCGTACCGCTGTGTGCCGCCCGTACCGTGCCCGGTCGGTGTGGCGCTCCGTCAGCGGTTTCCCGCCTGCTCGGCGATGTGCGTCATCAGCGCCCGTACGCCGTCCTCCCGGGACTGCGCGCTCTCCCCGTAGCCGAAGCCGTGGGTGAACTCGGCGTCGGGAAACAGGCGACCCATCCAGAGCGCGCAGTAGTGGCCGGGCATCAGGCAGGGTTCGAGTTCGCAGTAGACCCGCCGAACGTCCTCGGCGTCCACTCCCCCGGCCGCCAGCCGATACCACAGCAGTTCCTCCGGATGCGGCAGCCCCGGGCGCGACGACTCGGTCAGGATCTTCGGTTCGCCGCCGGCGTCCACGATCTCGAAGGCGGCCGAACTGCCGATGTTCAACGGGAGGCGCACGTCGTCCAGGACCCTGGGCCACCACGCCTCGCGCTCGACGAACGCGGCGGGATCGGCCGCCGTCAACGCCTCGCGCAGCTCCCGGTACAGCGGGAACCCCTCCATCGGCTCGTCCACGGCGGCGATCCGGGGCAACATCTGATCGAGCGTCAACAACCCTTCGGCGAACGCCTCCACACTGCTCGCCACGGCCATCGCGGGCAGGTCGACGCCGAGGAACAGGGCTCGCACCGACCCGTCGCCGGCGACGTACAGCTCCGCCCCCTGGTCGGTCCCGAGCCGAACCCGGTCCCGAAGCTCGGCATCGGGCAGCACCTCACCCACCGCGTCGGCGAACGCCCCCATGGTGAGCGGGTGTTCGTCCTCCGCGGCGATGAAGTACGCGCCGACCTGCACGGGCAGCGGCAGGCCGTCGAGGTCCGGCGACGCGTACGTGCGCAGCCCGTCCCGGCCGAAGCGCTGGTGGAGGGCGGCGGAGAGGTCGACGTTCATGGTGGTGCGGGTATCCTTCCCGATCGCTCGGCTCGATCGCTCAGCTCAGTGGATAGAGGCCGTCGGTGTACGACCCGAAATAAAAGACCCACAGGCTGTCCCCCTGATAGGGAAGCGGATCGTGTGGCTCGACCCGCGCTCGAATGGAGTCGGCCACGTGCGCGTATTCGTCGTTGCTCGGGCCCCGGGTTCCCGGTGCCGTGCGCGGGGTCTCCTGTTCCAGCAGGCACAACATGGTGCACAGCGAGGACAGGTCCCCGTTGATCGTGCAGTAGTCCGACCCGTCCTCGGGAAATGCGTGGATCCGGCCGGTCTCCAGGTGCAGGAAGACGTACCAGTACTGGATTCCGCCCAGCAGGAGTACCGGGCCGACGCCGTCCAGCTCGGGCAGGTCCACACCCTCGTCCGGATCGCCGAGATCCAGCAGCCGCGACGGTTGCGCGCCTTCCTCGCCGGCCAGCGCGGGGGCGATCTGGAACAGCCCCTGCGGCAGGCCCACGTCGCACAGGAAGTCCAGATCCTCGGCCCGACCCTCCACCTCGGCGAGTGCGGCGCGCGAGGCACGCACGACCCGTCGCTCGGGAAACGCCTCCAGGAGCCGGCCCCGGTCGATGTCGAAGATCATCCGTTACTCCAGCGTCGGCCTCAGGGATACCGGTACGTGTATACACCGGCGAGCGGACTCGTGTTGCCGGCCTGGTGCTGCTGCTCCAAGTCGAACATGTACAGGTTGAACGGACCGTTGCGGTCCGCCCCGTCGAGCCGACTCGAATCGAAGTCCGCGACGTGACCGACCTCCAGCGGGGAGCTGCGCCCCGGGCCGTTGAGATGCATGTCGACCCACAGGTCGCAGCCGGCCCCGCCGGTCCGCGGGAAAACCTGGCAGGGCGCACGTTCGGTATACAGCCGGGTCACGTCGTTCTGCATGCCGTTGTGCACCATCGGCAACCCGATCGCTCGTTCCGAGTGACCGCCGTTCTGGCCGCTGCTGCCCACCAGGATGAAGTCGCCGGCGGCTTGTCCGGAAGGGTCCCGATAGTACAGCGACGCATAGTTGTTCCCGCCGTAGTCGTTGCCCGCCCGGCGCACGTCCTCTACCGCCTGGGACAGATCCGTGGGGTGTTCCAGGCGCTGCGATTGCACGGGAGTGCGCGGACCGGCGCCGTCGTTGTTGTCCGCCTGCTCCTGCTTCGCGAACCGGTCGTATCTCCCCTTGCCACCCGGCACCGGGACCCGTTTCGGTTTTCCCTTGGGGGTGAGTTCGGGATTGCCGTCGTCGTCGGTCTTGATGTTGACCCTGATCGTGCCGTCCGGATTGAGCACCCGGTCGATGCCGCTGTTCGTGCCTCCGGGGGTGACCGGCACGAGTTGGCCGTTCACCAATTGGTGGACCCGGCCGTTCTCGTCGACGAAGTACACCGGGGTGCGGTTCGAGCCGGGCTTTTGCGCGGCGTTGCCCGACGGGCCCTTGCCGTCGCGCTCGGCGTCGCCGATCTTCTTCGGGTCGCCGTCGATGCGCTGCCCGAACTTCTTGAGGTTGGCCTCCTCGGTGGCGGCCGTCTTCTTGGCGCTGACCCGCACGTTCCCGGCGGTCTTGGCGACCGCCTGCTGGAGCGCCCCGCCGGCCCGGGAATGGCCGGTGGACAGCGGCTCGAAGACCTTGCCGAAGGTCTGGCCCAGGCTGTCCTTGTTCCAGAACGAACCCTTGGCCTGGAGTACGCCGCTCAACTTCGTGTGCGCGGCCTCGATCCGGGCGGCGGAGGCGTCGATGCCCCGGGCGCCGGACTCCACGTGTTCCGGCTTGTGGCTGAAGCCGTTGCCGCCCCTGGGCGGTGGTCCGGCGGGCGCGCCGGTCTTGGTGGTGGTGGTCGTCGGCGGGCCGCCGGGGGCGCCGCCGGTGTCGCCGCCGGGACGTTTGGGTGCCTTGGGCACGGTCGCGGTCGGCGCTCCGCCGCTCGGCTTGGTCGTGTCGTGGCCGATGCCCGAGGCGCCCGAATTGCCGCCTTTCGGGCCGGTCTTCGTCTTGCCCATCCCCGATCGCCTCCCCGTAGGACGTCGTGTGCGTACGACGTTCCGGGAGAAGGCGAACCGAGGTCGCCGAGGCCGACGCGAGGCGCGCCCGCCCGTTCGATGCGGGGCGACTCATTCGCGGCCGCCGCGCGCCACTGCCCCCGTAGTGATCGAACGACGCCGACCAACCTACGTTCGATGCGCGAGGGAACCAACCGGATTCGGGTCAAGTAATGGAAATCCTGGGGCAGTCGAGGGTGTTTCCGCACGGACGTGTCGGCCGATCGCGCCGGGTCTCGACCTCAACTGCGCTCTGCTGCCGCGCGGTTGGTCAGCACCAGGGTCGCCGCGACGGTGGCCGCGCCGATCAGGACGATCGCGAAAGTCGTGGTTCCGGTACGCAGGCCCACCGCGTCGCTCAGGTAGCCGACGGCGACCGGGAGCAGGCCGGCGGGCAGGTAACCGCCCATGTTCAGTGCCGCGTTGGCCTCGGCGGCGCGCTCGCGCGGGACATGCGTGCCGAGGAGGGTGAGGCCGCCGAGTTGGCCGAGGCCCTGACCGGCGCCGGCGAGGATCGCGGCCGTGATCAACAGGGGTGCGGACGCGAGGTCTACGGCGGCGATCAGCACGATCATGCCGGCGGCGATCGCGGCGGCCCCGGCGAGCAGCACCGTGCGAACCGCCCACCGGCGCACCGCGAACTGCACGCCGGTCGCGGCGGCGAACATCACGAACGCCGTGGAGCCCGCGACGATCCGGCTCGACGTGTCGAGGAGGTCGGCCAGGAGGGCGGGACCGAGCGAGAGCACGAACGAGGTGGCCGTGATGCCGGGCGCGAACACCGCGATACCAAGGAGCAGTTGGCCGCGATTCGCGGCGGGCACGGACGGCACGCGGAACCACCGGGCGGTGGCGGGCGCGGCGGCCGGTCGGGCGAGCGGCAACCGGTACACGACCACGAACGCCGTGGCGAGCAGCACCGCCTCGACCACGAACACGGTGGTGGTCGGCCCGGCCACGGTCTCGGACAACACGCCCGCGAGCATCGGCCCGAGCCCGGCGCCGAGCACCATCGCGGACGAGGCCGCCAACGCCCCGAGCCGCCGGTGCGTCGACCCGGCGACGTCGGCGACCGCGGCCATCCCGGCCGACACGGTCGCGCCGACGGCGATGCCGGTGAGCAGGCGCGCGACGACGAGCGCGGGCACCGAGGCGGCGGTGGCGAAGACGAGGCACGCGAGCGCGGCCAGAGCGAGGGCGGGCAACAGTACCGGCTTGCGGCCGATCCGGTCGGAGAGCGCGCCGGCGACGGTGAGCGCGCCGAGCAGGCCGACGATGTAGGCCGCGAAGATCACGGTCGACGTGCCGGAGGAGAAGCCGAGTTCGCGCCGCCAGACGACATAGAGCGGGGTCGCTGCGTTGGAGAGCACGAAGACGGCGGTCACCGGCCAGGCGGCGAGCCGGATCCGGGCGGGCGACACGGGCGGGGACGGGTACGGGGCGGAGGTGGGCGCGGTGGGCATCGGCGCATGGCGGACGTCGGTCGGTGACATGGAACCCCCAGGACACGGCTGTACGAATCGAGTCGTACTGACTGTACGAGTCGATTCGAACATGAAGTGCAGTACGATGCAACTCGTACAGCAGCGGCCGGCGCCGGCCGCCCATGGCGAGGAGAGATGCCCAGTGGCCCACAACGCGGTCGTCCGCCCGGTCCCCGACGACGCCCCCGAGCCACTGCCGGAGCCCGCGGTAGGGGAGTTGCGCCTCGAAGCGGTCATGGGCGCGCTGAGCACCCCGCTCCGGATGGGCATCGTGCGCACGCTGCTCCTGGACTCGACCGAGTTCGACCACACGTGCGGCTGGTTCGGCCTCGGCCAACCCAAGTCCTCGCTCACCCACCACTTCCGCGCCCTGCGCGAGGCCGGCCTGATCCGGCAGCGCCAGTACGGCCTGGAACGCCGCAGCCACGTCCGCGTCGACGACCTGGACCACCGCTTCCCGGGCCTGCTGGACCTGGTCGCCGAGTGGACACCCGCCCCCGAACCGACCGACGCCTGAGGACGGTTCCCGGACCGGGCCACGCCCTACAGGCGGTCGTACCAGCCCGGGTGGCTGTTGTGCAGGGCCGCGAGGGCCAGGAGTATCCGGCAGTCGGTGTGGCCCGGCGGCAACTCGTAGGAGTCCGTGGTGCCGACGCTGCCCAGGTATTCGAACACGCGCCTGCCGTCGTGGCGCCAGATGGTGCGCAGCGGCAACCTCGGTGCCTTGCCGCCCAGTACGGCCACGGCCATCATCAGCCCCCACAGCGGGGACAGCGCCCACCACGCGATCCAGCCGAACGTGGTTCCCTTGGCCGCGTGCAGCGTCGGCCCCTCGGCCGGGCGGATCGTCCAGGACGTGCGGCGCAGTCGACGGATGCTGCCCTGCTCGCGGTGCACCGTCGCCAGGTGCTCCCCGGCCGGTCCGGTGATGCTGTAGACCGCGTAGTCGGGCGCGGCGGAGTAGGTCCCCACCGCGGCGATCCGCTGTCGGCGGGCGCGGTCGGCCCACAGGACCAGATGCCGCGAGGGGGAGCTGCCCATGCCGTCGGTGGGCGCCGCGTCGATGTACGCGACGTCCTCGTAGTGCCGTTCGCCCTGCGGGCGGACCCGGACGATCGGGCCGACCCACGTATGGGCGGGCACGTCCCTGGCTTCATCAGCCTGGAGTGCGCGGCGTACCTCGATTGCGGCACCCGCGCCGGTGTGAAGCGCGACGGTCATGTGCGTCCAGAGTTCGGTAAACGGCCGGTCTGGACAGCAGGGTAGACAGCACGGAGGCCCCGTGGGGAACGTGGGAGCGAGAACCCCACCAAAGCGTGCACCGGTCGGGCGGAATGTCCGTCCGACCGGTGGGTCCGTGCCCATATCGGGCTCTGTGCAGGGGACTTACCGGCGCGGGGCGGCGAGTTCGGCGAAGTCCTCGCGGTGGTCCAGGACCCAGGCGCGGAAGCTGCGCCCGGGCCGGCCGGTGATCGCCTCGGTGGTGCCGGAGACGGGCTCGGGGTCGACGGCGTGCTGCCACAGGTCGAGAAGGGCGTTGGCGTAGCCCTCGTTCATGTGCCGGGTCAGCCCCGCCAGCGCCTCCTCGCGGCTCACCTCGGCGAACGGCAGCGCGTGGCCGAGGACATCGGACAGGATCGCGATCTGCTCGGCGAAGGACATCGATTCGGGGCCGTTGAGGTCCAGCGTTTCGCCGAGGTGGTCGCCGGACAGCAGCACGGCGGTGGCGACGTCGGCGATGTCGTCTTCGTGGATCGGGGCCAACTGGGCATCGGGATAAGGGAGTTGGATGCCGCCGGCGCCGAGCACCTGGTACTTCCAACCGATCGTGTTGCCGGCGAACGCGCCGGGGCGCAACACCGTGTACGGGAGGCCGGATTCGGCGACGGCGACCTCGACCGCGTGGTGGCTCGCGGCGAGCGGGTTGGCGGCGGGGTCGGGAGCGGCGGCGGCGGCCGAGGACAGCAGCACGATGTGCCGGACGCCGGCGGTGCGCGCGGCCGCCAGGAAGTCGGCGATGCCGGCCGCCTCGGCGTAGAGGAAGACGTTGTGCACGTCGCGCAGCGCGGCGGCGGCGTCGGCGGCGGGCTCGCGCAGCGACAGCCGAACGGCTTCGACGCCGGGGGGCGGGGCGAGGGCGGTCGGGTCGCTGCTCGCGATCCGGACGTCGCGGCCGGCGGCGAGAAGGCGGGTGACGACGCCGCGGGCGACACTGCCGCGGGCGCCGGTGACGAGGGTGGTCATGGTGATCGAAGTCCTTGCGTATGTATGGGGCCGCCGTGGCGCGTCGGCCAGGGGCCCGCGCAATCCGAGCGAACGATGTTCGTTACGAACAACGTACGTTCCGAACAGTGTTCCGTCAAGGCGTTATGCTCGGACCATGTCGAACCCTCCCGGCGCACCTCGACGGTCCGCCCCCGCCGCCCCGGTCAGCCGCCGCACCCGCCCGGCCAAGGCCGCACTCAGCGCCGACGCGCTCGTGTCCGCCGCGCTCGCGATCCTGGACGCGGACGGGCTGGACGCGGTGACCATGCGGCGGGTCGCCCAGGCGCTCGACACGGGCGCGGCGTCGCTGTACGTCTATGTGGCGAACCGGGACGAACTACTGGCGCTGGTCTACGACCGGGTGGTGGGCGAGATCCCGCTGCCCGCCGTCGGGCCGGTCGGCGCGCCGGTGCCGCACTGGCGGGCGGAGCTGACCACGCTGATCGGCAACGCCGTGACCGTCCTCGGCGACCGGCGCGGCATCGCGTCGGTGGCCCTGGGCGACGTCCCGACCGGCCCCAACGCCCTGGCTCTCGCCGACACGATCCTGGCCCTGCTGGCCGGCGCGGACATCGACGACCTCACCCGCTCGCTCGCCCTGGACCTGATCAACCTGTACATCACCGCCGCCGCGACCGAACAGTCCGCCTACGCCGCCAAGGGCGAACGGGGCCAAACGGAGGAGAGCGCGGTGGCCGAAATGAACGAAACCTTCGCCCGCCTGTCCGCGACCGAATACCCCCACCTGGTCGCCATGCGCCCCACCCTCACCGAAGGCTCCGGCGACGAACGCGACGCGTGGGCCATCGAGGTCTTGCTCAACGGCATCCTCACCACCCCCGCCCGCCCACCCCGATCCCCCTGACCCCAACCCCCGCCGCGGGCCGATCCCCGGCAGGGCCGGCGTCGTCGTTCAGGCCACCCGAAACGACATGTCGCCGATGTCGACGGTGACGTCGAGCCGCCCACCCAGCGCGGCCGCATACGAGCGCAGCGTCTCCAGTTCCATGGCCTCCGGGTCACCGGTCTCGATCTGGGACACGCGCGCCTGGGAAACCCCGAGGACCGCCGCCACCTCGGCCTGCGTTCGTCCCAGGGACTTGCGGAGTTCCTTCAGGTGGAAGCCGACGACATAGGCGTCCGGTTCCACCCGGGCCCGCGACCGCACCCCGGGATCGGCCAGGTCCGGGTCGACGCGGTGGGCATCGGCCTTGACGTCCTGCCGGCGCCGTGCGGGACTCATGATCGCTGCTCCTTCTGTTCCTCGCGGTACTCCTGATACCGAGCCTCCGCGAGCGGAATCGCTTCCTCGTACCACCTGACCATCGACCTGCGTCGAATATAACCCCGGGCTTATATTTGCCGAAGCGAAGGATCCGACTCCGGGGGAGGTTGCCGGGGGCGTGAGGAGGGCCACCTGGCTGGGTGGTGTCGTGGCGGCTATTCGGGTGGGCAGATCATCACAATGACCCTCATGGAAGATCTGGCCGAACCCGTGGCCCCGGCTCCACGTTCTCGACCCGTCGGCGGCGCCGATCGCACTGCCGCCGAGGTGGAGAAGTTGCGTGGGGTGCGGCGGATGAAGGTGATCGCCACCGGGTTTCTGGTGTTCGCCGTCGTGTTGTTCGTATTGGCGCGGTGGGCCGAGGCTCGGGGGGCCGGGGCGTGGGCCGGGTACGTACAGGCGGCGGCGGAGGCCGGGATGGTCGGCGCGATGGCCGACTGGTTCGCGGTGACCGCGCTGTTCCGGCGCCCGCTCGGGCTGCCGATCCCGCACACCGCGATCATCCCGACCCGCAAGGACGCCCTCGGGCGCAATCTCGGCGAGTTCGTCGGCGAGAACTTCCTCTCCGACGCGGTGGTGCGGCAACGCCTGGCCCGCATGGACGTCTCCCGACGCGCCGGCACCTGGCTGGCCGCCCCCGGGCACGCCGAACGGGTCACCGAACAGCTGGGCGCGCTCGCCCGCGCCGCGCTGACCGTGCTGCGCGACGAGGACGTGCAGAACGTGTTCGGCCAGGCGATCACCCGTCGGGTCTCCGCCCAGGCCGTCGCCCAGCCGATCGGCGAACTGCTCGACCGGCTCGTGCGCGACGGCGCCCACCACGGCCTGGTCGATCTGGTGGCGACCAAGGCGCACGACTGGCTGGAGACGCATCGCGAGGCCGTGCTGCGCGTGGTCAGCGAGGAGTCCCCCGGCTGGTCCCCGCGTTTCCTGGACCGCCAGATCGCCAACAAGGTGCACCGCGAACTCGTGCGCTTCGCGGGCGCGGTACGCGACGACCCGGAGCACACCGCCCGACTCGCGGTGGACACCTTCCTCGCCGACGTGGCCCGCGACCTCCAGCACGACCCGGCGATGATCGCCCAGATAGAGCGGCTGCGCGACCGCACCATCGCGCACCCGGCCGTACAGGACCTGATCGCGTCGGTGTGGGGTGCCGCGCGCGCGATGCTGGTCGAGGCCACCGAGGACCCCGACAGCGCGCTGCGCAACCGGGCGACCGACGCGATCCGCTCCCTGGCTACCCGGCTCGCCGAGGACCCGCGCGTGCGCGACAAGGCCGATCGCTGGATCGAGCAGGCCGCCGCCTACGTGGTGACCACCTACCGTGACGAGATCACCGCGCTGATCACCGACACCGTCGGCGCCTGGGATCCCAAGGAGACCAGCCGCAAGATCGAGATCAACGTCGGCCGCGACCTCCAGTTCATCCGGATCAACGGCACCGTCGTCGGCGCGCTGGTCGGCCTGCTGATCCACACCCTCACCCAGGTGCTCGGCTGAACCGACCCCGACGACGCCGGCCGCCGCAGTCAGCTGCTCGGCCGCGCCGACTCCGACAACTCCTCCGCCCGCGCCTTGGCCGCCCGCAGGTCCACCTTGCCCGCCGCCGTGCGCGGGATCGACTCGACGAAGTGGATGCGCTTGGGCGTCTTGTAGCCGGCGATCCGGGTCCGGGCGTGCGCAGTGATCGCCTCCGCCCCCGGGTCGGCGCCCTCGCGCAGCACCACGAGCGCGGTTACCGCCTGGCCGAAGCGCGGGTCGGGAACACCCACCACGACGGCGTCGAACACGTCCGCGTGCGACTTCAGCGCGTCCTCGACCTCGTCCGGGTACACCTTCTCGCCGCCGGTGTTGATGGTCGCGCTGCCCCGCCCGAGCAGCAGGATGCTGCCGTCCTTGTCCAGCTGCGCGTAGTCGCCCGGCAACACCCACCGCCGCCCGTTCGCGTCCCGCACGAACGTGGCGCGCGTCTTCTCGTCGTCGCCGTGATACCCGAGCGGGATGTGCCCGCCGACGGCCAGGCGGCCCACGTCGCCCGAGCCCGGCTCGACCGGCACCAGGCGATCGTCGAGGACCGTCGTGGTCTCCGAGGAGGCGAACCGGGTGGCCGTGCCCGGCGCGCCGGTCTGCCGCATGGCGGCGCCGGTCTCCGACGCGCCGAAGCTGTCGATCACGAACATCCCGGCCTGTTCGAGCGCGGTCCGCACCGCCGCGCTCATCGGCGCCCCGCCGTTGCTGATCGCCTTGAGTGCGGACAGGTCGTAGGTGTCGGGGTTGGCCGCCAGCCAGTCCGCGAGGGGCCGGCCCATGCCGTCGCCGACCACGGCCATCGACAGCGCCTTTTCCCGCGACGCCAGCGCCATCACCGCGTCCGCCTCGAAGGCGCGCCCGGTCCACATCAGGAACGTGTTGCCCATGTAGAAGGTGTTCCACATCGACCACTGCCCGCCGCCGTGCATCATCGGCGCCAGGCCGAGCGTGGTCATACCGGCCGACTCGCGCACCGTCTCCGCGAGTTCGCCCGGCGTGCGCAGCTTCGGCCGGGCGCCGCGCCCGGCCTGGAGGGCGGCGAAGAAGATGTCCTCGCCGCGCCACAGCACACACTTGGGCATCCCGGTGGTGCCGCCGGTGTACAGGCCGTACAGGTCGTCGTCGCTGCGCGCGCCGAAGCCGCGCGCGGGCGAGGCCGCGGCGAGCGCGTCCTCGTAGCCCACGGTGCCCTCGGCCGGCTCGGTCGAGCCGTCCTCCAGGATCACCACGTGCCGCAGCGTCGGGAAGTCGGCCCGGATCGCCGCGGTCGCGCCGGCGAACGAGCGCTCGGCGATCACCGCGACCATGCCCGAGTTCTCGTACAGGTAGCGCAGTTCGGCCTCGACGTAGCGGTAGTTGATGTTGATCGGCACCGCCCGCGCCTTGTGGCAGCCGATCATCGCCTCGACCCACTCCGCGCGGTTCCACGCGTGGATCCCGACGAAGTCCCCGGGCTCGATCCCGGCCCCGAGCAGGTGGTGCGCGACCCGGTTGGCCCGCTCGTCCAGTTGACGGTATGTCAGGCGTACCTCGCCCGCGATCATCGCGGTGCGGTCGGGGATCGCGTCCACCACGATCTCGAACAGGTCGGCGAGGTTGAACGACGGGCTGACGGGCGTCATGGTCGGCTCCCACGGCGGATGTACGGATGCTCCCGACGCCGGGGATCCGGGGCCGAGGCAGGGATCCCATCCGGTCGGAAGCAGGGTCGGGCCAACTTACCCTTGACTCGATCAAAAGAATAGCCGCGCCATGATCCGGCAAAGCACTGTCGGAACCCGCCCGCACGGCGGTACTTTCTCGCCACGAAGGCCCGGCATATGTCCCCGAACAGCCGGTTGCTCCATACTTGCGCGGCCACGCCCGACCCACGACCGAACTCCGGGGGGAGACATGCGCGTTTGGGTGGCAGATACGAATTGCTGGAGTCGGTCGGGCACGGCGGGATGGGCGTGGTCCGGCGCGGCGTCGACCGCGAGCTGGGCCGCACCGTCGCGGTCAAGGTGTTGCCCGTCGAGCTGACCCGGCAGCAGGAGTTCCGGGACCGGTTCCGGCGCGAGGCACGCACCGTCGCCGGGTTGTCCCACCCGGGCGTCGCGACGCTGTACGACGTCGGCGAGGACACCACCGGCGCCGAGCCGATCCCCTTCCTGGTGATGGAGTTCGTCGACGGTCGCACGCCGGCCGAAGCCCTGCGCGAGGGCCCGCTGCCGATCGGCCGCACCGTCTCGATCGCACACGACATCGCCGACGCGCTCGTGCACAGTCACGGCCACGGCGTGGTGCACCGCGACCTGAAGCCCGCCAACATCATGCTCACCTCGACGGGCGGGGTGAAGGTGCTCGACTTCGGCATCGCCAAGGTGCTCGCCGAGACCACCACCCGGCTGACCGCGACCGGGATGACCGTGGGCACTCCCGCGTACCTGTCCCCGGAGCAGATCGAGGGGCGCGACGTCGACGCCCGCACCGACCTGTACTCGCTCGGCGCGCTCGTCTACGAACTGCTCACCGGCCGGCCGCCGTTTCTGGCCGATTCGCCGTTCGCGGTGATGCACCAGCACCTGTCCAAGCCGCCGACCCCGCCGTCGGCGATGCGCCCGCAGGTGCCCGAGGAGCTGGACGCGGTGGTGTTGCGGCTGCCGGCCAAGCACCCCGACGAGAGGTTCCCGACCGCGAGTCGGCTGCGCACGGCGCCGGAGGAGGTCCGGAGCCGGTCGGCCGCGAGCGGGCCCGCTCCCGACACCGCCCACAACCCGAACGCCGACCGGCAGCCGGGTCGAGGCCCCAATCCGGTCGTGACCACCGGCACCGGCCATCCGTCGCCGACCCCGATGTCGTCGCCGGCGCCGATGCGGGGCCGGCCGCCCGACCCGGGACCGCCGCGTCCGCCCGACCCGGGACCGCCGCGTCCGCCCGACCCGGGACCGCCGCCCCCCTTCGACTTCAGCCCGCCGCCCTGGCGGCCCGATCTCCCGCCGTCCGTCGGCTCCGCACCACAGCGCTCCGGCGGCCCCTGGGCGGTCCGCTTCCGGCTCGGCGCCGACGGCCTGCTCGCCGTCGCGGGCGGCGCGATGCTCGCGGCCGCGTGGCTGAGCGCCCGACCGGACGGATTCAAGGGGTTCAACCACCTGTGTCTGGCCTCGGCGGTGCTCGCCGCGGTCGCGCTGCTGTGGTCGGCGCGGCTGGCGGTGGTACTGGTGTGGGGGCCGCTCGCGGTGTTGGTCGCGGCCCTGTTCGCGCCGGGTTACCGCCACATCTACCGACGGCAGGCCTTCTCCGCCTACGGCGACTCCGACCGGTGGAGCGCGAACGACCTGGCCGCCGAGGAGTTCACCGCCATCGTGCCGTTCGCGCTGCTCGCCCTGGTCTTCCTGGTCGCGTTCCTGCGGCGGCGGGACACCCCCGCCCTGTACATCGCGGCGTTCTGGCTGTTCGCGGCCCTGACCGGCTGGTCGTGCACGTCGCTGACCAACGGCAAACCGATGATCACCCTGTGGGTCGTGCTCGCCCTGCCGGCCTCGATCGAACCGGCCCGCGAGGTGCGCTCCCGGCGCCCGGCCGCGACATCGCCGAAATTTTCCGATCGATCGACGCAACCCGCGTGACCGCACACGCGTCGAGATGATGAGGACCCGCCGGGGGATTGCCGTCCCTGACCCGGCGGGCCCGTTTCATGCCGAAGTTTTCCGATGGCACATCACGTGCCCTTGAACTCCGGGGTCTTCTTCTCCGCGAAGGCTCGCGGACCGATCTTGGCGTCGTCGCTCATGAATACCCGCATTCCGATCTGCGACTCCAGCTTGAACGCATCTTCCTCGGTCAACTGGTCGGTTTCACGCAGAACGCGCAGGACCGCCTGAACGGCGAGCGGACCGTTGGCGGCGATCTGGTGGGCGATCTCCTTCGCCTTCTCCAACGCGCCGCCGTCGGGTACGACATGCCCGATCAGACCGAGCTCCTTGGCTTCGGGCGCCTTGATGTGGCGGCCCGTCAACAGCAGGTCGGCGGCGACAGTGTACGGAATCTGCCGGCGCAGGCGCACCGCCGACCCGCCGAGCGGGAAAAGACCCCAGCGCACCTCGGAAACCCCGAAGCGGGCCGACTCGCCGGCCACCCGGATGTCGGTGGCCTGGAGGATCTCGGTGCCGCCCGCGATGGCCGGGCCCTCGATGGCGGCGATCAACGGCTTGGTGAGGGTGAAGCCCTTGAGACACCACTTCATCACGGACATGTCCATGGCCGGCCTGCCCTCGCCGCCCTTGAACGCGTCGCCGGGCGCGCGCCGGCTCATCGCCTTCAGGTCGGCGCCCGCGCAGAACGCGCCGCCGGCGCCGGTGAGGATGGCCACCCGGATCTCTGGGTTGGCGTTCACCTCGTCCCAGGCGGCCTCCAGGATCTCGACCATCTCGCCGGTGACCGCGTTGCGGGCCTCGGGGCGGTTCATCGTGATGACCAGGACGGGGCCGTCCCGCTCGACCAGGGCGTGCGGTTCGCTCATGTCTGTTCGTCTCCAGAAGATCCGGGAATCACGGGATGCGGCGCCGGCGCGACCGCACCTGGGTGGGCTGCTCGGTCGAGCCGGTCAGGCGAACTCCCCCGCCGGCGTGGCCGCGAAGCCGGCGCCGATCCGCAGCGCCTGCTCGGTGGCGCCGCCGAGGGAGAGTTCGAGCTGTTTGGCGTGGTTGAAGTAGCGGTGCACGAAGTGCTCCTCGGCCACGCCCATCCCGCCGTGCACATGCACCGCGGCGTGCGCGACCCGGTGACCGCCGTCGGCCGCCCAGAACTTCGCGGTCGCGATCGCCTCGGCGGAATCCAGGCCCTCGGCCACCCGCCAGGCCGCCTGCCAGGTGGTCAGCCGGATCGCCTCGACGTCGATGTATGCGTCGGCGAGCCGGTGCCCCACCGCCTGGAAGGAGCCGATCGGCCGCTTGAACTGGACCCGCTCGCTCGCGTACTTCGCGGTCTCGCGCATCGCCTTCTCGGTCACCCCGAGCTGGGTCGCGCACAACGCGAGTGTGGCCAACTCGCGCAGGTTCACCGCCGCGTCGGGGCCGGCGAGCGCGGTGCCTACGGCCCGCTCCAGGGTGACCAGGCCCGCGATCTCCTTGGCCGTGGTCAGCTGGGCCTCGATCCGCACGCCGGGCGCCTTCGGGTCGACCAGGAACACCCCCGCGTGGCCGTCGCCGAGGTCCGCGGACACCAGGATCAGGTCGGCGACGGTCGCCGCCGGCACCCCGGTCTTGACCCCGTCGAGGTGCCAGACCCCGTCCGTGCACACCGCCTTCGTCGCGGGCGCGGCGCCGTCTCGGCCGTACGGCTCGGCGAGCGCATAGGTCAGGATCCGCGAACCGTCCACCGCGCCCGGCAGCCAGGCCGCCTTCTGCTCGTCGGTGCCCATCCGGCTCAGCAGCGACGCGGCGACCACGATCGAGGGCCCGAACGGCACCGGTGCGAGCGTGCGGCCGATCTGTTCCAGGATCAGACACTGCTCGAACACGCCGTAGCCGGAGCCGCCGAACTCCTCCGGCAGGCCGATCCCGAGCAGGTTGGCCTTGGCCAGCTCCGCCCACAACTCGCGGTCCAGGCGCGGCGCGCCGTCCTGCTCGACCCGCTTGTCCAGCGCGGTCAGCGCCTCGTGGGTGACCCGCTCACCGAGGATTCGCCCCGCCAGGCCCACCAGGTCCTGCTGTTCTTCCGTGTAACCGAAGTCCATTTCACCTGTCCTTGTCAGCGTGGTGACGGCGGGTCAGCGCGGCGGCCGGGGCAGCCCGAGGCCCAGCATCGCGATCATGTCGCGCTGTACCTCGTTGGTGCCGCCACCGAAGGTGAGGATGAGCGCCGTGCGGTGCATCTTCTCCAGCCGGCCGCGCAACACCGCGCCCGGCGAGTCCTGCTGGAGGTAGGCGTCCTCGCCCAGGCACTCCATCAGCAACCGGTAGGCCTCGGTGGCGAATTCGGTACCGAAGATCTTGGTCGCCGAGGCATCCGACGGACCGACCTTGGCACCGTGGTCGACCGCCCAGGCGATCTTCCAGTTGACCAGCTTGAGGAACTCCACCTTGGCGTGCACCCGGCCGAGGTTGGCCTGGACGTGCTCCCGGTCGATCACGCGCGAGCCGTCCGGCAACACCGCCCGCTCGGCCCAGCGCCGGGTCTCGTGCAGCGCGAGCTGGACGCCCGCGGCCGAACACAGCGCCACCCGCTCGCGGTTGAGCTGCCCGGTGATCAGCTTCCAGCCGCCGTTGAGTTCGCCGACCATGGCCGACGCGGGCACCCGGACGTTCTCGTAGAAGGTCTGCGAGGTGGTCTGGCCGCCCATGGTCTTGATCGGGGTCCAGGAGAAGCCCTCGGCGTCGGTGGGCACCAGGAACATGGTCAGCCCCTTGTGCCGGGGCGCGTCCGGGTCGGTACGCGCGGCCAACCACACGTAGTCGGCGACGTGGATCAGCGAGGTCCACATCTTCTGCCCGTTGATGATCCAGTCGTCGCCGTCGCGGACCGCCTTGGTGGTCAGCGCGGCGAGGTCGGTGCCCGCGCCCGGCTCGGAATAGCCGATCGAGAAGTGCATGTCGCCGGCGAGGATCTTCGGCAGGAAGAAGTCGCGCTGCTCCTGCGTGCCGTACTCCATCAGGGTCGGGCCGACCGTGTTGATGGTCAAGAACGGCACCGCGGCCCCGGCCAGGGTGGCCTCGTCGGTGAAGATCAGCTGTTCGAGCATGGTGCGGTCCTGGCCGCCGTACTCCTTGGGCCAGCCGATGCCCAGCCAGCCGTCCTCGCCCATGCGCTTGACGACGCGGCAGTACGCGCCGTCCTTGCCCATCAGGCTGGTCTCGCCCGCGGCCTGCTCGGCCCGGATCTCGGGCGTCATGATCCGCGCGAAGTATTCGCGCAGTTCCCGTCGCAGGTCCTCCTGCTCGGGTGTGTAGGCGATGTGCACGTGGTCTCCCTGATAGCCGTGGACCTGGTTGGCCGTGGACCTTGCCGGCCGTGGACGCTGTCTGTCGGTCGCGGGACGCGGGGTCGAGGACCCCGGGCGGTCGCCGGGTTCACCCCCGGGGCAGGCCCAGGATGCGTTCGGCGACGACGTTGAGCTGGATCTCCCGGGTGCCGCCGCCGAGCAGGACCGCGGGCAGCGAGAGATAGTCGGTGAGCGGTTCGCCGGCGGGGCCGTCGAGGTGTGTGCCGCCGGGTCCGAACCGCTCCAGGCGCGCGGTGACCACGGCCCGCTGGTGCTCGGTGACCGCGAGCTTGAGCACACTGGAGGCGGCGCCCGGGTTGAGCCCGGACAGGCGCTGCAGGGTCGAGCGCAGGGTGAGGGCGCGCAGCGCGAAGTTCTCCGCCGCGAAGGCGCCGAGCCGGGCGAGCGGCGCGGGGTCGGCGGCGGGAGCGTCGGCGGCGGAGGCGTCTCCCGCGAGGTCGGCGACCAGCTTGCCGAACGCCTGCATGCCCGGACCGCCGGCGATCATCACCCGCTCGTTGGCCAGCGTCGTGCGGGCGATCCGCCAGCCCCCGTTCACCTCGCCGATCACCTGGTCGTCGGGGACGAACACGTCGTCCAGGTAGACCTCGTTGAACTCGGACCGGCCGTTGGCCTGCTTGAGCGGCCGCACGTCGATCCCGGGCGTGGCCATGTCCACCACGAAGTACGTGATGCCCTTGTGCTTGGCCGCGTCCGGGTCGGTGCGGGCCAGGCAGATGCCGAAGTGCGCCTCGTGCGCCTTGGAGTTCCACACCTTCTGGCCGTTCAGCTGCCAGCCGCCGTCGACCTTGGTGGCCCGGGTGGCCAGCGCCGCGAGGTCGGAGCCGGCGCCGGGTTCGCTGAACAGCTGGCACCAGACGATGTCGCCGCGCAGGGTGGCCGGCACGTACGCGTCGCGCTGCGCCTCGGTGCCGTGCGCCATGATCGTGGGCAGCGCGAACTCGCCGATGACGGTGCTCGGCGGGGTCAGCCCGATTCGGGCGAACTCCTGCTGGATGACCACCTGTTGGGCCGGGTCGGCGGCGATCCCGTAGGGCCTGGGGTAGTGCGGCGAGACGTAGCCGAGTTCGGCGAGGCGCTGCCGGCGGGCGGGCTCGGGCAGCACGTTCGCCGCCGCCAGGTTCGCCGCCACCTCGGCCCGGAAGGCGCCCGTGTCGCCCTCGTCGAGTTCGAGGTCGAAGCGCCGGGTGGGGCCGCCCGCGAGCGCGGCGCGGCCGAGCCGTGCGGTCCACTCCCCCGCCGGGCCGAGCCACTGGCCGAGGAAGATCGCCCGGCGCCAGTACAGGTGGATGTCGTGTTCCCAGGTGAAGCCGATGCCACCGAGCATGGTGATGCAGTCGAGCGCCACCTCGCGGGCCAGGGGCAGGCAGAGCACGGCGGCCTCGGCGGCGGCCAGGGCGAGTTGTTCGTCCGCGTCGGGGGCGGTGTCGTCGGCGGCCCGGGCCGCGTCCCAGGCGGCGGCGCCCGCGAGTTCGAGCCGGGTGAACAGGGTGGCGGCCTTGTGCTTGATCGCCTGGAACGAGCCGACCGCGACGCCGAACTGCTCGCGGATCTTGACGTAGGCGAGCGCGGTCTCGAAACACCAGCGGGCCACCCCGACGGCCTCGGCGGCGGCCAGCACGGCGGCGAGTTCGCGCACCCGGGCGGTGGTGACGCCGGGCAGGACCTGGGACGCGGTGATCTCCAGGCCGTTCGCGCGTACCCGGGCCACGCCGCGGGCCAGGTCGAGCGGGCCGAGCGCGGTGACCTCGACGGCCGCGCCGGGCTCGACCACGAACCAGATCTCCTCGTCCCGGGCCGGGTCGGCGTCGCTCCGGGCGCCGAGCAGCAGGTAGGTCGCGCCGATCGCGCCCGGGATGGGCTCGACGGCGCCGTGGATCTCCCAGCCGACCTTGGTGGCGCGCGCGGTCAGGCCCGGTACGACGGCGACGGCGCCGCGGGCGCCCTCGGCGAACGCGGGCAGCAGCGCCTTGGCCGGTTCGGGGCCGGCGTGGCGGGCCAGCACGGCGCTGGTGAGCACGCTGGGCAGGTACGGGCCGGGCAGCAGGCCGCGGCCGGTCTCCTCGACGGCGACGGCCAGTTCGAGCAGCCCGGCGCCCGCGCCGCCGTACTCCTCGGGCAGGTGCACGGCGGTCAGGCCCTGGCCGACCAGCGCGGCCCAGCAGTCCGGGAGCGCGCCGGCGGACAGGTGCTCGGCGGCGCGGCGGGTGCTCTCGATCGAGGCGTGGCGAGCGACGAAACCGGCTACCGATTCCGCGAACGCCTGATGCTCGGTGGCGAATCCGATCGGCACTGTGTACTCCCTCACCAATACTTGTCTCGATCAAGTAAGCAGACAGGCTACCTGACTGGATCCTGGGTGGCCAGATCCGCGCGGCCGGGCGGCCGACGGCGCACGGCGGGCGGGCGCGGGTGCGCCGGGGTTCAGTTCGGGCGGGTGGACGGCAGGCCCAGCTTGCGGTGGTCCCAGGAGACGATCCGGTCCGGGACGACCTTGATCACCACACGCTTGTTCAGCATCATCTCCACGGCCGGGCGCAGTTCCTCGGTGTACGGCGCCGCGTAGCGGCTGAACACGCTCACCCCCAGCTCCCAGATCCGCTCCGGCTCCTCGACCACCTCGGCTCTGCCGACGATGGACACCCCGCGCAGTTCCTCGTAGTACTCGCCGGCCTCGACCAGGCAGGTGATGGTCGGATTGCGCCGCACGTTCAGCACCTTCTGCGCGCGGGCCTTGCTCTCCAGGGCGACGTCGCCCTCCAGGAAGCCGTACCACATGCCGATCGAGTGGATGCTGCCGTCGGCGTTGAGCGTGGACATCGTCATCGAGTGCCGCCCGGCCAGGAACGCGGCGACCTCCTCGTCCGTCATCCGGACCCGGTCCCGCTGCTTGACGCCGTGGCCCATGTGCTCGCCCATACCGCACTCCCCTTTTGATTGCCTGGGTCAACCATTTGTACACTGCCACGCCCCGGGCTCGATTGACAGACCGTCAGTTTTGCCATCACGCAGGCCCGGAACGATGATTGACACTGCGTCAGGTCCTGCCTAGCGTCGGCGCCATGACCCGAACCGACGACTCCGAGGTCCCCGACTACCCGGCCCGGTTCCGGCTCGACGGGCGCGGCGTCGTGCTGCTCGGGGCGGGCCAGGGCATCGGCCGGCAGACCGCACACGCCCTCGCCCAGTGCGGCGCCCGGGTGTTCGCCGTGGACCGCGACCCGGACCTGGCCGACGACATCGCCGGCGAGGTCGACGGCATCGCCTGGTCCGGCGACGCCACCTCCCGCACCGATGCCACACGCATGTGGGCCGACGTCGAGGCGCGCCTGGGCCGGGCCCACGCGATCGTCGACATCATCGGCATGAGCCGCTACGCCGACCTGCTCTCGATCACCGACGAGGACTGGGCCTGGCACCAGGACGTGGTGCTGCGCCACGCCCTGCTCGCCCTGCAACTGGGCGGCGCGCACCTGGCCGCGCACGGCGGCGGCGCGATCACCTTCGTCGCCTCGGTGTCCGGCCTCACCGGCGCCCCGATGCACGCGGCCTACGGCGCGGCCAAGGCGGGCCTGATCTCCCTGGTCCGCTCCGCCGCCGTCGAACTGGGCCCACACGGAGTCCGCGTCAACGCGGTGGCCCCCGGCGTCGTCTGGACCCCAAGAGTCTCCGCCTACCTCGGCGAACCGGGCCGCAAGGCCAACACCGCCAACGCCCCCCTCGACGACGTGGCCCTCCCCGCCGACATAGCCGGCCCCCTCCTCTTCCTCACCACCGACCTGTCCCGCTACCTCAGCGGCCAGGTCCTCACCGTCGACGGCGCGGTAAGCGCCAAATTCCCCTACCCATTGCCCGACATGGACACCGCCCCGCACTGACCGAGGCGCATTCACTCTTATGGCTGAACCACGCGCCCGCCGAGAGGGACATCGGTCCAGGTCACACGCAAACTGCGCACATTCGACCAGACAAAAACAAGCGCCACACGCATCCGGATGGAAATACGCTCTTCTCGATTCCGTATATATCACCGGGAGCGAGAACGATGGCCAAAACCCTCATCGATGTCGATGAAAACGCTCTGGCAGAAGCCGCTCGGATACTGGGTACGACAACCAAACGAGACACGATCAATGGCGCCCTGCGCTCGGTGGGTGACCGAAGTCGACGTCTGGCGGCTCTGGAAGGCATGCGCAAGATGGTGGCGGAGGGATGCTTCGACTTCTCCGTCCTGGGCTACCCCGACAAGTCTCCCGCAGCCAAGGTCGGGACGGAAGTGACAGAGCCGTGAGTCAGGAGCTCTACCTGATCGACACTTCCGCTCTTGTTCGATACTTCCGCAGGCAGGTCGCCCGACGCTGGGACGACCTGATCGGCGCCGGACGGGTCGGCCTGTGTGAACCCATCCGCCTCGAATACCTCCGCGCGGTCGGCCACATGGCAGATTTCCATCAAGCCGACCACTTCCTCACGGAAATGTTCCCCTACTACGTCGTTCCCGATTCGGTTTGGTCCGACAGCGCCGACCTGCAAAGAGACTTGGCCGGACCGAGCTGGCACAGAGGTGCGAGCTTCGCGGACTTCGCTGTCGCCGTAACGGCACGTCACCACGGATTGACGTTGTTGCACCTCGACCGCGACTTCGAGGTCATCGCCAAGGTCACCGGGCAGCCGGTTCGGCGCATCGACGCCCGCTGAGTCGTACCTGAGAGGATGCGGGGAGGTGAAGACGGTAGTGAGTCGTGGAGCGAGGAGTACGTGGTGAGCGATGTACGGCGCGTAGGGGTGGTCGGGGCCGGGCTGATGGGGTCCGGGATCGTCGAGGTGTGTGCGAAGGCCGGGCTCGATGTGCTGGTGGCCGAGACCAATGCGGCGGCGGCCGAGGCCGGGCGCGCGCGGGTGACCAAGTCGATCGATCGTGGGGTGAAGGCGGGCAAGCTCGCCGAGGCCGATCGTGACGCCGCGCTGGCGCGGGTGACCTACACCACCGATCTGGGCGAGTTCGCCGATCGTGACCTGGTGATCGAGGCGGTGGCCGAGATCGAGGAGGTCAAGACGCAGATCTTCGCCACCCTGGACAAGGTCGTGACGCGCGAGGACGCGATCCTGGCGTCCAATACGTCCTCGATTCCGATCATGAAGCTGGGCATGGCCACGTCCCGGCCGCAGCAGGTCGTCGGGATCCACTTCTTCAACCCCGTGCCGGTGCAGAAGCTGGTCGAGCTGGTGCCCTCGCTGCTCACCGACGAGAGCACGGCGGCGCGCGCCGAGGCGTTCGCGTCCGAGGTGTTGGGCAAGACGGTGATCCGCTCGCAGGACCGCGCCGGGTTCGTGGTCAACTCGCTCCTGGTGCCGTATCTGCTCTCCGCGATCCGGATGTTCGAGTCCGGCTTCGCCTCGGCCGAGGACATCGACAACGGCATGGTGCTCGGCTGCGCGCACCCGATGGGCCCGCTGCGGCTGACCGACCTGATCGGCCTGGACACGATCAAGGCGGTCGCGGACAGCCTCTACGACGAGTTCAAGGAGCAGCTCTACAGCTCGCCGCCGCTGCTGCTGCGCATGGTCGACGCCGGGCTGCTGGGCAAGAAGACCGGGCGCGGCTTCTACCAGTACTGAGCCCGGCCCCACACGCACCACGAGGGCGGTCCCGATCGGGGCCGCCCTCGCGTCGTGTGTGGTCGGACTACGGCGTGCGCGCCTCGACCTTGTCGATCCGTACCGGCTCGCGGCCCTGCGCCGGGACCGCCTCCGCCCCCGGCGCCCGCTGATCGGCCTTGGCCACCACGACCGCCTGGCCCGTCTGCAGCGGGACCTCCTTGATCAGCAGCACCACGATCAGCGCGAGCAGCCCGAACGGCGCCGCGAACAGGAAGATGTCGCCCACCGCGTGGCCGTAGGAGTTCTCCACGATGCCGCGCGCCGGCTCCTGCAAGTGGTGCACGTTCGGGATCCCGCCCCCGCCGCCGGCGCCCGACTTCAGCCCCGCGTCGGAGAGGTAGCCCGTGACCTTGGTCGCCATCACCGCGCCGAGCGCCGAGACACCGACCGCGCCACCCAGACTGCGGAAGAACGCGACGACCGAACTGGCCGCGCCCAACTGGTGCACCGGCACCGCGTTCTGCACCGCGAGCACCAGGTTCTGCTGGAGCGCGCCGATGCCCATGCCGAGCAGGAACATGTACACCCCGAGCACCCACAGGTTCGTGTCCGCGCGGGTGGTGCTCATCAGGGTCAGCCCGATGGTCAGCGAGACGCCGCCCATCACCAGGTAGCGCTTCCAGAACCCGGTCGCGGTGATCAGCTTGCCGACCACCGTCGAGGCGATCACCAGACCGCCGATCATCGGCAGCGTCATCAGGCCGGACACGGTCGGCGACTTGCCGCGGGCGATCTGGAAGTACTGGCTGAGGAAGACCGACGAGCCCATCATCGCCAGACCCACCGCGAGGCTGCCGAGCACGGCCAGCACGATGGTGCGCTGCTTGAACAACCACAGCGGGATGATCGGCTCCGCCGCCCGACCCTCGACCCGGATGGCCAGCGCGATCAGCAGCAGCGAGCCGAGCACCATGGCCGCGGTCTGCCACGAGACCCAGGCGTAGTTCTTGCCCGCCAGCGAGACCCACACGAGCAGCACCGACACACCGGCGCTGATCAGCGTCGCGCCCAGGTAGTCGATGGTGACCTCACGTTTGACCACCGGCAGCTTCAGGGTCTTTTGCAGGATGACGATCGCAGCCACCGCGAACGGTACGCCGACGTAGAAGCACCAGCGCCAGCCCAGCCACGGGGTGTCCACGATCACGCCGCCGATCAGCGGCCCGCCGACGGTGGCCAGCGCGAAGGTGGCGCCGAGGTAGCCGCTGTAGCGGCCCCGCTCGCGCGGCGAGATCATCGCGGCCATGATCACCTGCGCCAGGGCGGTGAGACCGCCGACGCCGACGCCCTGGATGACCCGACAGCCGATCAGCATGCCCGTGTTCTGCGACAGGCCGGCCAGCGCGGAGCCCGCCACGTAGATCACCAGCGCGAGCTGGACCAGCAGCTTCTTGCTGGTCAGGTCGGCGAGCTTGCCCCAGATCGGGGTGGTCGCGGTCATCGCGAGCAGCGTCGCGGTGACCACCCAGGTGTAGGAGGTCTGGCTGCCGTGCAGGTCGGAGATGATCCGCGGCAGGGCGTTGGACACGATCGTGGACGACAGGATGGCCACGAACATGCCCAGGAGCAGCCCCGACAGGGCCTCCATGATCTGCCGGTGGGACATCGGCTCCGCCGATGTCTGCGCGGCCGATGCCGCGGCCGGTGCGTTGCTCATACCTACCCCTTCTGCTGCGGATGCTCTGCGCCCGGACGCGGCTTCCCCACCCCCGACACTCGTTGCTTGGTACAACCATAGCAATCTTTGTTGCTGCAAGCAACTTTCAAGAGATGGTCAAGTCGGCGCGCCTCAAAGTGACCGACCGACTACGCGGATAGGATCTGCGCCATGGCAAAGACCCCTCAATCGGGCACTTCGGGCGGCAATATCGGCGGTGTCTCGTACCGCACGATCGGCATCGCGGTCATCGTCGTCCTGAGTGTCTGGTTCGTGCTGGCCAACACCGGCTCGGTGAGCATCCGATTCTGGATCCCGACGCTGGCGGCGCCGCTGTGGATCGTCCTGGTCGGGACGTTCGCCGTGGGCATGTTGACGGGGTGGTGGGTCAGGGCCAACCGGCGCTGAGCCGCCGGATATCCTGGGCCGCATGCTTCGCTCCAGGCTGCGTCCGGCCGTACACGTGGCGAGCCTGTTGACCGCCGGCGTACTCGTGGCCGGCTGTTCGAGCTCCGCCTCCCCCTCCGCCGAACCCTCCGCGGTCACGCCCACAGGATCGAAGACCACGCCCGTCGGCGACACGGTCTGTGCGGGTCTGCTGCCCACGTCGGCGGTTACCGCGTTGCTCCCGGCGGAGCCCGCGTTCACCGGCAAGGACCATGAGCCGCTGCCGCACTACCCCGTGCTGCGCTGCCAGGTGACGGCGGGCGAGCGCTCGTTCGTCGGCTCGGCGTACCTGTTCAACATGGCCGGCGCCGAGCGGGTGCAGTTGCCGGGGCTGACCACCACGGGGTCGGCGCCGCTGGGCAACGCCGTGAACAAGCTGTACGGCATGGCCGGTGCGGACGACGCCTGGCTGGTGCGGGACTGCAAGGTGCAGAACGTCGAGTATCCGGTCCCGATGCTGGTCCGGGCCCGCACCCTCGCCCCGGCCGGCACACCGAACCAGCCGGACCAGCGGCAGCAGTTGGCAAACCTCGCGGTGGACCTGGCCAACGGCGTGGCCAAGGCGGCCGGCTGCGAAACGGACCCGGCCCCCCGGCCGGACACGATCCAGCCCGCGAGCGAACCGAAGCCGATCACCGACGCCCCCGTCTGCGGCATGCTCGACCCCGCCGCTCTCGGTCCCCAGGCGGCCGGCGATCAGCGCGCACGCTGGACGGCCGCCGCGACGCCGCGGGGGGCCGGCGCGATCCAGGGCTGCGATCTGTTCCTGGACAACCGGCGGGTGCTCTCCTTCGCGATCGTGCACGGCTACCTGGCCCCCGGTGCCGAGGCCCCGGGCGAACGCGCCATCCTGTCCGAGCGGCTGCCCACCGGCGGCATCGCCAACGACGCGCAACTCGCGGGCACCGTCGAGGGCAAGGTCCTCGGCGTCTGCGACGGTCACACGGTGGCCTACCAACTCAGCCGCCACAACGGCGAGGACCCCCCGGGCCGAACCCTGGGCCAACCCACCGAACAGTTCTTCCGCGCCTTCGCCGACGGCGCCTCGAAGTGGGGCCTCCGGTGCGAGCCGATCAACCCCAAAACCGCCGAGGACAGCTGGAAGTTCCGCTCCTGACCCGACGCGGGCCGGCAGCGCGAAGGAGGGCGCCGCGCGAACCTCGCGCGACGCCCTCCCCGGGCGGTGCCGTCAGCCGACCGCATCACCCACGTGGGTGACCGGCCGTCAGGACACCCCCGCCCGCTCCCGCGTTGCCGCCGGCAGCGACTGCGGTTGGGCGCTCTGCCCGTCCTTGCCGCCGTCGTGCTTCGGCTGCTCGGTGCCACCCGTCCCGGATGTGCCGCCCGCGGGCGGCAATTCACTGAGGAACTTCTGCTCCACGTCCGGGTTTTCCTTCAGGTACGCCTTCACGCCCTCGGCCGCCGCGTTCGGCTTGCCCGCATAGTCGACGAAGACCTTCTTCTCCAGCGGACCGAGCACCGAGTCGTCCAGCTTCAGGTTCTTCACCCACGTGTTGACGTCGGGGAAGTCCTTCGCGAAGCCCTTGCGGCCGATCGAGCTGATCCACCCCGGCGCGCCGTACGACTGCTTCGGGTCGGCCAGCGGCTTGATGTCGTACTTCGTGTACGCCCAGTGCGGACGCCACATCGTCACCACGATCGGCTTGCCGGCCGCCATCTGCCGGTCCAGCTCCGCGATCATCGCGGGCGTGCTGCTCTTGACCAGGTCGAAGTCGAGCCCGTACTCCGGGATCAGCTTCTTCTCGGTCAGGTCCATGATGTTCGCGCCCGGCTCGATCCCGACGATCCGGCCGCCGAACTCCTGCTCGTGGCCCTTGAGATCCTCGACCGACTCGTACGGCAGGTTCTTCGGGATCGCGAGCTGCACGTCCACGTTGTTGTACCAGCGCCCGATCTCCTCGAGCTTGGACCCGTACTCGTCCAGGTACTTCTTGTGCAGCGTGGGCAACCACGCGTCCAGGAACAGGTCGATGTCGCCGCGCGCCAGGCCCTGGAACAGCGGGCCCACGTCGAGCTGCTTCATCGTGACGTCGTAGCCGCGCTTCTCCAACAGCTGCTTGTACATGTTGGTGACCACGACGTCCTCCTCCCACGGGATCCAGCCGACGGTGATCTTCTTGCGACCACCGTCGGAGGCCCCGAGGCCGAAGCCGCCGAGCAGCCCCGCGACCAGCGCGACGGTCACCACGCCGCCGACCGCCACGACCGGGCGCGGACGCCAGTCGAGCAGCCACTTCGGCGTGAAGCCCTCGGCACCGCGCACGGCCTTGGCGCGCTTGGCGCGCGCCTCGGCCCGCTGTCCGGCCGCACCGACCGTACGGTCCAGATAGATCGCGAGCACGACCACCGCGACGCCGGCCTCGACGCCCAGGCCCACGTTGTTGTTCGACAACGCGCCGAACACCTCGCTGCCCAGGCCGCCCGCACCGACGATGCCGGCGGTGACCACCATCGACAGTGACAACATGATGACCTGGTTGACCCCGGCCATGATGGTCGGCAACGCGAGCGGGAACTGCACGTCCTTGAGGATCCGCCACTCGCTCGTGCCGAACGCCTCGGCCGCCTCGACCATTTCGGCGTCGACGCTGCGGATGCCCAATTCGGTCATCCGCACCCCGGGCGGCAGCGCGAAGACCACGGTGGCCACGACGCCCGGCACCTCACCGATGCCGAAGAACGTGATCGCCGGGATCAGGTACACGAACGCCGGCATCGTCTGCATGAAGTCGAGCACCGGCCGCAACACCGCGCCGACCGCACGACTGCGGGCGGTCAAAATGCCCAACGGGATGGCGACCAGCAGTGCGATCGCCGCCGAGACCAGCACCAGGGCCAGCGTGGACATGGCAGGCTTCCACATGTCCAGGCCGTCGATCAGCAGGAACCCCGCCGCCGCGACCAGCGCGAACACCGGCCCGCGCACGGCCCAGCCGATCAGCGCGAACAGCACCACCACGACCGGCAGCGGCGAATCCGTCAGCCAGTCGGCCAGGTGGGTGACCGCGCCGCCGACCACGCTCCTGATGAAGTCGAACAACCAGGAGAAGTGGTCGCGCATGAAGTCGACCAGGCTCTCGGCCCAGTCGCCCAGATGGATCCTAGGCATCGTCGCGCACCTCGCCCTCGGCCCCGAGCCGCTCCACGACCGACTCCGCCGCCGGCGCCGGTATCCGCACCTCGACCGCGTCGACCGGCGCCGCCGCGCCGGAACCGGCCGCGCCGGCCGTTCCGCCCGTGCCGGTCGGGAGCAACTTCTCCCCCGGCCCCGCGGGCACCAGCATCTTCACGCTCCCGGTGTCGGTGACCCCGAGTGTGCCGCCGTCGGCCTCGCCCGGCCCCCCGGCGGTGTTGCCGAGTGCGGCCAGCAGGCTGACCCGGGGAACCACGCCCACCAGTCGCATGCTCTCGTCCACCACCGCGAGCGGCAGCCTGCTCTCCGCGCACGGCGCGAACAACTCGGCCACCGGCGTCTGCGGTGTCACCGTGACCACGTCGAGACCCGGGTCCGGCCGGACGGTGCGCTCACCGGTCCGCGCCGCCTCGGTGACGGCCGCGTCGGTGACCGCGCCGAGCAGCCGGCGGCCGTTCTCGCGCGTGTCCACCACGAAGGCCGCCGTGGTCTGCGCCTCGCGCATCGTGCGCATCGCGACGCGGGGCCCTTCTCCGCTGGTCACCGTGGCGCGCGAGTCCTCCATGATGGAGCCCGCGGTCAACACCCGGGTACGGTCCACGTCCGCCACGAAGGACGCCACGTAGTCGTTGGCGGGGTCGGTCAGGATGTCCTCGGTGGTGCCGATCTGCACCACCCGGCCGTCGCGCATCACCGCGATGCGATCACCGAGCCGCATCGCCTCGTTGAGGTCGTGCGTGATGAACACGATGGTCTTGTGCAACTTCTCCTGGAGTTCCAGGAGTTGGTCCTGCATCTCGCGGCGGATCAGCGGGTCGAGCGCGCTGAACGACTCGTCCATCAGCAGGATGTCGGCGTCGGTGGCGAGCGCGCGGGCCAGGCCGACCCGCTGCTGCATGCCGCCGGACAACTCGCTCGGCGCGGACTCCTCCCAGCCGGCCAGGCCGACCAGGGCGAGCGCCTCACGGGCCCGCCGGTCGCGCTCGGCGGCCGGCACCCCCTGGACCGACAGGCCGTACCCGGCGTTCTCCAGCACCGTGCGGTGCGGGAACAGCGCGAAGTGCTGGAAGACCATGCTGATGCGCCGGGCGCGCACGTCGCGCAACTCCCTGGCGGGCAACGAGGTCAGGTCCCGGTCGTCGATGTAGACGGCGCCGGCGGTGGCGTCCAGGAGACCGTTGAGCATCCTCAGCAGGGTCGATTTGCCGGAGCCGGACAGGCCCATCACGACGAAGATCTCGCCTTCGGCGACCTCGAAGGAGACGTCGATGACGGCGGGAACGGTGCTGCCCCCTCGTACGTCGTCCCGGCTTGCGCCGGCACGCAGCCGGTCGAGCGCGTCGTCGGCTCGACGGCCGAAAATCTTGTACAGGCCTTCGGCCCGAAGTCTGGACACGGATACCTCGTTGTTCGGGCCGCGGAGGAACGGAACCGTTGATACCGGTTCCGGGCCGGAGCACCGCCGTGATGAGGGCGCCGGCGCCGCGGGCTGCTGGATGCGGGAGTACGGCCGGCGCAGAAACGTCACGGCAGCGGCGCACGTCCGGGGTCGAACGCCTTTCCCGAGTCCCCTCGGAAAAGTTGTATCCCGCATTTGTTACCGGGCGTGACTTGCCCGAGTGATTCCAACGGGAAACATATGGAGATTCACGTCTCATCAACGCGATGCCATATGTCCGAATTCATCCATTGATTACCGCATTTGACCTATTCCTTTCATCGTGATCCTCCGGTGATCATCGTGTGATCCCGGCGTAATGACACGGCCATATCCATAACCCTCGGTCATCGAATGGCCACTCGACGGCGCATTCCACGCGTCGATCGCCGCGCACGGGCGTGCACTCCGGCGCCGTCGCCCGAATGGCCGTGGCGCGGGCGGGGCGCACATGCCCCATAGGGGTGACGTTCCCGCGTTCTCCAGGTGACACAACGTCACCAGGCGGTAACGTCCCGGCGCGAGAACGCAAGCGGCGATCCCTCACTGTCGCACACCCCCCTACCGATGGAGCCTTCCGTGTCACGCTTGCTCGACGTCAGCCCCGAGGTCCGCGCCGAGATCGGCGACGACGAGGCCGCCCGCCTGGTGGCAGGGGAGACCGGCCCCCAGACCTACGCGTGCGCCTCGTGCCGCGGTGAGGGCGACACCACCTCCGTGGAGACCAGCGCGCTGTTGTACCTGGCCGAGGAGACCGCGGTGCTCGCGTTCGCACACACCCGCTGCATCCCCTCCCAGGTGATCCCGGTATCCGAGGCTGCGGTCGAGCCGTTGCTCGCGGCGCAGGCGAACCCCGGGCTCGCGGTGCAGACCGTGGTACCGGGCGGTCCGGTGCCGATCTCGATCACCGGGAGCATGGTGGTGTGCGCGGGCGTGACCTACGCGGCGCTCGTGGTCGAGCCCGGGGCGGCCGTGGCCCGTCCGGGCACGCCCGGCGCGCAGGACGAGTTCCTGTCGCTGCTCGGCGAGCGCGGGTTCGCGCCGATCGCCTCCCCCGAGGAGACGCTGCCGCCGCTGCTCGGCGGCTGGTCGGTACAGATGACCGACGGCTACCTGACCGCGGTGCTGTTCCCGGGCGCCGGCGGGCGTACCGAGGCGTGGTGGCAGGCGCAGACCCCGGCCGAGGTGCCCGAGGCGTGGTTGAACGCGGCCAAGACGCACAGCGTCGTGCTGCTGTTCGCCGCCCCGGTCGGCACCATCGGCATCCACACCGGCAACGACGAGTTGGCCGCCGCGCTGAGCGAGGCGGGTCGGCGCAACCTGCTCGCGGCCGGATCGGTCCCGGTCAGCGGCATCTGACCGGGCCGTGCGCCGGCCTCGACCGCGCGCGGCCCATGTCGGGAGGCGACCTGTACCGGGTCGTCTCCCGGCGCTCCGATAGCGTGCCGAGCCATGGAGCACTACGACGCGGCCTACGGCGACGAGCTGGTTTCCCAGGACCGGCGGCACATCTGGCACCCGTACGCGAGCACCGAGGGCGAAGCGCCGCTGTTCCCCGTGGTCGGCGCCGACGGGGTCCGACTCCGCCTCGCCGACGGGCGTGAGCTGGTCGACGGGATGTCGTCCTGGTGGGCCGCGATCCACGGCTACAACCACCCGGTCCTGAACGCCGCCGCGCACGCGCAGGTGGACATGATGGCGCACGTGATGTTCGGCGGGCTGACCCATCCGCCGGCCGTGCGGCTGGCCCGGCGCCTGGTGGAGATCACCCCCGAGCCGCTGACCAAGGTGTTCTTCGCCGACTCCGGCTCGGTCGCGGTCGAGGTGGCGCTGAAGATGGCGCTCCAGTACCAGCGCGGGCGCGGCCGGCCCGAGCGCACCCGGCTGTTGACCGTGCGCGGCGGCTATCACGGCGACACGTTCGGCGCGATGTCGGTGTGCGACCCGGTCGGCGGCATGCACCACCTCTTCTCCGGGGTCCTGCCCACGCACCTGTTCGCGCCGATCCCGCCGGCGGGCTTCGACACCCCGCTGCGCGCCGAGGACACCGCCGGGATCGAGGAGTTGCTGGAGCGACACGGCTCGACGGTGGCGGCCGTCGTCCTCGAACCGATCGTGCAGGGCGCGGGCGGAATGCGCTTCCACTCCCCCGCCTACCTGCGCCGGATCCGCGAACTGTGCTCGCGGCACGAGGTGTTGCTGATCGCGGACGAGATCGCCACCGGATTCGGCCGGACCGGCGAGCTGTTCGCGTGCGACCACGCGGGCATCGCGCCCGACATCATGTGCCTGGGCAAGGCCCTGACCGGCGGCTACCTGACCATGGCCGCGACGCTCTGCACCGACGAGGTGGCCCGAACCATCTCGCGCGGCGAGGGCGGCGCGTTCATGCACGGCCCGACCTTCATGGGCAACCCACTGGCCGCCGCGATCGCCGCGGCCAGTATCGACCTGCTCCTCTCCGAGCCCTGGCGCGACCGCATCACCGCCCTGAGCGACGGCCTCCGCACGGGCCTGGCCCCGGCCCGCACCCTGCCCGGCGTGGTCGACGTCCGAGTCCTCGGCGCAATCGGCGTCATCGAACTCGCCACCCCGGTGAACATGGCAACAATCCAACCCGCCTTCGTCGAACACGGCGTCTGGATCCGCCCGTTCGGCCGCCTCGTCTACACGATGCCCCCCTACGTCACACCCCCGAACGACCTGACCACAATCACCACAGCCATGGTCGAGGTAGTCCGCACCCACACCTGACCCCACCCCCCGCGCGCGGTCCGTCCACACGCCCACATGCCCCCACCTCGGATCGCGGCCCGCCCCCACGCCCGCCCCCACCCGCGAGCACGGATCCTTCGCGCCCACACGCGACCCCCACCCCGCGGCGCGCCAGCGCCCCCGACCCGGGCCGCCCGCGTGATCGACGCGCGAAGCGCGGAGAGCGGCGGAGCCGCAGAACTCGGGCTGGGTGACCCGGAGCGAAGCGGAGGGGCACACAGCCCCGAGCGAGGGGCCGCTTTTCTGCGGAGGAGCGAAGCGGGGGAGCAGAAAGTGGTCCCTCGCGAGCCGGCGCGAAGCGCCCAAAAAGAAGCACCGCCGCCGACACGACCCCGCCTCCCGACCCGCTCACCCCGCGACCCAGCCCCCCGCGCCCAGGCACCCGCGCCGCGCCGCGCCCCCACCACAAACCCCAAAACACCCAGTAACATCCCATGCGCCGTCAGTGACACTTCACCCCCACCCCCACAACCCCCACAGCTCTCGATCGTTGGACCCGATGTGTTCACTTTCGACGACTCCATCAGCAGCCGAGCCCTGGGCCACCCCGCCCTCTCCGTAGGGGCCGCCGCGCCCCCCGGCCACGACGTCCTGACGCCGATCTACAACGCGCTGGAGACCGAGTGGCGGCGGATGTTCCGCGCGGTCCCGCACGAGCGTACGAACGAGGACTACGCCGCGAGCCGGCCCTCGTACGGGGCGCCCGCCGCGATCAGCCACTCCTACGCGCAGGACCCCCCGTTCCCGAACTTCTCGCTGCCCACCCAGGGCGGCTACACCACGTACGGCCGGCACCGGGGCGCGTCCCTGGTCCCCGCCCAACCGTCGCGCGTCACGGGCCCGCACGGCCACCTGCCGCTGTAGCCCGAGGGTGCGCGCGCGAGGATCCCTGGACGACGCGGACGACGAAGGGCCCGGACGCACACGGCGTCCGGGCCCTTCGTCGTCGTTCGTACGGTCGACTCCGGTCAGCGACCGGTCTTGCGACCGCGCTTCTCCCTGACCTTCATCCGGATCTCGATCGGCGTGCCCGGGAAGCCGAACTCCTCACGCAGCCGGCGCTCGATGAAGCGACGGTAGCCGGCCTCCAGGAAGCCGCTGGTGAACAGTACGAACCGGGGCGGCTTGGTGCCCGCCTGGGTGCCGAACAGGATGCGGGGCTGCTTGCCGCCACGGATCGGGTGCGGGTGCGAGGCCACCAGCGTGCCCAGGAACGCGTTCAGCTGCCCGGTGGGGATGCGCTTCTCCCAGCTGGCCAGCGCCGTCTCGATGGCCGGGACCAGCTTCTCCATGTGCCGCCCGGTCAGCGCCGAGACGTTGACCCGGGGCGCCCAGGTGACCTGGACCAGGTCCTGCTCGATCTCGCGTTCGAGGTAGTAGCGGCGCTCCTCGTCCATGAGGTCCCACTTGTTGTACGCGATCACGATCGCGCGCCCCGCCTCGACCGCGAGCGAGATGATCCGGGTGTCCTGCTCGGTCAGCCGCTCGCTGGCGTCGATCAGGATCACCCCGACCTCGGCCTTCTCCAGCGCGGCCGTGGTGCGCAGCGACGCGTAGAAGTCGGCGCCCTGGGTCAGGTGCACCCGGCGGCGGATGCCCGCGGTGTCGATGAACTTCCAGGTCTTGCCGCCGAGCTGGATCAGCTCGTCGACCGGGTCGCGGGTGGTGCCCGCGATCTTGTCCACGACCACCCGGTTCTCGCCGGCGACCTTGTTCAGCATGCTCGACTTGCCCACGTTCGGGCGGCCGAGCAGGGCGACCCGGCGCGGGCCGCCCTCGGTGACGCCGAAGCGCTGCGCGGGGGCCTCCGGCAGGATCGCCAGCGCCGCGTCGAGCAGGTCGCCGCTGCCGCGCCCGTGCACGGCCGAGACCGGCCAGGGCTGGCCCAGACCGAGCGACCACAGCGCGGCGGCGTCCGCCTCCTGGGCCATGTTGTCGACCTTGTTGGCGGCCAGCACGACCGGCTTGCCGGCCTTGCGCAGCACCCGGACCACGGCCTCGTCGCTGTCGGTGGGGCCGACGATCGCGTCGACCACGAACATCACCGCGTCCGCCGACTCGATCGCATACTCGGCCTGGACCGCCACCGACAGGTCGATGCCGACCACGTCGCGCTCCCAACCGCCGGTGTCCACGACGGTGAAGCGGCGACCGTTCCAGGTGGCCTCGTAGTAGACCCGGTCGCGGGTCACCCCGGGGGTGTCCTCCACGACCGCCTCGCGGCGCCCGATGATCCGGTTGACCAGCGTGGACTTGCCCACGTTGGGTCGCCCGACGACGGCCAGCACCGGCAGCGGTCCGGACGCCTCACCGTCGTGCCCGCCGCGGGCGGGGGCGTCCCCTTCGACGTCGACCCACTCGTCGGGGTCGTAGCCCGCCTCCCACGCCTCCGGGTCGAAGGCGCCCTCGGTCGTGGCGTCGGCGTGCTGCTCCATGGGGGTGTTCCTCGTTCGGGTAGCGGTTCGGGTGAGACTCGGGTGGGCTCGCGTGAGCCTGGGTCAGCCGGCGCGACCGGTCATCCGCTCGGCCTCGCGCAGGTGCGCGGTGAGCCGTTCGACGATGCGGTCGGACGCGGCCTGGACGGCCTTGCGGGTGGCCCGGCGGTCGGCGTCCTCGACGGCCCGGAAGGGCTTGCCGTAGACCACGTCGATCCGGGAGCGCAGACCCGGCAATGCACCGATCGAGGATCCCCGCGCACCGGTGCCGAGGCAGGCCACCGGGACGATGGGTGCCCCGGAGCGCAATGCCAGATATGCAAGTCCATTGTGCACTGCCGAGAAGTCGGCCTGTCCCCGCGTGCCCTCGGGGAAGACCCCGAGCGCGCCGCCGGCGGCCAGCACGTCGAGCGAATCGGTGATCATCCGGCGGTCCGCGACGCCGCGCTGGACCGGGATGTGGCCGATCCCGCGCAGTATCGGGCCGAGCGCGCCGGCGAACATCTCGCGCTTGACCAGCACCTGCGTGGGTCGCGGGGCGAACGCGAAGAGCATCGGCCCGTCGACGAAGTTGGCGTGGTTGCCCGCCAGGATCACCGGGCCGCTCGTCGGTACGTGCCAGGTGCCCAGCGCGCGCACCTTCCAGAAGCTGCGCAGCAGCGGCTCGCCGATGAAGTGCGCGGCGCCGGCGAGCGGGGGCCTGGGGGGTGCGGGCTTGGCGGGCGCGGGCTTGGCGGTGGTGCCGAGGGTCGCGGTCACCGCACGTGTTCCGCGACCAGGGCGAGCAGGTGGTCGACCACCTGTTCGCGGTTCAGTTCGGTGGTGTCGACCAGGATGGCGCCCTCGGCCATCCCGGCGGGGGCGACCGCGCGGCCCGAGTCCAGCGCGTCCCGGCGGGCCAGGTCGGCCCGGGTGTCCTCGACGCTGGTGGCCTGCGTACCGGTCAGCTCGGCGTTGCGGCGCGCGGCGCGGGCCGCCTCGGAGGCGGTCAGGTACACCTTGACCGGCGCGTCGGGGGCCACCACGCTCGCGATGTCGCGGCCCTCGACCACGATGCCGCCCGCGCCGATCACCGCCCGCTGCAGGTCGACCAGGCGGGTGCGCACCTCGGGTACGGCGCTGACCGCGCTGACCGCCTTGGTCACCTCGTCGGTACGGATCGGGCCGGCCGCGTCCCGGCCGTCGACGGTGATGGTGGGCCCGTCCGGCGCGGTCCCGGAGACGATCTGCGGCTTGTCGGCGGCTGCGGCCACCGCGGCCGGGTCGTGGATGTCGACGCCGTTGGTGAGCATCCACCACGTCATCGCCCGGTACATCGCGCCCGTGTCCAGGTAGCGCAGGCCCAGGCGGGCGGCGACCGCCCGCGAGACGCTGGACTTTCCGGAACCGGACGGGCCGTCGATGGCGACCACGGCGGTCGCGAGCGGCGTACGGGCTTCCACGGTCGCCGACCTTTCACTTGTCTGGCTGCTTGCCGGCCCGGGGGCCGTCACGGGTATTGCCGAACCGGGCGGCGCTGCGGAGGCCGCGGGGCGATAGGACACCGCCCGAGGGTACCGTCACGGATAGCCTTGATCGGTTCCCCCATTATTCCGTCACCCGCCCCTTGGAGTTCCCGTCGTGCGTACCGCCGCCGTGGTCGGCACCGGACTGATCGGCACATCCGTCGCGCTCGCGCTGACCTCGCGCGGGGTCACGGTGTATCTGCGCGATCACGACAGGACCGCGGTGCAGACGGCGGCGGCGATGGGCGCGGGCCTGGACGCGGTGCCGGCCGAGCCGGTGGACCTGGCGGTGCTCGCGGTGCCGCCGGGGCGGATCGCGGAAACCCTTTGGCAGGTACAGGAGTCGCGGCTGGCGCTGAGCTACACCGACGTGGCGAGTGTGAAGGAGCAGCCGCTGGCCGAGATCGCCGCGCTGGGCTGCGACCTCGGGCGCTACATCGGCGGGCATCCGCTCGCCGGGCGGGAGCGCTCCGGGCCGCTGGCGGCGCGCGGCGACCTGTTCGAGGGTCGGCCGTGGGTGCTCACGCCCTCGCGGGAGACCGACACCGAGACGCTCAACCGGGCGCTGGAGATGGTGTCGCTGTGCCGCGCCGTGCCGGTGGTGATGAAGCCGCGCGACCACGACCACGCGGTGGCGCTGGTGTCGCACGCGCCGCACCTGGTGTCCGCGCTGATGGCGGCGCGGCTGGAACACGCGCAGGACACCGACACCCGGCTCGCGGGGCAGGGGGTGCGGGACGTGACCCGGGTCGCGGGCTCCGACCCGCGGCTGTGGATCGACATCCTGGGCGCCAACGCCGAGGCGGTGGCCGATGTGCTGGCGGGCCTCGCCGGGGATCTGGACGCCGTGGTGGGCGCGTTGCGGTCGCTGGCGGCCGACGACGCGGCCAAGCGCGAGGTGGGCACGCGCGGCATCGAGGCGCTGCTGCGGCGCGGCAACGCCGGCCACGCCCGGATCCCGGGCAAGCACGGCGAACCGGCCGCGGTGTACGAGGCGATCCCGGTGGTGGTCCCCGACCGCCCGGGCGAGCTGGCCCGCCTGTTCGCCGACGTCGGCCGCGCAGGGGTCAACATCGAAGACATCCGCATCGACCACGCCCAAGGCCGCCCAGCCGGCCTGGCCGAACTCCAGGTAGCCCCCCAACACGCCGACGCCCTCACCCAAGCCCTACGCAACAGCGGCTGGACCGTACAACGCTGACCCCACCGGCAAGCCAACCCTCCGACGCATAAAAACAACCGAAAACGCTCGAACCACAAACCCAGCCCGTCCGGCGCTTGAGGACACCCGGCCGAAGGCCGAACCGAACCAAACCCGGCCCGGCCGGACAGAAAACGCTCGGACCACAAACCCAGCCCGTCCGGCGCCTGAGGACCAGCGGGCCGCAGGCCGGCCCGCACGCTGCCGATCCGAACCGACACCCCAGCCCGTCCGGCGCGTGAGGACACCCGACCGAAAGCCGAACCGAACCAACCCGGCCCGGCCGGACCGAGAACGCTCGGACCACAAAACCCAGCCCGTCCGGCGCTTGAGGACCAGCGGGCCGCAGGCCGGCCCGCACGCTGCCGATCCGGCATTGCACACAGGCGAACCGACACCCCAGCCCGTCCGGCGCCTGAGGACCGGCGGGCCGCAGGCCGGCCCGCACGCTGCCCGCCCGGCATCGGGCGCAGGCGAGCGGGACACCCAGCCCGTCCGGCGCATGAGGACCCGCGCCCGCTCCGCGGTCAGCGACGCGCGTGGAGACGCGCGGCCTGGCGGGTCAGGTGGTCGCGTTCGGCGAGGTTGCCGGCCTGGTGGGCCGCCTCGGCGTACAGGCGGGCCGCCGTCGTCGGGTCGCCGGCGCGTTCGTGGAGGTACGCCGCCACCGCCGTGTAGCGCGGCAGCGAGTCGTCCAGCGTCGCGAGTATCGCCAGTCCCGCACGCGGTCCGTCGGCCTCGCCCACGGCCACCGCGCGGTTGAGCCGGACGACGGGGTTGTCGGTCAGGCGCACCAGCTCGTCGTACCACTCGACGATCTGCACCCAGTCGGTCTCCTCGGCGGTCGGCGCGTCGGCGTGCAGCGCCGCGATCGCGGCCTGCGCCTGGAACTCGCCCAGCCGGTCACGGGCCAGCGCCGCCTGCAAAATCGTCACGCCCTCGGCGATCATCCGGGTGTCCCACCGGCCCCGGTCCTGCTCGGCGAGCGGCACCAGGCCACCGTCCGGCGCGGTCCGCGCGGCGCGGCGCGCGTGGTGGAGCAGCATCAGCGCGAGCAGGCCCGCGACCTCCGGGTGGTCGATCGCGGCGGCGAGCTGCCGGGTGAGCCGGATGGCCTCGGCGGCCAGGTCCACGTCCCCGGAGTACCCCTCGTTGAAGACCAGGTACAACACCCGCAACACGGTGGCCACGTCGCCGGGCCGGTCGAACCGCACGCCGGAGACCGTGCGCTTGGCCCGGCTGATGCGCTGCGCCATGGTCGCCTCGGGCACCAGGTAGGCCCGGGCGATCTGGCGCGTGGTCAGCCCGCCGACGGCGCGCAGCGTGAGCGCCACGGCCGAGGACGGGGTCAGCGACGGGTGGGCGCACAGGAAGTAGAGCCGGAGCGTGTCGTCCGCCGCGGGCGTGGGTCCCGGCTCCGGCTCATCGTCGACGAGGTCCTCACGCCGACGTCGGGCCGCGTCCGCGCGGGTCGCGTCGAGGAACTTGCGCCAGGCCGCGGTGACCAACCAGCCCTTCGGGTCCCGCGGCGGGTCGGTCGGCCAGACCCGGATCGCCTCGACCAGCGCGTCCTGTACGGCGTCCTCGGCCGCCGCGAAGTCGGCTCCGCGGCGGACGAGGATCCCGAGCACGCTCGGCGTGAGGCCGCGAAGCAGTGCCTCGTTCATGCCGGTGGTCACGTCACTCCGCGATGGTGTGCTGCGAGGCGCTCATGAACGGGCGCACCTCCAGCCATTCGTGGATCGGCTTGCCGCCCGCGCCGGGGGCGGCCGACAGTTCCCCGGCCAGCTCGACGGCGCGCTCGTAGGTGTCGACGTCGATGATCATCCAACCGGCGATCAGGTCCTTGGTCTCGGCGAACGGGCCGTCGGTGACCGGCGGACGCCCCTCGCCGTCGTACCGGACCCACGCCCCCTGCGGGGTCAGCGCCTGGCTGTCGACGAACTCGCCGGTCTCCTTCAGCCGGTCCGCGAAGTCGTTCATGTATCCCACGTGCGCGGAGATCTCCTCCGGCGTCCAACGGTCCATCGGCACGTCGTTGACCGAGGCCGGAGCGCCGCGGTAGTGCTTGAGCAGCAGGTACTTGGCCATGATCGTTCTCCTCGATACCGGTGCGCCCATTGTGGTCGCGCTCACCCCGGGGACGAAGCCGGCCACACGATCTCGACACCACCGACCGAAGAATCTTTTTCCGAACCCGGCGCCCCGCCCCCTCGCCGGGAGGCTTCAGCGGGGTGGGTTCTGTTCGGACCAGCGGCGGCCGAGTTCGGTGCGGAAGTCTTCGCCCCATTGGCTGTTGAGGAGGATTTCCTCGATCAGCGGGTTCGGGGACCGGTCCCGGCGGTCGGAGAGTACGCAGATCGCGATCTGGCGCAGCACCCCCTTCGTGTCGGTCTTGGGGGCCAGCACCACCACGAGAAGCTGTTCGAGCAGCTTGCGGGTGCGCTTCTCGCCCGCGCCGGCCGCCTCCAGACGGTCCCCGAACTGTTCTGCGTCCAGCACCGTTTCCCGCATCGCCCGCATGTCATCCGGATTCCACGCCTCGGGGGCGAGCTGGCGGCGGCGCTGTTCCAGGCGCGTGGTCAACCGGTCCGCGATCACCGGCAACACCCGCAGGTCGGCCAACCGCAACGCGACTGCGAGGGTGACGATGTTGTCGATCGTGGCGATCTCGGTCTTGGCCGCGCCGCCGCCGAGCGCCCGTTCGCGCAACGTCGGCTTGTCCGGAAGGCGCTTGACCGCGCGCCGTATCTTGTTCACCTCGGTGTCCGGAATGCCGAATTCGGCCCACACGCTCCACGGCGCGTTCCCGGCGCTGGTCGGCGGCGCGCCCGGGGTCGGCGGGCTCTCGGGTCCACCGACCGCGCCCGGCTCGGCGCGCGGCTCGGCGTCCGGGTCCGCGTCGAGGTCGTCGTCGGTGTGCGGCAGCGCGGGTATCGGCAGTTCGCCGCGCTCCTCCTCGAAGCCCGGCCACGGCCCGGTGAAAGCGTCCTCGATCTCCTCGAACACCGCACCGTCGTCCGCGTACCAGGTCACATCCGCGGGCTCCGCGCTCGCGGCGGCCGGAGCCGAGTACGGCAACGACGACCGGGGCGGCGACACGGTCGGCGCGGCCCGGGGAGCCGACGGCTCCGCCGGGTAGGGGAACGCCGGCTCCTCCTCGGCCGTGGACACGGTCACCACCCGGGGCTCCCGCTCGCCCCGCGCCGCCACGCCGCCCTGCCGTACCCGCTCCGCCGCGGGCACCAGCGCCTTCTCGATCGCCGGCCCCCTATCCCGAACCGGCGCGGGCGCGGCGGCGGCGCGCGTCGGCGCGGGCACCGACACCGGCGCGGGCTCGAACAACGGCGCACGCGCGGGCGGCATCGGCGCGCCCACCGACGCACTCGACCCCGCACCCGACCCCGCACCCGACCCGGACCCAGCGCCCGAGCCGCGCCGTCCCAACCGGGCGCAGATCTCCCGCGACCGCTCCTCGGCCCGCTCGTGCGGCAGCGGCCGCAGGTCGCGCATGCCCTCCAGAAGCCGGTGGATCCCCGGCCAATCGGTGTCGGTGTACCGGCTCACCAGCAGCGCCGCCGCGTGCGCGTGCACGTCCGAACCGGCCTTGGGCTCCTCCCCCACCACCAACCGGTAGCGGCCCGCCCACGGCTGCGCGTCGCGCGGCCGGCGCGGCAGCACCACGAACCTCGGCTTGCCCGAGTGGTCCAGCGTCTCGAAGGTGGAGAACGTGAAGGACACCGGCACCAGCCACAGGAGCAGGTCGGACAACCCCCACAACATCGGCACCGGATCGATCCCCACGTCCGCCTGCCGGAACGAGAAGAACCGGCCCGGATGCCGCAGCACGGCGGCGACCGCGACCTCCAACAGGTAGGCCTGCTCGCGTGCCCGGCCGCGCAGCCGCTCGGCGTGCCCATCCAGCGCGGCGGCCACGAAGTCCGGGGCCAGCGGCGCGAGTCCGTAGCCGCGCGGGATGTCCTCCAGGGCCGGCTCCCCCGCCCACACGGCCTCCTGGGTGAGCACGAGCGCGGCATGCGGGCCCAGATCGCGGCCGGGGTCGAGCAACACGCGGGCGTTGTTCCCGTCGACCACGTACTCGCGCCGGACCACCGCCGCGCCGCGACCGGTGTGCACCAGCGCCACGCTGGTCACCGGCGCCCCCCGGTCCTCCGCGTCGACCGCCACATGCTCGCGCAACTCGTCGTGCCAGCCCAACAGTTCGTCCCGGGACACGGAGGAGGCGATCGGCCCCAGGCCGCGCCCGCCGAGCAGGCTGTCGTCCTGGCGTCGGTAGACGATCTGGCGGAACCCGTCCGCCTCGGCCCCGGTCGGCGGCTGGTTCCCTCCCGGCTGCGCCGTGCGTGCCGTGCGTGCCGTCATGGCTACGGTCCCGTCCTGTGCGGCATGGTCTGGAAGCTCTCCACGGTCAGTCGCCCCATCTCGAGCAGAAACGGCTCGCGATGGCGGGAGGAACACAGCACGTCCACGAGCACGTTCTGATAATCCGCCCACACCCGCAAAGACGTCCGAAGGGCCCAGACCGTGCCCGCGACGTCGACGGCCAGCGTGGACAGCACATCGGCGCCGAATCTGGGCCGCTTGACCTCGGCCACGGTGAGCCGGGCCAGCATCTCCACCACCCGACACAGCGTCTCCCTCGGGGCGCCGCAGGTGTCGAGGGTGTTGATGTCCTCGTGCAGCCGGCCGAGCACTGTCGCGTAGGTCTGCCTGGTGTGCCGCTCCGGCCGGCCGCCGTCGCCGTAGGCGGGATGCAGGAGCCGATCCAGCCGGTACACCACCGGGGCCAGCAGCGGCGGCCGGGCGAGCAGCAGCGCAACCGCGAGCGAAGCGGAGTCGACCCGGGTGAGTACGTCGCGGAACTCGTTCGTCTCGTGTCCGTTGCTCCGGGCCAGCAGCCCGTCGGCCACCCCCAGCACGGTGTAGCCGTTGCGGGAGGCGCCCAGGCGTTCCCACTCCCCCTGGTCCCACGTGCCGCGCGCGAGTCGGCCCGTCGGGCCGTCGGAGGGCAACACCGGACGGCCGCCCGAGCCGGACTCGGGGCGGGGGGACGCGCCCGGCGCAGGGGCGAGCCGATCCGGGCGGGGCGGCACCGCTGCGTCGCCGCCCACCGTCGGACGGTACGCCGGCATCGGCCCGGCCCGGTTCGCCCCGTCGCCCACCCGCCACGCGTCGGCCTGCCCGGATCGCCCGAACCCCGGCGGCGCCGAACCCGGCTGCCCGGGCCCGGGCGGCGATTGGCCCGGCCGCGCGTACCCCGACGCGGCGCCCCTGCCGTACCGATCCTGCTCGGTAGGGCCACCGGGCTCGCCCGCGGAGTCCGGCTCGTCGTCCTCGCTCCCGTTGATCCAGGTCTCCGTGTAGCCGTTCTCCCACCGCTCGGCGTCGGCCTGAGGCCCAGGCGGCACGGGCGGCACGGGCGGCTCGGGCGGTGCCTGCGGTGCCCGCGTTGCCTGCGGTGCCCGCGGCGGCTGCGCGGCCCGGGGCGGCTGCGGCGCCCGGCTCTCGCGCGGCGCGGCGGCGACCGCCGGTGTCAGCCTGGTCGCGTCCGATTCGAGCGCCAGCACCAGATCGGCGACCTCCCCATACGACGCCCCGTCGGCGCCGATCGCCGTCTCGATCCGGGCCAGCAGCCCATCCACCTCGGCCCACGGACGCGTGCAGTACAGCTGCACCAGCAGCCCGGCGGCGTCGCGGAACACGTCCTGCCCCGGCTGCGGTTCGGCACGCGGGTCGATCCGCAGCCGGTTGGCCGGCTCCGGCGCGTTCGGCCAGCGCGGGACCAGGACGAAGCGCGGCTTCAGCGCCGCGTCGCTGGTCTCGTAGGTGGAGAAGGTCCACATCCCGGGCGCGATCGGCTGCGCCAGGTCGAACACGCCCCACAACAGCGGCACCATGTCCGCGCCGACGTCGTTCTGGTGCAGGGTGAAGGTGCGGCGATGGTCGCGCAGTACGGCCGCGAGCACGACCTCGAGGAGTTCCGGCCGGGCCCGGGCCCGCTCGCGCAGTTGCCCCTGGATGACCGGGTCGAACGCCTCCGGGCGGATCGTGGTGCCGCGCAGCGGTACGTTCTCGGGCACCTCGGCGAGCGGGGTCCTGGACCCGGTGAGCCCGCCGCCGCGCTCCTCGTGCAGCCAGGCGGTGGCCAGCATCGTGTGGGCCGCGACGCTGAGTTCGGGGTCCACCAGGACGTGCGCGTTGGTTCCCGGTCGGTTGCCGGCGTGGACCGCGGCCTCGCGCAACACCAGGGCGTGCCGGTTCTCCAGGCGTACCCGGCAAAAGCTCCAGGCGGGGGTCTCCGGCAGCGAGCGGTCCATCGAGACGTGCTGCTCCAAGCCGCCGTGCCAGTCCCGGAGTTCGTTCAGACCCAGCGACGTGGCGACCGGACCCATACCGCGACCGCCCAGGAGGTGTTCGTAGCTCCAGCGATAGACGATCTCGTCCAGTCGATCCTCTGTGGCGCCCACCCCGTCCGATGCCATCTCACACCCCCACCCGCTCGATGTCGGCCTGATCGAGCATGCCGCACATCGCGAGGATGGACACCACCGGTTCCAGAACCCGGCGCGGGCGGATGCCGCCGGGGAAGTGCCCGTCCCGCTCACGCGCGCCGGTCGCCGAAACGAAGTGCATGGTGCAGCGCCGGAATTCCTCGAACGGGCTGAGCCAGGCGCCGGCGTCGTGCGCGTACAGGAACGAGTACACGTCGCGGCTCTCCGCGTCCGTGCGGGCCGGGTCCACCACCCCGGGTCGGGGCGGCTGCGAGCCCAACCAGGCGTCCACGGGCGGCTCGAAACGGATCAGGTCGGACTTGGTGACCGCGACGGCGACCGGTTGGTCGAGCAGCGCGGCCGTACGCGGCAGCCGGTCCATCACGGCGGCGAAGGTGCGGTCGCCCCGGCGCAGGCCCGCGGTGTCCTCGCCGTCGCGGGTCAGCCGGCGCAGCTCCGGCAGGTCGACCGCGACCACCGGGTCCACCACGAACACGAACGCGTCGGCGGCGGCCAGGAATTGCATCTCCCGGCCGCCTCGGGCCAGGTCCTCGCCACTGACGTCGAAGAAGGCGATCGGCCGGGTCCGCCCGCCGGCGCGCAGCAGCAGCGCGTCGGCGAACTGCACGAGGTTTCCCTGGTGGTTGACCGTGGTCGCGAGCATCTGTCCGCGCTGCAACAGGTCGACCCGGTCCCGCAGGTATTCCTGATGGTGGCCGGCGTCCACCGGCACGTGTGTCACCCCGTATTGGCGCAGCCCGCCGGCGTCGATCTCGGCGATCATCGCGGCCAGCAGGTGGGTCTTGCCGGAGAGGCCGTCGCCGATCAGCCCGACCACCAGCGGCGGTTCGTGGATCATGTAGTTGGTCGGCAGGAAGTGCTCGCGCTCCTCGTCGCCCGTGGGGTTGGGGCAGCGCATGAAGGTGGTGATCATGCGGTCGTGCCGCTTGACCGGGTCGGTGACCGTGCTCAGGTCGACCCGTGCGTAGCGCAGCCGCGCGTCGCGCTCGTAGAGGTCGTTCTCGTTCCAGCGGACCAGGTCCAGGCAGAAGGGGCAGCGCACCACGGGTCGATTCGAGTCGGTGGGATCGGCCGCCGGGGCGCCGGGGGACGGGGTGACGACGGTGATCGTCTCGCTCGCCCCGCGCGTGGGCTCGCGGGTGTCGCGCGGTTCGGTCCGGCCGGCGGACGGGCCGGTGGTCCCGGGCGGGGCGCCGACCGGCCCGGGCGCCTGGCCCATCGCCGACTCCTCGCGCGGTCGGGTGGTCCGGGCCTCCTGACGGGTGCCGAGCGCGTCCAGCCGCTGCCGGATCGCGTTCACCCGGTCCGCCTCGGGCAGCGTGTGCACCTCGGTGGGGACGTTGAGCAGCCGGTGGAAGCCCGCCCAGCCGGAGCCCACGTAGTGCCGGACGATCCGCCGGGCCAGTTCGCGGTGCGGGTCGAACGGCTCGCCGTGGCCGGTCAGATCGACCCGCACGCGCGGCCCGGGCGGACCGGACGGCACCCGGGGCAGCGCGATGAAGCGCGGCGCCCCGTTGGGGTCGTCGAGCGCGTCGTCGACCTCGAAGGTGGAGAACGTCCACGGTCCCGGGAGCAGCGCGGTGAGCAGGTGTTGCAGGCCCCACAGCAGCACGGTGGCGTCCTCGGCGCCGGCCGGCAGCAGGGCCAGCCGGGCCCGGGGGCGGCGCAGCACGGCGGCGACGAGCACTTCGAGCGGGTCGGCCAGTCGTTGGGACTGCTCGTGCAGGTCGCCGGCGGCGACCTCGAAGGCCGCGGCCAGGCGCTCGTCGGGCAGCGGTTTGAGGCCGTAGCCCGGCTGGACCCGGTCCAGGTCCAGTGCCCCGGGCGCGCGCCGCTCCAGCGAGCCCCACGCGAGTGCGTCGAACGGCGCGATCGAGTCCCGGGGGCCGACCAGCACGTGGGCGGAGTTGTTCAGCCGCTGGCGGCGCGCGTCGGCGGAGAACTCCCGGCGGATCAGCGCCACTCCGAGCGGGGTGTCGAGCAGACACACGCTGGACGCCGGGCACGCGGGGTCGCCGTAGTCCATGGTGACCGCCTCGGCCAGCCCGGTGCGGGTGTGCCAACCGAACACCTCGTCGCGGCCCAGCGAGGTGGCGACCGGAACGATGCCGCGGCGCCCGAGCAGCCCGTCCGGGTCCCAGCGGTACACGATCTGATGCAACATCAGCCGACCTCACCTGCCGTCGCGTTCGACTCATCCGATGCGCCCGGTCCGACCCGGCCCGTCACGTTCACCCCATCCGGTCCTTCCCGAAGAGCCGAAACCGACCGGTCCTCGGCGGCTCGCCGGGCCTGCCCGGTGGCTCCGGGGGCCTGGGCGGCAGCACGGGCGGCGGTCGGTCCCGGGTTCCCGCCCGGTGCGCCGGCTGCGGTTGCCCGGGCAGCGGCATGCGCTGCCGTTTGCGCTCCATCGCCGCCTCGTAGCCGCGCCGCCCCTCGGCGAGCGGGTCGTACTGGGCGTGGCCCGCCACGTACGGGTCCGGTTCGCCGAGTCGGCGCAGCAGTTCGGCGGCGCCCGGGCGGCGCACCGCCTCCGCCTCGAACACGCCCTGGAACAGGTCGAGCAGCAGGCCCTGGGTCTCCACGCCGACCGGGACGCGGCCCTGGCGGATCGGGCGTCCGGTGGTGACGTGGTAGGCGACCTGCGCGGCCGACCAGACGTCGTCACGCGGATCGGCCGGCCCGGGCCCGCGCAGCGGCCCCGGCGCGGCCCACATGGCGGTGCCCAGGCTGCTGCGCGGCTCGCCGGCCAGCGCCGCGTGCCCGAAGTCGACCACTTGGAGCCGGCGTTGCTCGCGCTGCCAGCGCACGCTGCTCGGGGTCAGGTCGCCGTGCACGACGCCGGCCGACTCGAGGTAGCGCACGGTACGGAAGATCGCCCGGCGGAACGCGTCCTGCTCCTCGCTGAGGAGTTTGCCCACCACGTCCTCGGCGGGCGGGCAGGGGCTCGCCTCCAGGAGCAGGAACGGCTCGACCCCGTCGAAGTCGTGCCCGGCCACCCGGACCAGCTCGCGCGGATACCCGGCGCCGCCGAAGGTGCGCACCAGGCGCAGCAGCACCCGGATCTCGGTCTCCAGGCTCGCCTCGGCGCCCACCCGGCGCCGCGGGTCCAGCCGCCCGAGCCGCTTTTGCACGAAGACGCTGCCGTCCTCCACGTCGCGCACGTCGCGGATCCGGAACGGCTGCCCGGGTGGGGCCGGGCGGTCCGGGCCGAACTCGACCCGGCGCTCCACCGAATAGCCCTCGGGGTCGGTGTAGCCGAGCTTGCCCTCGCCCGACGGCTCGCCCGCCTGCCCCGTGCCCCCGCTCACGGCGCCCATCCGCCGTCGTACCGGTCGTCACCCGCACCGGGTCGGTCGGCGCCGCCGGCGCTCTCCTCCCAGATCCGCGCGTCGTCCACCGAGCCGGGCAGCAGCGGCAGCAGGCGCAGCACACCGGCCATCCGGCCGCCGCCGGTCCACACCAGTTCGTGCTCGATCGTGTGCCCGGCGCGGCGCTCGCGCAGCGCCTCGCGCACGGCGGGGCGCACCCCGCGCGGGGCGAAGCGCACACTGACGGTGTGCGTCGGCGCGTGGTCGAGCAGGACCAACTGGTCGCTCGCGCACAGTTGCAACATCGAGTGCGCCGCGGGCTGCCCGAGCAGTTCGGCGATGCGGTCTGCGTCGCCGCCGACCGCCTCGCCGACGTGCGGGCGGTCCTGGCCCTGCCGGCCGAACGGCGGCGCGGCCTGTACCCCGTTGTGCGCGAGGTGGTCGGTGTACGCGCGCAGCACGGGCCGCAGTTCGGGCGCCGCGCCGCGCCGGGAGGCCTCCGCCGGGTCGCGCTCCAGGAGCGACCACAGCGGCTCGAACGCGGCATGCAGCGCGTCCACGAGGTCGCCGAGCACGGTGTCGTACAGGCTCGCCCCGGCCGCGCCCGGCGGCGGGCCCGACGGCGGCGCCGGCCGGCCGGGGGCCGAATGGCCGCCCGTGCCGAACGACTCCGCGCCGGGATACGGCGGCGCGCCGAGGAAGCCCGGGGTCGGGTGGCCGCCGGTGCCGAAGTTCTGCGCGGCCGGATCCGGTCCGGCCGGCTCGCCGGTGAACTGCCGCTCCAGCGCGGCCGCATCGTCGGTCAAAAGCGTGGCGCTCTCCTCCAGCAACGCGGCCAGCACGGTGGCCCGGTCCACCGCCTCGCGGCGCGGACCGGCCAGCGCCCAGTCGTTCCACACCGTGCGCACGAGCAGCGCGTGCAGCCCGTGCAGCGCGCGGGTGGCCGCGCCCAGGCCGAGCACGCGCTCCCAGTGCCGCACCCGCAACCGCCAGTCCAGGCCGGGCAGCACGAGCAGTACACCCAGGCCGAGCACCAGGGCCAGGGGCCCGACGCCGGTCGGCGGATCCCAGGCCCGCCCCGCGAGCACCCCGCAGACCGCGCCGACAAGCGCGACCAGGCCGGTGACCACGATCATCGGCAGCGCCTCGGGCGGCAGCACGGCCCGGCCCTCGCGGTCCGGGCGCCGGGCGGTGATCAGGATCGACCCGAGCAGCGCGAGCACCACCGCGAGCCCCCCGCCGACCACGCCGAAGGCGGGCCACAGGGCGGTCAGGAACGCGCCGAGCAGCAGGCCGCCGACGATGCCGACATGGCCGGGGCCGAGCGGGAACGCGGCCGGGCGCAGGTAGCGGGTCAAAAAGCCGTCCGAGCAGCTCTGGTCCACCTCGTGGGCCCGGGCGGCGCCCGCCCCGGGGGTGATCCGGTCGGCGAGTTCGCGCAGCCGTTCGGCCAGCCCGCGCAGCCCCTCGGGACGGTCGAATGCGGCGGCGGTACGGGTGTACAGGGCCGCGGCCACCGAGTTCGCGCCGAGCCCGGGCGGCTCCGGGATCACCACGCCGACCTGGTCCAGCCAGGCCCGCCCGTCCGCGTCGAAGCCTGCCGCGCCCCGGCCCACGGTCTGCCGGACCAGGTCCCGGTAGTCGCGCAGCACGGTCGCCGCGTCGGCGATCTCACCGTCGATCGAGCGCCCGCCGCGCCCGGCCGAGCCGTAGAGCGCGACCGGCGCGGCCAGCACGGTCAGCCGCTGCTGGGCCCGCTTGAACCCCTGCTCGGCATGCGCCCATCGCACCCCGAGCGCCCCGTCCGGCCGCACACACTCGCGCACCCCGCCGGTGGTCGTGGCCAACCCGGCGCCCTGCTCGTCGGCCAGCGCCGCCAACGGCTCCGGCCAGGGTTCGTCGACCCCACCCTCGGCGCCGGCCAGCCGCTGCACGGCGCGGATCCGGGCCCGCCGTACCGCGTCGTCCCGGATCCGGTGCACGAACACGTTCATCCCGGGGGCGGCGATCGAGCGGGGCATCTCGGTCACCCCGGCGAGCACCTGGTCGAACACCTCGGGCTGGCTCAGCACGTCGACCAGCGGCGCGAGCGCGTCCGCGTCGTCGGGGGTGAGCACCACGCCGGGTGCCCGCCCCGGCGCCCACTCGGTGCCCCGGACGTCGCCGACCCACAGCGTGGCCGCGTCGCTGCCGGCGAGCTGGCCGGGCCGGCGCAGCACGATCGAGCCGTCCACGGGCGCGCCGACCGCGACGCACACGACCTTGCTGTACATGCCGGCGAAGATCCGCTCGTACGCGTGCCGGTGCGCCACCAACTCGTCGACGGAGTCGAGCACGAGCACCCGGTCGGCGTCCACGTTGCGGGTCCCTGCGGGCACCCGGGTGCGGGCGTAGGCGGTCTGCACGTCGGCGAAGGTCCGGGCCGCCATCACCGTGTCGTACTCGGTGCGCAGGTCGACCACGATCACCAGCGGGCGCGGGACGCCCGCGCCCGGAACGGCGGTGTCGGTCACCAGCCACCCCCGGGCAGTTCGCGCTCGTCGTGGTCCTCGGGCGGGTCGAGCCGCCGGGTGCGGTCCAGGCCGTCGAGGCGGATCGTGCCGTCGTCCGGATCCGGCTCGCCCGGGCCGGGCCGGTCGTGCGGGTCGTACGGATCCCGCGCGGCGTGCGGGTCGTACGCGTCCCGGGCTCCGCGCGCGTCCCGATCCGCGCGCGGCAGCGCCGGCGGATACGGGTCGTAGGGGTCGTCCCGCCCGGTCCGCCCGCGGCGCTCCGGGGCATCGCGGTCGTCCCGGTCGTCGCGCCGCGGCGCCGGCTTGTCCAGGCTCGGTCGGGTCGTCTCGGGCGGGTCCGCGTCGCGCCACGCGTCCCGGCCGCGCGGCTCCGGTACGTCCCGTCGCTCCCGGTCCTCCTTCTCGAACACCGGGCCATCCGGCTCCCGAACGGGCCGCCACTCGCGCTCCTGCTCCCGCGGGTCCGCACGATCCTCCCGGGGCCGACGCGCCTCGCGCCGCTCCCGGTCCCGGACTTCGTGCTCCCGCTCCCGGTCCTCGCGCACCCGGTCCCGCTCGTCCCGCACCTCGCGCACGTCCCGAACTTCGCGCGGATCGCGCTCTCCGCGAAGACCCCGCACCTCCGGCGCATCACGCACGTCCCGCGCATCGGGCCCGTCCCGCCGGTCCCGCCGATCCCGAAGACCGCGCCCCTCCCGTACATCCCGCGCATTCCGCTCGTCCCACGAATCCCGCTCGTCCCGCACCCGCTCGGGCCCGCGCCGCTCCCACTCCGCACCACGCTCGTCCCGGTCCCGGTCCCGGTCGCGTTCCCGCGCCCGAGCCCGCTCGTCCGCCTCCCGGTCCCACGCGTCGTCGCGCTCGTCCCGCCGGCGGTCCCGCTCCCGGCCGCGCTCGTCCGCCGCGCGATCCCACCCGTCCCCGCGCGCGTCGTCGTACCCCGCGCCCGGGTAGCCCCCGTCCTCCTCGTCCCGATACTCCAGCTCGCGCAACGAGTCCCGGTTGGCGCCCTGGTGCGAGAACGACAGGTCGAGCGCGGCGGGCAGGGTGACCTCCCACAGCCGCAGCAGCTCCTCCGCCCAGCCCCGGCTGCGCTCGGGCAGCCGATCGCGCAGCTCCTGCAGCGTGCGCACTTGGCGCGGGGCCACCTCGTGCACGAAGTGCCGGTACAGCGGCGCCGGTTCGCGCACGCGCGAGCCCAGCCCCTCGGGGTAGGTGAGCATCAGCTGTTTGGCGAACTCCCGCCGCACCGAAGCGTCGTCGGTCAGTGTCCACTCCTCGTAGGCGCGCAGCAGGCTGCCCCACGAGGAGGCCCGGTCGAACGGGCGCAGCGGCAGCTTCATCACCGTCGACCCGTGCGGCAGCCGGATGTCGACCACCTCGGGCGAGGACCGGTCCCCGCGCGCCACCTCGACCTGGCCGTTCCACATCGCGCACAACAGCCGGTGCAGGATGTAGGCCCGATGGCCCTCGGTGGTGGCCAGCCAGTCGTAGGTGAAGCCGAGCCGCTGCCGCCACTTGAGGAAGTCGACCGGATCCTGCCGGTCCAGCGAGCGCGACCACTGCGCGAGCACCTGGCGCACCTCGGGCACCTCGGTCAGGCTCATCGCGCTGCGGAAGAGCACCACCACGATCGACTCCTGCTCGACCGCGCGGAACTCGATCTTGCGGGACGGCTCGTTGGGAATGTTGAGCATCCGTTCCAGGTATTGCCGCACGTCCGCATCGTGCGCGGTGCCCGGGTGCGCGATCAGCACCTTGAGCTCGCCGCTGCCCTCGGGCGAGAAGCCGTTGGGCAACATGCCCGCGAGCTTTTGCACGAACTGTTCCAGGTCCTCCTCGCCCACCGAGGCGCCGCGCTTGGTGGCGGCGCGGGTGAGCAGGTCGCGCACCGGCGGCAGCAGCGGCTGTGCGTTCAGCTCGCCGGCCTGTACGAACAGGGTCTTGACCTGCTGCTTGATCTGGTCGCGCACGTAGGTGACCGCGGCCGGGCCGCCCTCGCGCTCCTCGCCCATCTCGTAGGCGCGTTGCCAGATGCCCGCGCCGAGGAGCTTGCCGACGATCTGCGCGGCGCCGGACGTCTCGGGCAGCCGTTCGCGGTCCACGAAGCGGCGCAACACCTGGCGGTAGAACGACTCCAGGTTGCCCTGCGGCGGCAGCAGGTAGGACACGCCGGAGCGCTGCCGGTACAACTCGCGGGTGGCCCGGGAGAAGTTGGCCTCCTCGGTGTCGCGGTGGTCGTTGAACGCCTGGGCGAGACCGTCCACGACATGCCGCAGGTAGACCATCTTGCGGTCCCATACCTCGGCCTGGGCGCCCCACTGGGCATGCCAGTTGCGCCGCGAACGCCACTCGAACCAGCGCTGCTGCGTGGCCAGCGCACGCTGCACCTCGGGGTCGCCCCACTTGGCCTTGACCACCCCGCCGGCGCGGTCCTTGATGGCGGGTATGTGCGGCGCGTTGACGTTGACCCCGGCCGGCGGGGTGGGCTCGGTGCTGCAGTGCGCGAGCAGACCGGCGACCCCGGGCCGGTCGGCGTCGTGGTAGAGCCGCCGGTCGCCGAAGAGCACTCGCCGGGCCCGGAACAGGTCACCGTCGGCCAGGAGTTGGCGGATTCCGCGAGCGTGGTTGAACTCCTCGGCCAACTGCGCGGTATGCGTGCGCAGTTGCGCCTCCTGTTGACGCAACGCCTGTTCCATCGCCCGGGTTCGGGCGTTGAGCGCCTGCATGATGCCCGCGGCGCCCTTGGCCGGCGCGGGGTCGGCGACGTGCGGCGGTGCGCACAACCACAGTTCGCTCAGGCCCGACACCGACATGAACGACTTGATCTGCTCCAGGTTGGCCTCGGCGGACACCCGCACGTCCGAGGTCAGATCGCGCACCGCCTGGGCGAGCAGCCGACCGGCCACGATGTCGGCGAGTTCGTCCACCGGCACGGTCATCGACGCGACCAGGCTGGTGGAGACCCCGCAGGCGCCGATCCCGCTGGGTGCGGGCACCTCGCGTCGCACACCCTCGTTGATGAAGCTGTCCGCGAACGACTGGTACAGGTCGCCCTGGACGACCGCGTTCTCCAACTCCGGCCCGCCGGCGTTGAGTCCGGTCCCGATCAGGGACATCACCAGCGAGACCACCGAGCGGTGCAGGTCCTCGCGCTCGATGCCGCTGGTGCGGCTGAACAGGAAGCCGGTCTGCACGGTGCCGGCCTTGAGCCGGGTCGACTCCAGACCGGGGTAGCGCACCGCGAGGTTGCCCGCCGGCGCGCCCAGGCCGGTGTCCAACTCCTCCTGCGCGTACTGCCCGTTCTGGTCGTCGACCAGCTGGAACAGGTCGAGCAGCGCACGTCCGGCGTTGAGCACGGCGGGCCGCCCGCCCCCGCGCTCCTCGTCGAACGCGGACGGCATCAGCACCAGCGGGTAGATCTTGATCCCGTCGTAGCCTTGCGAGAACGCCTCGCCGATCAGGTGCAGGTAGTCGTAGAAGATCCCGCACCCGGTGCCGCCGGCGATGGAGAAGGCGACGAACACGTCGCAGGTGTTGCGGTTGTTCTGGCTGCCGCTGAGCGCCATCAGGTGGTCGTTGCCGTTGCTGATCAATCCGACCGCACGGCGCAGCGGGTCCATGGCGGGCGCGAGTCCGTGCCGGAAGGTCTCGAACAGGGCGGCGCGCCCGACGGTGGGCAACTGCCCGGCGCCGCGCCGCAGCGGGGTCACCCGGGGCTCGCCCTCGCGGGCGGGCAGCCAGGGGATGGTCTCCTCCGCCGCGTTGATCCGCAGCGAACGGGCCACTTCCGGATAGGTGTTCAGCGGCGGCACGAGCTGGGTGGTCAGGTGCGCGTTGCGGTCGGCGGCGGCCCGGTGCGCGGGCGGCGCGGCGCGCAACCGCTGCCGCTGCAACTCGTTCTCGTTCAGGTCGGCGTAGACGAACTGGATGCAGTTGGGCAGTTGGTACGGGGCGAGTTGGCCACCGAGCCGCTGCATCAGCCCCGTGCCGTCCGCGCCGCACAACTCCTCGCGCAGCCGTCGCTCGAGTTCGGCTCCGATCAGACATCCGGTACCGCCCAGGCCCACGAACAGCATGGACTGGTGGATGGACATGCCCCTGCGGCCTTGCGCTGCCACGGGCCCTCCTCGAAAAGTGCGTGACGTGCGAGTTCAGGTGCCTTCGACCCCGCGCCGGGGACTAACGCGGTGGTCCGTAGCCGAACGTGGTGTCGTCGGGGCCCGGGTTCGCCCCGGGACCCGAGCCGGGCTCCGCGGCCGGTCCCGAACCGTACGGGCTGTAGGGGTTGTACGGCCGTTCCGCGCCGTAGGTCCCCTCGCCGCCGTACGGTCGCGGCGGCGCGGCCGTGGGCGCGGCCGCGCCGTAGCCGCCGTAGGGGTCGGCGGAACCCCCGCCGCCGCCGTACGGATCGGCGGCACCGCCCGCCCCGTCGGCCGGCCCGGCCTGCACCCGCTCGTCGGCGAAGCCGAGCGCCAGTCCGGGTTCGATCTCGGTGGGGCGGCCCATGTCCAACTGCAGACGTGTACCGAGCGGGGTCTCCACGTCCAGGGTGCCGGTCGCGGCGGTCCGCCGCACGGTCCACGCGGTTCCGGGTTCGTGCTGGTACAGCGGGATCAACTGCGGCGGGAAGGCGGTGGTGTCGAGCTTGAACCACATCGCCTCGGCGCGCTCGTCCAGCGGCCGGGTCTCCACCCCGATCTGCTGCCCGTCGCGGTACAGGCGCAACACGATCGGCCCGATCCGCCGGGCCCGCCCGCGCCGCTTGGCGAGGTAGCCGAACAGGCCGAGCAGCAGCGCGATCAGCACGACGGCCCCGATCACCAGCCACAGGTACCGGTCCCAAAAGCCCGGCGGCGGCTCGACCGTGATGGTGCGGGTGGTGTCGGCGAGGACCTTGTCGCCGTCACTGGTGTCCACCACCCGGACCCGGCCGGTGTGGTCGCCCTTGGCGATGTTGTCGCCGAAGGTCAGCTTGAAGCCGAACGCGTCGGAGCCGGCGCTCACCCGCTGCTCGCCGCCGGTGATCCGCATGCCGACGTTCGGCGGGAAGTCGGCGACCACCCGCAGGGTGTGCGGCTTGCCGTCGGTGACCTTCCACTGCACGGTGCCGGCGACGCTGCCGCCGGGTTCGATGGTGGTGTCGCCCCATTTGAGTTCGACGCCCACGGCCGCCGGGCCCTGGCCCAGGGTGACCGTCTTGACCTCCTGGGCGCCGGTCACGCCGGGCGCGGTGATGGTGCCGGTGAAGCGCACATCGCCCGCGGTGCCGCCGGGGATGCGGTAGTCGCTGTAGAACTCGCCCTTGTCACCGGCCTTGAGCTGGATGTCGGCCTTGAGGCCGGCCCCCTCGACGTGCCCGGCCACCGTGACGCCCTTGAGCGCGGCGGGATCGGTGAGGTTCTTCTCCCGGGTCTGGAGGAAGACGCTGAACCGGACCGATTCGCCCACGCTCGGCTGCGGCGGGTTGAGCTGCACGTAGGACTTGACCACGCCCTGCCACAACGCCGCCGCGCTGACCGGCCCGGATGCGCCGGCGCGCGCCTTGAGGTGGATCCGCCACTTGCCGGCGATCGGGTCGGACACCCGCAGCGTCTCGGTCCGCGAACCCTGTCCGCGCCGCTCGGTGCCCGGCGCGGCGTCGACCTGCTTGCCGTCGGGGTCGAAGAAGGTGGCGTCGATGTCCGGGTTGGCCTTCTGTACCTGGATGACCACGTCGGTGGCGATCGCGGGGATCGTCACCTCCAGGTCGGCCTCGCCGTTGACGTCGGTCGAGGCGGTCTGGGTCACCCCGGCGCAGCGCGCGCTGCCGAACGCCTTGCGCAGCGTCTGGACGACCTCGCCCGAATCCTTGATCACCGACGCCTTCGGCGCGTCCTCGGGGCGGGCCGAGCAGAAGGATGGCGCCCCGCCGCTCGCGATCCGGTTCAGCTGCGCGGTGTCGATCCCGGCGCCGAAACCCAGTGGCCAGATCTGTACGCCCGCCGCCTTGGCCTCGGCCAGCGCACTGGTCAGCGCCTTGTCCAACTCGCCCGGGATCCGCGCGGCGTCGGCGCCGTAGCCCTCGTTCGGCTGCACGGACATCGCGCCGTCGGTGGTGATGAACAAGACCTTGGGCTGCCCGGCCGGCGCGGAGCGGAGCATGCTCACGCCCTGCTTGATCGCGGCCGGGATGTCGGTGTTGTTGCCCTCCTGGTCGGTGCGCGGGCGCAGTTTGCCGGCGCACCCGGCCGCGGCCGGGTCGGACACCGGGATCATCGGACAGACCACGTCCACCGCGGGCTTGAATCCGGCGCCGCTGCCGAAGCCGACCATGCCGACCCGGGATTCGGGCGAGAGTTCGCCGATCGCGGCGAGGCCGGCGGCGTCCTTCTCCCGGTCCAGATCGGAGCCCTTGAGACTGCCGGACTCGTCGACCAGGACCACATAGGAGATCGGCGCGACCTTGAGGTTGGGATCTCCCCCCGGCGGGTCGGCGGCGCGGGCGGCGCCGGGCAGGAGCGCGAGTACGAGCGCGCCGAGCACGATCGCTCCGGCCGACCGTCGTGAACGCCGTGTGGAGGGCGCCGGCCGCGGCGCTCCCCGGCGGACAGGCAGCACCACTGTGGCGTCCCCCCTGCTGTCGGCCCCGCCGTGCGCGGGGCACACCTCGGGTGTTCGGCAACGTTCTAGCAGCTGTGCGGGGGGTCGCGGGCACCGTTCGCGATCACTGGAACACGCCCGGTTCCGAACCGTTATCGGCCACTACCCCCCGTGCGGGCTTCCACGATGCACCATCCCACCGTCCGGCGGAACCGAATCGGCCAGATACGAACAACGGCCGCAGCGGTTCCACCCGGAAGTGGAACTGCCGCGGCCGTCAGGGCAGTTGGCTGCCCGTGCCGATGGCGCCGGCCAGGGCCTAGAGGTCGACCTGGCGGAACAACAGCCCGATCTCGTCGTTGGACAACCGGCGGGTGCGGCCGGGCTTTTGGTCGCCGAGCTGGATCGGGCCGAACTGCGTGCGCACCAGGCGCTCGACGGGGAAGCCCAGTTCGGCCAGCATGCGCCGGACGATGTGCTTGCGGCCCTCGTGCAGGACCACCTCGACGAGGTAGTTGTTGCCGACGCTGTCCACGATCCGGAAGCTGTCGGCGCGCGCGACGCCGTCCTCCAGTTCGACCCCGTCCTTGAGCCGCTTGCCCAGGTCGCGCGGGATCGGGCCCTGGATCGAGGCGAGGTAGGTCTTGCGCACCTCGTAGCGGGGGTGGGTGAGCCGGTTGGACAGCTCGCCGTGGTTGGTGAGCAGGATCAGGCCCTCGGTCTCGGTGTCCAGCCGACCGACGTGGAACAGGCGCTGCTCGAACTCGGTGATGTAGTCGGCGAGGGTGAACCGGCCGTCCGGGTCGTACATGGTGGAGACCACGCCGGTCGGCTTGTTGAACGCGATGTAGGTCTCGGCGGGGCGGGTGGGGATGCGCATCCCGTCGACCTTGATCTCCACCGTGTCCGGGTCGACCCGCATGCCCTGCTCGGTGACCCGCTCGTCGTTGACCTGGACCCGGCCCGCGTCGATCAGGTTCTCGCAGTGCCGGCGGCTGCCGATGCCCGCGTCGGCCATCACCTTCTGCAGCCGCACGCCCTCCTGCTTCTCCCGCTCGTTGCGCTCGGTGTTGCGCATCGTGGTGGGCCGGCGGTCGGGGCGACCCGTGCTCGCCGAGGGGCGGCGGTCCTTGCCGCCCGCGGCGCCCGACTTCGGCTGCCCACCCGCGCCGCCGCGACGGTTGTCGTCGGCGACCCGCCGGGGCTGCGGAGTGTTGCTGCCGCGCCCGGTGCCCCCGCGCTTGTTCACCGAGCGTTCCTTGCCTCGGTCGTTGCCGCCGGAGCCTTGCCTGTTGGTGGGTGCCATCAATCTTCCGTAGTCGTCTCGCCGTCGTCGGGATCGGTGTGCACCGCCCCGGTATCCCTCCCAGTATCCCCGCTCCGCGCAAGCGGGTACGCCGCGCGGGTCGGCAGCAGCTCCGGACTGGCCCCGCCCTCGGCCTCCAGGGCCTCGATCTCGGGCAGGAAGGGGGCCAATTCCGGCAACTCGTCCAGCGAACGCAGGCCCATCCGCTCCAGAAAGTATTCGGTGGTGCGGTACAGCGTGGCCTGGGTCTCGTACTCGACCCCGTACTCCTCGACCAGCCCGCGCGCCAGCAGCGTGCGCATCACCCCGTCGCAGTTGACCCCGCGCACCGCGGCGATCCGGCCGCGGCTGACCGGCTGGCGGTAGGCGACCACGGCCAGCGTCTCCAGGGCGGCCTGGGTGAGCCGGGACTGCTGCCCGTCCAGGACGAAGCGCTCGACCGCGGCGGCGTGCTCGGGACGGCTGTAGAAGCGCCAGCCGCCGGCCACCTCGCGCAGGTCGAAGCCGCGCCCCTGGGTGGTGTACTCCAGGGCCAGCGTGCGCAGCGTGGCGGCCACCTCGCGCAGGGGGTGTTCCAGCACCTCGGCGAGCAGGTGTTCGGACACCGGCTCCTGGACCACCATCAGGACGGCCTCCAGGGCCGCCGCGAGCGGACTGTCGGACACCGGGAGGGTGGGAGGCGGGGTCTTGGCCCGCGCAGCCCGGGGAGCGGGCACCGCGGCCTCGACGGGCGCCGGCGGCGGATCGTGCTCGGGGGCGGCCTCGGGTCCCACGGCGGATTCGACCCCGGAGTCGACCAAGGGTTCGCCCCCGGGTTCGAGTCCCGGTTCGCGCCGCCGGCCGTCGTCGTTCACGTGCCCTCCTCCTCGTCCGCGTCCCGCAGCACGGTGTCGAATTCGTCGAACTCCGCGCTCACCGCCACGTCCTCGGCGGCGCTCGCGATCCACTTCACGGTCAGCTCCCCCAGCGCCTCGACCTGGTCGAACCCCACCGCCAACTCGCGGAAGAGTTCGAGCAGGACCAGGAACCGGGCCACCACGTGCAGCGTGTCCGGCGCGTCGGCGGCCAGCTCGGCGAAGGTCGCGCTGCCCATCCGGCGCAGCCGCTCGACCACTATCGCCGCCTGCTCGCGCACACTCACCCGCTGTGCGTGGATGTGCTCGATGGACACCACCTTCGGCGCCTTCGGCGTCATCGCCTTGGCCGCCATCCGGGCGAACCGCTCCAGGTCGGTGGTGATCACCACCTCCGGCAGCAGCCCCTGGTAGCGCGGCTCCAGCGGCACGTCGCGCGGATACCGGCGGGACTCCTCGGCCCAGCGGTCCGCCAGGATGCCGGCGATCTGCTTGTACGCCCGGTACTGGAGCAGCCGGGCGAACAGGATGTCCCGGGCTTCGAGCAGGGCCAGGTCCTCCGCGTCCTCGACCTCGGCGGCGGGCAGCAGCCGGGCCGTCTTGAGGTCGAGCAGGGTGGCCGCGACCAGCAGGAACTCGGTGGCCTGGCCGAGGTCCCAGTCCGGCCCCTGGGCCCGGATGTGCGCGATGAACTCGTCGGTGACCCGGGACAGCGCCACCTCGGTGACGTCCAGCTTGTGCTTGGTGATCAGGCCGAGGAGCAGGTCGAACGGGCCCTCGAAGTTGTCCAGGCTGACCCGGAAGCCGGTGCCGTCGTCCGGTACCGGAATCGGCGCCGGCGCCTCGGCGGGCGGGGGCGAGGCGGGCCCGGGGACGCGGACCGGGGCGGGCCCCGCCTCGGGATCGGCGGATCCGGATCCGGCCCCGGCGGCGGACGTCGGCGGCGGCGACCCGTCCGGCCCGACCGAAGCGGCGGGCCGGCCCGGGCCGCGCCCGAGCGCGCGTCGGGGGCGGGCGGAACCGTGGGTGTCGGACATCGTGCGCTCAATGGTGCGGGCCGCGACTGCGGGAAACGGCACGGACCCGCCGGGCGGTGGTCCGAATTGGGCCACTCAGGGGACCGGCGGGTCCGTCGAGACTTCACCGAGCGGGCATCCGCTCGAATCGGGTTTGTCGCTTAAGAGCCACGCAGCCGGCGGACGAGAATGCTCGCCTCGCCGCGCGCCTCCAGGTCGGCCAGGACCACCGCGACCGCCTCGCGCACTATCCGCCCGCGGTCCACGGCCAGGCCGTAGTCGCCGCGCAGGCTCAGCCGCGCGTGTTCGAGGTCCATCAGTTCCTCGGCGGAGACGTAGACGGTGATCTTCTCGTCGTGTCGCTCGCGCCCGCTCGGGCGGCGCTGCGCACGGGTGCGCCGATGGGCCGGACGCGCGGTCGGGTCGACCCCCGCGGCGGCGGCGGACATCGACGACGCCCCCGACGGCGTGGGCGCCTCGCGGCGACCGGGCACGGGATGTTGTACGGCGTGCTGTTCGGCCTCGCCGGATCCGCCGTCCGCACCGGACGACTCGTGTCGCTCGGTGCTGTCGGGTGTGGCCCCGACCGGTGGAACCTGCGCGGGTACGGTGCCGCGCTGCTCTCCCGCGTCGCCGCCGGCACTCTGCTGCTGTCGCAACATCGCGCCGCCGGTGGTGCGGAACAGCTCGTCGGCACCCGGGAGACTCACTCGGCGCGACACCGGGCGAGCACCTCCCTGGCGAGCTGGCGGTAGGCGGCGGCGCCCACCGAGTTGGAGGCGTAGGTGGTGATCGGTTCGCCCGCGACGGTGGTCTCGGGGAACCTGACAGTGCGCCCGATCACCGTGTGGAAGACCTGGTCGCCGAACGCCTCGGTGACCCGGGCCAGGACCTCGCGGCCGTGCACGGTGCGGACGTCGTACATCGTCGCCAGGATGCCGTCGAGCACGAGGTCGGGGTTCAGCCGCTCGTGCACCTTCTCGATCGTCTCGGTCAGCAGCGCCACGCCGCGCAGCGCGAAGAACTCGCACTCCAGCGGCACGATGACGCTGTTCGCCGCGGTGAGCGCGTTGACCGTGAGCAGACCGAGCGAGGGCTGGCAGTCGATGATGATGTAGTCGTAGTCGTTGACCAGCGGCCGGATCGCGCGCGAGAGTGTGGTCTCGCGGGCGACCTCGGTGACCAGTTGCACCTCGGCGGCCGACAAGTCGATGTTGCTGGGCAACAGGTCCATGCCGGGGATGATCGTCTTCAGCAGCACGTCGTCCGCGCTGAGATGACTTTCCATCAGCAGGTTGTAGACCGTGAGTTCGAGCTCCATGGGGTTGACGCCCAGGCCCACCGAAAGCGCGCCCTGGGGGTCGAAGTCCACGAGCAGGACCCGGCGACCGTATTCGGCCAGCGCGGCACCCAGGTTGATGGTCGACGTGGTCTTGCCGACGCCGCCCTTCTGGTTGCACATCGCGATGATCTTCGCCGGCCCGTGTTCGCTCACCGGCGCCGGGATCGGGAAGTAGGGAAGGGCGCGGCCGGTCGGGCCGACCCGCTCGCGCCGCTGCGTGGCGGCGTCGGGAGCGAGGGTCGCGGCGTATTCCGGATCCGGTTCGTAGTCCGCGTCGGGGTCGAACGGTCCGCCACGCAGTTCCTCGGCGTAGCGCAACTCGTCGTCGTAGTAGTACATATCGTAGGCGTACTCGTGCGCGTCCGGGCCATCGAGCCCGTCGGGCCCGGCCTGGCCGGCCGGGGCGGTGTGGCCCGCCTGGACGGCGGCGTCCGTGCGCGTCCCCTGCTGGTCCTGCGGGCCGTCGGCGGGCCCGTAGGAAGAGGTAGTCGGCGCTGCACGGCCCGGCGCCGCCCCTGGCTGGGCACCCCCGGGAGCAAATGTCGACTCGTTCACAAGTCGTCTTACCTCCTTGCCGACCAGGTCATTTCTTGCTTCGTCAGCCTGAGTCCTTGCCGACGGATCGCGACTCTATGGCGTTGCGGACGGTCGCAGCAAGGCGAACCGCCCGACGTATGCAACATGTGAGGTGATCCAGTCAAGCGCCCGAGGGTGGGATCCTCAGTACATCTGATGTGGTTCATCGGGGGTTTGGCGCACGTAGACTCGGGTCGTGGACACCGAGGAATGACCCAGGAGTTCCTGGACGACCCGGACATCGGCCCCACCGTCGAGCAAATGTGTGGCGAACGAACTCCGAAGTGTACGTGGGGAGATGCCCCGCTCCGGAGCACTCCGGCCGGCCGCGTCGGCAAGCACGGCCCATCCGCTCTGCCGTGACAGTCGGCCGCCTCGCGCGTTGAGAAAAACGGCGGCGCCACCGGAACCCGAAGCGGCCAGCTCCGGGCGCGCCCGCAGCAGGTACACATCGAGCGCCGCCAGGGCACTCGCCCCCAACGGCACGACCCGCCGCCGCCCACCCGAACCGCGGAGCCCGATCGTCCCGGCCGCCAAATCGACATCGGCGAGGTCCATCCCCACCGCCTCCGAAACCCGAGCCCCACATCCATACAACACCTCGACCAGGGCCCGATCCCGAAGCCCGAACACCCCGGAGGCAGCCGAGGCCGCGACAAACAACGCCTCCACCGATTCCGCCGACAGCACATCCCCACGCCGCCGCCCCGAAACCACCGGATCCGGCGCGGCAACCCCACACGCCACATCCACGGCAACCAACCCGGCACTCACCGCAAACGCATGAACCCCACGCACGGCCACAAGCGCCCGCGCCACGGAAGCCGGCGCCAACCCCTCATCCCGCAACGCCCCACCAAACCCCCGTACATCCGCGCCCCGAACCCCGCCCAACCCCTCGATCCCGAGCCCACGCAAATAGAGGAGGTACCGCCCAAGATCCCGCCGATAAGCAATCAACGTATTGCGAGCCAACCCACGCCGAAGCCCCAAATACCCCAAGTACTCCTCAACAACAGTCTCCACGCCCCTAATTCTGGCGCCCAAAACACCACATGCCGCACACCCACGTCATTGGGGGTGTACGGCATGCGCACGGCCTCGACCAGAGACCAACCAACCGCCCGACCAGACCAACCTCAGCCAAGCAGGCAACCCAAAGCCCGAAAGCCCCAGCCAAACCACCACGCAACCCGGCCGGCGCATGAGGCCACTCAGCCCGGCCGGCGCTTGAGGCCAAGCAGGCAACCCGCAGCCCTCAAGCCCCAACCAAGCCAACCCCAGCCCGGCCGGCGCATGAGGCCACACAGCCCGGCCGGCGCTTGAGGCCAAGCAGGCAACCCGCAACCCTCAAGCCCCAACCAAGCCAACCCCAGCCCGGCCGGCGCTTGAGGCCAAGCAGGTAAACCGCAGCCCTCAAGCCCGACCAAGCAAAGGTCAGGAACCCAGGACCTCTTCGAGCGAAACGGCGTCAATCCCCAGCGCCTCGCCCACAGCCGCGTTCGTAAGCCGACCCTCATGCGTCGACAGACCCAGCGCCAGCGCCCGATCCGCCTTCGCCGCCTCACGCCACCCACGATTCGCCAACTGCACGATGTACGGCAGCGTCGCATTCGTCAGCGCATACGTGGACGTGTGCGGCACCGCACCCGGCATGTTCGCCACGCAGTAGAAGATCGAGTTGTGCACCTTGTACACCGGGTCGTCGTGCGTCGTGGCGTGCGAGTCCTCGAAGCACCCGCCCTGGTCGATCGCGATGTCGACCAGCACCGAGCCCGGCTTCATCCGCGACACCAGCTCGTTGGTGATCAGCTTCGGCGCCTTCGCACCCGGAATCAGCACCGCGCCGATGACCAGGTCCGCGTCCAGCACGGCCTTCTCGATCTCGTACGTGTTCGACGCGACCGTCTGCAGATGCCCCTGGTAGATCCGGTCCGCGTCGCGCAGCGCCTGGATGTTCCGGTCCAGCAGCAGCACCTCGGCCTGCATGCCGAGCGCGATCGCCGCGGCGTTCATCCCCGAGACACCGGCGCCGATCACGACGACCTTCGCGGCGTAGACGCCGGAGACGCCACCCATGAGGGTGCCGCGACCGCCGCCCTGCGCCATCAGGTGGTACGAGCCGACCTGCGGCGCGAGCCGACCGGCCACCTCGGACATCGGCGCGAGCAGCGGCAGCGCGCCGTTGGGCAGCTGCACCGTCTCGTAGGCGATGGACGTGGTCCCGGCGTTGAGCAGGGCCTCGGTGCACTCCTTGCCTGCGGCGAGGTGCAGGTAGGTGAACAGCGTCTGGTCCTTGCGGAGCCGGCCGAACTCGGAGGCGATCGGCTCCTTGACCTTCAGGATCAGCTCGCCGGTCGCCCAGACCTCGTCCGCCGTACCGAGGATGGTCGCCCCCGCGGCCACGTACTCCTCGTTGGGGATGGACGAGCCGACGCCGGCGTCGTGCTCGATGAAGACCTCGTGACCGTTGCGCACCAGCTCGTGCACGCCGGCGGGCGTGATCGCCACGCGGTACTCGTGGTTCTTGACCTCGCGGGGGATACCGACCTTCACGGCTATCAAGTCCTGTCGACAGAGGGTTGGGCACCAGCGAGCCCGAGCATGCGAAAGCACGCTGTACCTCGTGGTGTCCCTAGCTTAGTGCGGTTGGAACCCCCCGCCAACCTTACAAAGTGGCAGTGAGGACCGGACCGCTTGTCTATTTCGTAGGTTGCGCCCAAAACTTTGGACAGCAGCGAGTACCCACAAGGGGTCTACTCGTCACCCAGGAAGCGGCGAACCTCGTCGGCCTCGGGCGCGCCCGCGTCCACGAGCAGGGCCAATGCCTGCCGGCGGCGCGATCGGGCGTCCCGGGCGTCGCCCGAATCGAGCGCCAGCTCGGCGCTCTGCAACAGCGCCAGCGCCTCCAGCCGCTCGTCGCCGGCCGCGCGAAACGCCTCCATCGCGTCCCGGTACACCGTCAGCGCCTCCGGCACCCGGCCCGCCTCACCCAGCACGGCGGCGATGTCGGCCAGCACCCGGCCGATGTCGGCGGGGTCGCCGATCCGCCGACGCACCCCGAGCGCCGCCCGGTGGTCGCGCACCGACTGTTCGAAGCGGCCCATCCGCGCGTGCAGCCGGCCCAGGTGGGAGAGCACCCGCGCCTGGCCGGCCGCGTCGCCGATGGTGCGGCGCAGCAGCAGCGACCGGTCGTACCAGTCGGCGGCCCGCTGCAGGTCGCCGAGGTCGGCGTAGGCATTGCCGAGGTTGACCATCGCCCGCCCCTCGCCGGCCGGGTCGCCCAGTCCGCGGGAGACCTCCAGCGCGGCGCGGTAGCAGGACAGCGCCTCCTCCAGCTCCGCGCGCGCGACGTGCAGGTTGCCCAGATTGAGCAGGGCCACCGCCTCCTGCCGGCCGGAGCCGGCCCGGCGCGCGGTGGTCAGCGCGAGTTCGTGCAGTTCGCGGACGTCGCTCCAGTGCGCGCGGCGGTCCAGGAGCCGGGTGAGCACCGAGACCAGCCGGCGGGTCGCCGCGTCCAGTCCGGCCGCGGCGGCCACCCGGGCGGCGGCCAGCAGTTCGGGCCGCTCGTCGCGCAACCACGCGCGGGCCTCGTCGGCGCTGTCGAAGCGCACGTCGGCGGCCGGGTCCGGACCGCCCGTGCCGATGATGATCCGCTCCGCCGAGCGGGCCAGGCGCACATACCGGTCGAGCAGCCGCACCCGGGCGTTGCGCCGCTCGCCGGGCCGCTCCTCCGCGTCCAGGCGCTCTTGTACATAGCCGCGCACCAAATCGTGGAAGCGGAAGCGGCCCGGGACCGAGCCCTGCTCCAGCAGGTGCAGCTCGCGCAGCTCGATCAACGACCGCGTCGCCGCGTCCGGCCCGCAGTCGGCCAGCGCCGCGGCGGCGTCCGCGCCGAACTCGCGCCCCGGCACCAGCGCAAGCAGCCGCAACAACCGGGCGGCCGACGGCACCAGTTCACGATGGATCAGCGAGAAGCACGCCCGCACCGCCAGGTCGTCCCCGGCCTGCTCGTGCAGCCGCAACCGCTCGGCCCGCAACCGCCGCCCGACGTCGGCCATCGCGTAGCGCGGCCGGGCCCGCAACCACGCGCCCGCCATCCGCAGCGCCGCCGGGTGGTGGTCGCACAGCGCGGCCAACTCGTCCGCGGCCCGCGGATCGCACGCGACCCGGGTGTGCCCGGCCAGGTTCCCGAGCAGTTCGGCCGCGGCGCGCGGGTCGAGCATGTCCAGCGCACAACTGCGCACCGCCGCGGCCCGCCCCAGGCCGGTGAGCGGGGCCACCGAGGTGACCACGACGAGTGCGGTCGGGCTCTCCGGCAGCAGCGGCCGCAACTGCGGCGTCCCGGTCACGTCCTCGAGGAGGATCAGGAACCGTTTGCCGTCCAGGTGCTCGCGAAAGAGCCGGATGCGCTCCTCGTGCGCGGAGGGGATGCTCGCCGTGCCGAGCGCGTACAACATCGACTCCAGCACGTCGCCCGGCGGGATCAGCTCACCGCGCGGCCCGGTGAGCCGGGCGTAGAGCCGCCCGTCGGGGAAGTGCGGGGCCAGCCGATGGGCGAGCCGTACCGCGAACTCGGTCCGCCCCACGCCCACCGGTCCGGTGATCGCGACCACCCGGTCCCGGGGCAGCCACACCGTGCGGGTGGTGCCGGGGTGCTCCGGGTCGGTCGGCGCCAGTTGCGCGGGGATCGCCGCGCCGGGTCCGGTCACCCAGGTATAGAGGGTGTCGAGTTCGTCGGTACGCCCGACGAAGTCGGGTCCGCCGGGCGGCAGTTGGTCCACGATCGCGGGCAACGCCGGGACCGGCGCGCGCATTCCGGGAACCAGCCCCTCGGTCGACGCACACGCGACCTCGGACTCCCCGGTCACACCCACCGCAGACGCCCCCTGTCTCACCCACACCCATCGCGCAGATTACGACCACGCACGGGCCCACAGGGCCCGACTCGCCAACCCCGAGTCACGAAATCCGCAGCCTTTCGCCCCCGAGGCGACGGGTGGGCGAGTGGGCACAAATATCCCGGGCCCACCAGGACCCGACCGCGGCCGGTCAGAACGGTCGAGCAGGCCAGGGCGCGTCCGCGGCCCGCAGCGCGTCCAACCCGTCCCCCGCCCGCGCGGCAGCCAGCGCCAACGCTCCCGAAACCAGTGTCGGATTGTGCAGCTCGCCCGCCAGGATCAGCTCGATCGCCTCGTCCACCGGCAGCCAGGCGAGCTCCATCCCGACCTCCTCGTGCTCCACCGCGAACCGCTCGGCGGTGGACTCGGACAACCCGCGCGCGAGGAACACCCGGATCGCCTCGTCCGAGGAGCCGGGTGTGGTGTAGATGTCCACCAGCACGTTCCAGACGGCGGCCTCGTGGTGCGCCTCCTCGAACAACTCCCGCCGGGCCGCGTGCAGCGGATGTTCGCCGGCCACGTCCAACAACCCGGCCGGGATCTCCCACAACTTCTGCCGCACGGGATGCCGGTACTGCCGCAGCACCAGGATGCGCCCCTGCTCGTCCAGCGCCACCACGCCGACCGCGCCGGGGTGGTCCAGGTAGTCGCGCCGCGCGCTGCTCCCGTCCGGCATCTCGACCACGTCGCTGCGCATCGACCAGACCCGCCCCCGAAACGGCGTCTCACTCGCCGAGACCGGCCACGACTCGGGGGTGTCGCCGATCCTCGCCCGAATCCGCGGGTCGTTCACGATGCGCTCCCTCTCACCCGGCCGCCGGCCGAATACCGCCGCCCCGATCGGCCAGCCTAATGGTCTTCGACCGCGCGCCGGCCACGAGCAGGACCGTGATCGCACCGACCCCGAAGACCGGCGAAACGCGGGAAGCCACCCGCCCGCGTGCGCGGGTGGGTGGCTTCCCGGGTCGTCGAGCGCTCGGGCGGGTCGAGCGGTCGGGCGCGTCGAGCGATCCTACGGCGGGCGATCGGTCAGGAGGTCGTCTCCACGACCCGGTCCTCGCCCTTGATCCGGCGGACCGCCGCCGCGACCAGGCCCGCGAACAGCGGGTGCGGGCGCGTCGGGCGCGACTTCAGCTCCGGGTGGGCCTGGGTCGCGATGAAGTACGGGTGCTGCTCGCGCGGCAGTTCGACGTACTCCACCAGTCGGCCGTCGGGGGAGAGCCCGGAGAAGACCAGGCCGGTCTCCTCCAGCCGGGTCCGGTAGGCGTTGTTGACCTCGTAGCGGTGCCGGTGGCGCTCCTCGGAGCGGGCCGCGCCGTACACCTCGCGCGCGATCGAGCCCTCGGCCAGGTCCGCGGTGTACAGCCCGAGCCGCATCGTGCCGCCCAGGTCGCCCTGGCCCGCCACGATGTCGAGCTGGTCGGCCATGGTGGCCACGACCGGGTGCGCGGCCTCGGAGTCGAACTCCAGCGAGTTGGCCCCGTCGAGCCCGGCCAGGTTGCGCGCGGCCTCGATCACCATGCACTGCAGGCCCAGACAGATCCCCAGGGTCGGGATCCGGTGCTCCCGGGCGTACGCGATCGCCTGCACCTTGCCCTCGACGCCCCGGTCGCCGAAGCCGCCGGGGATCAGCACCGCGTCGCAGTCGCCGAGTTCGCGCGCGGCGCCCTCGGGCGTGGCGGTGTTGTCCGAGGTCACCCACTTGATCCGGGTGCGCACGTTGTTGGCGAAGCCGCCCGCGCGGATCGCCTCGGTGACCGAGAGGTAGGCGTCGGGCAGGTCGATGTACTTGCCGACCAGCGCGACGGTGACCTCGCGCTCGGGCTGGTGCACCCGGCGCAGCAGGTCGTCCCATTCGGTCCAGTCCACGTCCCGGAAGTTCAGCCCGAGCCGGCGCACCACGTACGCGTCCAGGCCCTCCGAGTGCAGCACCTTGGGGATGTCGTAGATGGACGGGGCATCGATGGCCGCGACCACGGCCTCCTCGTCCACGTCGCACATCAGCGAGATCTTGCGCTTGATGTCCTGCGGCACCGCGCGGTCGGCGCGCAGCACGATCGCGTCGGGCTGGATGCCGATGCTGCGCAGCGCGGCGACCGAGTGCTGGGTCGGCTTGGTCTTCAGCTCGCCCGAGGGGCCGATGTACGGGAGCAGCGAGACGTGCAGGAAGAAGACGTTGTCCCGGCCGACCTCGTGCCGGACCTGGCGGATCGACTCCAGGAAGGGCAGCGACTCGATGTCGCCGACGGTCCCGCCGACTTCGGTGATCACGATGTCGACGTCGGCCACGGCCATCGCCCGGATCCGCGACTTGATCTCGTTCGTGATGTGCGGGATGACCTGGACGGTGTCGCCCAGGTATTCGCCGCGGCGCTCCTTGGCGATCACCGTCGAGTAGACCTGACCGGTCGTCACATTGGCCGAGCCGTGCAGGTCGACGTCGAGGAAGCGCTCGTAGTGGCCGACGTCCAGGTCGGTCTCGGCGCCGTCGTTGGTGACGAACACCTCGCCGTGCTGGAAGGGGTTCATCGTGCCGGGGTCGACGTTGAGGTAGGGGTCGAGCTTCTGCATCGTGACCCGCAGGCCGCGCGCCTTGAGGAGCGCTCCGAGGCTCGACGCGGTGAGCCCCTTGCCAAGCGAGGAGGCGACGCCTCCGGTGACGAAGAGGTGCTTCGCCTGCCGGGTGCGACTGGGCGTCTGAGGCACTGCCAAGGAAGGGCTCCCGTGGTTGCGATGAGGGGGATGTCCTGGGGACATCCGAGGGATATCGAAGGGGACGCTGCTGGGCCGACGCGGGCCCGGAACAGTCCCACCAAGTCCACGGGATACCAGCCTAACAGCGTCGGGGGTCGAGGTCCCGCACCCGGGGCGGAACAACTGCGACACCACCCGGCGATTGCCCAGAGTGACAACGCACGGGAGAATCCGGACGCATGCCGACGGAACGGCCGAGTCGGATTCCACGCAGAGTCAACGATCGGGTCGGCGAAAGCAGGCACGTTTCAGCGCCGACGGCGCACTATGCTACGCAGGCGGCGCGCGAGCCTCTCTCCGTTCGCCGACACCCGCGCGCAGCGGAACCCACGCGCGCGACGGGTGCGCGTCCCCCGGATCCCGACGGGACGACATTTCGGGAGTACCGGTCGATCCGACCACCGTTCCGGCGGTCGATCACGCGCGCGTGGTGCACCCTGGAATGAATCGATCAAGGCAACCGAGGCAACGAATCGATCGATCGCCGACCAGAACACGACATCGGCGCGCAGGGTACGTACCACCCGCAGCAGCACCCGCAGCACGACCCACCGGTACCGGAACACAGCACGACCCGCCGGCACCGAACACAGCAACCCGTACGAGCCGACCCCTCGTACGTGCCCAGCCCCCGGCCGATCCCCGCCGCGCACGACGGGACCACCGGCCTCACAGGACGACCAGGAACGGAAAGCGCTGCCCGTGACCAGCCGCATCGAGGACTACGCCCTCATCGGGGACATGCAAACCGCCGCTCTCGTGGGCCGCGACGGTTCCATGGATTGGCTCTGCCTCCCCCGCTTCGATTCGCCCGCCGTGTTCGCCGGCCTGCTCGGCAGCGAGGAACACGGCTCGTGGCGGGTCGCGCCGCTCTCCGGCGGCCCCGCGACACGCCGCCGCTATCGCGGCGACTCGCTGATCCTCGAATCGGAGTGGGAGACCCCCCGGGGCACCGTTCGGGTGATCGATTTCATGCCGCCGGCCGACGCCCTGATCGGCGCGCCGGTGGTGGTGCGGATCGTGGAGGGCGTGTCCGGCCAGGTGCCGGTGCGCTCGGAGCTGCGCATGCGCTTCCACTACGGCAAGGTCGTGCCCTGGGTGCGCCGCGAGGCGGACGGCCGCACGGTCGCGGTCGCCGGGCCCGACGCGGTGTGGTTCGACAGCGACACCGAGACCTACGGACGCGGGCTGACCACCTATTCGGACGTCACCCTCGGGGAGGGCGACCGGGTCACGTTCACCCTCACGTGGCATCCCTCGCACGTCGACGGCCCGCTGCGCACCGACGCGCTCGCCGCGCTCGCCGACACCGAGGTCTTCTGGGCCGACTGGATGACCCGCTGCACCTACCAGGGCCCGTGGCGCGAGCCGGTGGTGCGCTCGCTGATCACGCTCAAGGCGCTGACGTACGCCCCCACCGGCGGCATCGTCGCCGCACCGACCACCTCGCTGCCCGAGGACGTGGGCGGCGTGCGCAACTGGGACTACCGCTACACGTGGCTGCGGGATGCGGCGATGACGCTGGGCGCGCTGCTCAAGACCGGCTTCGTGGACGAGGCCAAGGCGTGGCGCGAGTGGCTGCTGCGGGCGGTGGCGGGCGACCCGGAGAATCTGCAGATCATGTACGGCGTGGGCGGCGAGCGCAGGCTCACCGAGTACGAGGCGACCTGGCTGCCCGGCTACGAGGGCTCGCACCCGGTACGGATCGGCAATGCCGCCGCCGAGCAGTTCCAGCTCGACGTCTACGGCGAGGTCGTCGACGCGCTGCACCTGGGCCGGGTCGCCGGCATGGAGGGCCACGACCACGCGCACGCGCTCCAGCTCAAGCTGATGGACTACATGGAGCAGCACTGGCGCGACCCGGACGAGGGCATCTGGGAGGTGCGCGGGCCGCGCCGGCACTTCGTGCACTCCAAGGTGATGGCGTGGGTCGCGGTGGACCGCACCATCAAGATGCTGGTCGACCAGCCCGAGGACTCCGACACCGGGAAGATGCTGGAGCACCTGAAGGGTGTGCGCGAGGAGATCCACCGCGAGGTGTGCGCGTACGGCTACGACGCCGAGCGCAACACCTTCACCCAGTACTACGGCTCCACCGAGCTGGACGCCTCGCTGCTGCTGATCCCGCAGGTGGGCTTCCTGCCGCCGGAGGACAAACGGGTGATCGGCACGATCGAGGCGATCCAGCGCGAACTGACCGAGGACGGCTTCGTACGCCGCTACCCCACCAACGGCACCAGCGTCGGCCTGGACGGCCTGCCCGGCGACGAAGGCGCGTTCCTGGCCTGCTCGTTCTGGCTCGCCGACGACCTGGCCATGATCGGCCGGGTCGAGGAGGCGCGCGAGCTGTTCGAACGCCTGCTCGCGCTGCGCAACGACCTGGGCCTGCTCGCCGAGGAATGGGACCCGCGCCTCCAGCGCCAGGTGGGCAACTTCCCGCAGGCGTTCAGCCACGTGCCGTTGATCGACACGGCACTGCGGCTGACCGCGACGATGCGCGCGGGGGCGGTCGTGGCGGCGGAGTAGGGGCCGGGTCGCGCGGGATCCCGCGGGCCGGCCCGATTCGGTGTGGCGTTCGAAGCCGGTGGGCGCGCTGTGCAGGTGTGCGTACCGGTTCCGGGTGGTACCTCCGGACACCACGCCCCCCGCCCGATCCACCGACGCCGACGCGGGCGACGAGCCGACCGGTTCGTCGCCCGCGTCGGCGTTGAGCCGAGGGGGCGGGCCACGCCGGGCGGTCGGCGGCGGGGGCGGCCGAAAGGCGTGCGTGGGGCGGGTTGGGCGAACCGGAGCCGGGGCCGGCCGGCTACACCGGGCCCAGTTCCTCGTAGATGCTGAGGACCTGGGCGATGGTTTCGCGTTCGCCGGGCCACGTGGCGGCCTGGACCGGGCCCGCGGCCGCGAGTTCGCTGCGGCGGTCCGGGTCGGCGAGCAGCGCGGTGACGGAGGCCGCCAGGGCCTCGGCGTCGCCGTACGGCACCAGCACCGCCGCCTCGCCGACGAGTTCCGGCACTCCCCCGACCGCCGTCGCCACCAGCGGCACCCCGCTGCGCAGCGCCTCCTGGGCGACCAGCGCCCGCGCCTCCCACCGGCTGGGCAGCACCACCACGTCCGCCGCGCCCAACAGGTCGGCCACATCCGACCGATGCCCCAGCAACCGAACCGGCAACGACTCGGCGTCGATACGTTCCTGAAGCGTCTCGCGCAACGGCCCGTCCCCGGCGACCACCACCAACGGCGCCGGCCGGACCTCGCCCCACTCCCGCGCTGCGTCCAGCAACACCGGATACGCCTTCTGCGCCGCCAACCGGCCCACCGCGACCACCAACGGCCGATCCCCCGCCGCGAATTCGTCCCGCACCGCGCCCCGGTCCCGGGACGCCGGCGGCAACGGCGGCGCCGACACCGGGCCGAGCCGCGCGTCCCGCGCCCCCAACTGCCGCGCCCGGTCCACCAGATCGGCCGACGCGCCCAGGACCACGTCGGCCGCCCGTACCGCGCGCCCCTCCAGCACCCGGGTCAGCGCACCCTTCGCACCGCCCGCCAACACCGCGTTGTGCAGCGTCAACACCAACGGCGTCCGCCGCACGCGATGCCGACCGAGCGCGTTGCCCGCCACCAACCCGGCGCGCAGCCCGTGCGCGTGCACCACGTGCGCGTGCGCGCACGCCGCCCGCAACTCGCGCGCCGCGCCCCGGTCCGAGGGCCGCGGCGCGGCCGGGATCTCCACCGCCCGAAACCGCGCGCCGGTGCCCGCGAAGTCGAAGTGCTCCTCGGTCGAGGCCGGCCCGCAGACCGTCACCGCGACCCCGCGCCCGACCAGCCCGGCCGCCAGCGAGCGCACGTGCGCGCCGATCCCGCCGGTGGACGTGGCCAGCACCAGGACGGCCCGCAGCCGGGCCGGCTCGGTACGCTCCCGCGACTCAGTCGTCGTGTCCACGTCGCTGCTCCCCTTCCGTTTCGGCCGTCCGCCGCCCGGGCAACGCCGCCTTCACGGCCTCGCCGACGGTGGCGAGGACGACTCCCGCGAACACCAGGGTGCCCACGATGGCGGCAACCGTCGCGATGATCAACGTAAAGACGATGCCCCCGGTGCCCAATGCCCGCGACACCCCGAATCCGACCAGGCCACCGGCCGCCGCACCGACCACCGAGGCGATCGCCGCCCGGCCCAGCGCCCGCATCGGCAGTGCCCGGGGCCCGGCCGTCCTGGCGACGGGATACGCCAGCAGCAGGCCCGCCACGGTCATCCCGATCGAGTTGCCGAGGCCGAGCGCGGCCACCGTCCAGCGCGCGGGCAACACGTACGCGAGGATCACGTCGGCGACCACCACCACACACCAGCCGACCACCACACACCCGGCGGCGGCCCGCCCGTGCCCGGACGCGTTCAGCACCCGGCTCAGGTGCGCGACCAGCGCGTACCCGATCAGCCCGGGGGCGAACGCGGCCAGCGCCCACGCCATCTGGTCCGCCTCGGTGGAGCCGGCCATGAACAGCGCGAAGAACCGCCCCACCGGCGCCGCGGCGGCCAAGAGCAGCGTGGTGCCCGCCGCGCCGACCAGCAGCACGGTCCGGGTGGTCGCGGCCACGGCGTCGGCGAACGCGTCCCGGTCGCCGTCGTGCGCGTGCGCGCTCAGGCGCGGGAAGGCGGCGGTGGCGATCGGCACGGCCAGGACCGCGTACGGCAGCAGATACACCATCCAGGTCGTCTGGTACACCACGAGCGACCCGTGCGTCCCGCGCCCGTTGGCGAGCAGGATCACCGCGATCGTCGCGGCCTGCTGGGCGACCAGCGTGGCGACGCCCGCCAGCGCGAGGGTGCGTACCCGGCGGCCCACCCCGTCCGGAAAGCGCAACGTCGGACGCAGCCGCAGCCCGGTCGAGCGCAGCGGCACGACGGTGACGAGCGCCAGCGCCAGCACACCCGCCGTCGTCCCCAGGGACAGCGTCAATTCGGCGCCGCGGGGCAGGTGCGCGAGGTCGTCGAGGTCGACGTCGTACCGGTTCGCGAAGAGCAGATAGGTGCCGGCCACCACGAGGCTGGACACCAGCGGCGCGAGGGTGCCGGCCAGGAAGCGCCGATGCGCCTGGAGGATGCCGCCGGCGACCACGGCGACCCCGTACAGCAGCACCTGCGGCACGAACACGACCAACATCCGCGCGGCCACGTCCACCACCCCGGGCCCGTCGGCCTTGCCGGCCAGCAGCACCTCGGCGATCGGCCGCGCCAGCAACGCCCCGAGCAGCACGATCGGCGTCAGGACCAGCACGACCCAGGTCAGCAGCGCGGACGCGATCCGCCCGGCGTCCTCGCGGGCGCCCCGGGCCACCGGACCGGCCAGCACCGGCACGACAACACTCGCGAGCGCCCCGCCGGCGACGATCTCGAAGACGATGTTGGGAACGGAGTTGACGGTGCTGTAGGCGGTTCCGAGAGCGGTGTCACCCACGGTCCCGGAAAACACCAACTGCCGCCCGAACCCGGCCAACCGCGCGAACACGGTGACGAGCCCCATCAACGCGGCGGCCCCCGCCAGCCCCCGAACCGCCCGCGTGGCACCGGAGCCGCCCACCACCGAAACGTCGTCGCGAGGGGCGGTCACCGGCGACCGACCGAGCCGGTCGGCGGGCGATGGTGGGGGCGGCCGATCGTCATGCCGACGCGACGGACCCCTCGACACCCGGCCGCCCGGGCACGACGTTGGCGTCGCCGGCCGTGCCGGCGCCCGTTGCCGCGCTCGGCTCCGCACCCGCTCCGGCGTCCGTGACCGACCCCGGGCCGGCGTCCGCGGTGGACTCCGCGCCGGTCTCCGTGGCCACGCCGGCGTCCGGGGTCAGCCCCGACCCTGCACCCGCGGCCGAACCCGACCCCGCATCCGGCGCCGCGACCGAGCCGGCGTCCTTGGCCGATCCCGGCCCCGGCCCCGCGTTCGCGGCCGGCGCCGGTCGGCGGCCCAGCATGTCGATCGTGTTCAGTGCCCGGTTGCCCGCGATGACCTTCGTGAAGCTGACCCGCTCACTCGCCGCCGTCAGGCCGACCAGCACCGCCGCCTTGGTCAGCAGTCCTGTCCGGGACGCGCCCGCCGCCAGGGCCACCCCGAGCGCCGCGCCCAGCGCGTTCGCGCCCGCGTCGCCGAGCATCGCCTGCTCGCCCAGGTCCTCGGGCAGCAGCGCCGCCGCCGCGCCCACCGGCGCCGCCGCCAGAGCCGCCGCCGCGCCGCCCCGTACCAGCCCGGGCGCGCCTGCGATCAGCACCGCCTTGGCCGCCCGCCCCGGACGCAGGTCGAACAGGTTGATCAGATTCGCGGTCCCGGCCACCACCACCGCGGCCAGCAGCCGATCCACCGGATGCCGCTGAACCAGCGCGCCCGCCGCAAGCCCCGCCGCGCCCAGCCCCACGATCTTGACGCCCCCGCTGGTCACTTCGCCCTTGGCGAGCGCCCCGAGGTGGCCCTTGAAGCCGCGCCGGTCGGTCGACCCGGCCAGGTCGTCGTACGTCCCGAACCCGGCCCCCGCGACCGCCGCCAGCGCACCCGCCGCCCGCCACCGCCCCGGTACGCCCGGAGCGCACGCGGCGGCCACGGTAGCGCCGATCGCCGCGGCCGGCCCCTCCAGCAGGGTCAGCGTCTCGCCCCGGTGGTTGCGCCGCTCCCAGAGGGCGGCGCCGCCCGGGGCGCGGCGGGTCAGCGCGGCGTACGCGGTCCGGGCCGCGCCGGTCGCGGCCAGGCCGGTCACCAGCCGACCGGCTCGACCCCGACGGGACACGGCGCCCCCCGTACCGGCGCCCGGCGTCACGGCGGCCTTCGTCACGGCGTCTCCTTCTTCGGCAGCTCCGGCAGCGGACCGTCGGTGGTGCCCGTCGTCCCGTACTGACCCGAAATGCCCTGCTTGTCCTCGACCACCAGGGACCACACGACCGCGACCTGACCCACGGGCGTGTCGGCGGTGTCCACGGTGGAAACGGCCTTGGCTGTTTGATCGTTACGGCGCAGCGCCCAGATCGCGCCGTTCTCCTGCGCGGCGGACGCGGTGCCGGCCATGACCGTACCGTTGCCGCCGCCGTCCAGCGCCCGGGCGAGCGCGAGGTACGCGTTGTTCGTCCGTCCCGGGTCGTCGCCGGAGGTGGCTCCCGAGGGCGCGATCACCACGACCATGTCGGCGCCGACGGCCGGATTGTCCTTGACGTCGATGAAGCCGGCTTCCTTGAGCCGGGTCAGCGCCTCGGCCGCGGCCTGCGCGTTGTGTGTACCCGGCGTGGTGGTGCCCGTCCCGGGCTGCTGGCCCGTGTTCGCCCCGCCGGCGGGCGGCGCCGAGGTGGTCCCGCCGGCCCCGGCGGACGCGCCCGACCCGGGCGTCCCCGTCGCGGGCGTCCCGGAGGCCGGCGCCCCCGTGGCCGGCGCCCCGGACGCGGGCGGCGTGGTCGAACCGCCGGGCGTACCCCCCGACGTCCCGCTCTGTATCGGCGGCGTCTTGTCGGTGATCGCCCCCGCCAACACCTTCGCGGCCCGCTCGGTCGCCGACCCGGTCGGGAACGTGAGCGCGTTCGTGCCCAGCGCCGCGACCAGTTCGTTCTCCCGCTTGGGGTCGGTCCACTGCCCCTTCACCGACACCTGGCCGGTGACCGTCGCGGACGCCCCGTCGAGCAGCTTGACCGTGCTGTCCGCCAGCTTGGTGTCCGCGCCGGGCAGCGCGACCACGACCGCCTTGTGCCCGGCGAGCCGGCCCTTGGTCAGCTCGGGCCCGACGGTGCCCATGATGCCGTTGAGGTAGCGCTGACCGGCGTTCGCCCGGTCGACTTCGCGACGCAGCCCTTCGTTGTTCCGGGCGAGGTCCTGAACCGACTGGTCGAGCCCGGAGACGGCGGCCTCCTTGAGGAAGGACGCGCCGAGGACGAGCCCGACCGACAGGGCCAGGAAGACCGCGATGATGGAGACGACGTGGTATCTGAAGTCGATCAACTGAACAGTCCCTGGAGCCAGTAGACGAAGGCGTCCCACTGTGCCCCGAACACGTGGAAGTACGCGCGCCCGAGCGGGGTCACCCGCACGGTCACCGCGATCGTGATCAGCGCGGCGAGGCACAACATGAGCAGCGAAGTCGTGGAGATGCGGCTGCGGTACAGACGGCTGACGCCCTTGGCGTCCACGAGCTTGCCGCCGACCCGCAACCGGGTGAGGAAGGTGCTCGCCATGCCGGCCCGGCCCTTGTCCAGGAACTCGACGAGCGTGAGGTGCGTACCGACCGCGACGATCAGGCTCGCGCCGCCGTCGTCGGCGAGCAACATCGCGATGTCCTCGCTGGTCCCGGTGGCGGGGAAGGCGATGCCCTCCACGCCCAGTTCGTCGAGGCGTTCCATCCCGGGGGCGCGGCCGTCCCGGTACGCGTGCACGATGATCTCCGCGCCGCAGCGCAGCGCCTGGTCGGAGACCGAGTCCATGTCGCCGACGATCATGTCCGGCTTGTAGCCGGCCTGGAGCAGCGCGTCGGCGCCGCCGTCGACGCCGATCATCACCGGGCGGTACTCGCGGATGTAGGGGCGCAGCGCGGCGATGTCCTCGCGGTAGTGGTAGCCGCGCACCACGATGAGCACCTGGCGGCCGTCGACCCGGGTGCGGATCTCGGGGACGCCGACGCCGTCGAGGAGGAGTTCGCGCTCCTCGCGGATGTACTTGAGGGTGTTCTCGGCGAATGCCTCGATCTGCTCGGACAGCCCGGCGCGGGCCTTCTCCATCGCGGCGGCCACGGAATCCGCGTCGAGCAGCGTGCCGACGGCGATCGGGTCGTCGCCGCGATAGAGGACGTTGTCCTCCACCCGGACCAGCTCGCCCTCGCGGATCCGGTCCAGCACACTGCCGCCGACCTCGTCCAGGAGCGGTACGCCGGCCTCCACGAGCAGTTGCGGCCCGATGTTGGGGTAGCGCCCGCTGATGCTGGCGGCGGCGTTGACCACGGCGGCCGGGCGGCACTTGACCAGCGCCTCGGCGGCGACCCGGTCGAGGTCGACGTGGTTGATGATCGCGATGTCGCCGGGGCGGAGCCGCTTGGTGAGGTCCTTGGTACGCCGATCGACCCGGGCGAACGAGCCGGTGTCCTCGGTGTGCCGTCGACGACGAAGCGTGGGGATCCTCACCGGCGCAATCCTGCCATGCACGAAATTCTCCGGCGGCCTCCGGCCGCTGTGGAAACGGCCCTGCGGGCCGGGGCGGCGGCCTCCGGCCGCTCACCTCGCTGCGCTCGTCGATCCCCGGCCGACGACGACCTCGTGGGCGCTGACGCGCCGACGGGTGGCCGAATTCGCAGCGGCCCCGGGGTGATGCGGGGATGCCTGGTCGGAGTCGGAGACTCGCGGCCCGGCACGATCCGGCGCTGTCCGACACCGTCCGGCGCGGGCGCGGGGGTGTGAAATCGGAGCGGGGCTGTTACAGAAGGCGTCGGCCGCTTCGGGAGGCCCGGATCGGCGGCGGGGAGGGCGAACCGGGCCAAAGCCGCAAGCGCGTCCTCGGCCCGGGGGTGGGGCGGCAGGCGGGCGGCGCCGGAGGGCCACGCCGAGTGGGCGACGCCGGGGGCGACGCCGAGGGCCACGCCGAGTGGGCGACGCCGGGTAGGCGACGCCGCGGGGGCGACGCCGAGGGCCACGCCGGGGGCCGCGCCCGAGCCCGAGACGCGCCCGCGCCGGGCCGGCTCGCCGCGAGCCGCGAGCGCGTCGCGCAGGCGCCTCCGGGCTACCGCCCCGTTGGCGTCCGGACGACCGCCCCGTCCCCCATCCGGGGGACCGGCTTCCACATTCGCGCCGACGCGCCACACGGGCCGCCGCCGCGAGGGTTGCGGTCATGGAAACCCCGGCGCTCACCGACCCGACCGCTCCACGATCCGCCTCGCCGACTCCCCGGTCGCCCGGGCAGCCCGCGGCACCCGCACCGGCCGCACCCGCTCCTGGGAGCGCACAGCCCACACCGGCCCCACCCCCATACAACCTCCGCAAACGCCTCGCCTGGTTCGCGGTCGCCGCCTGCTCCCCCTACCTGACCCTCAAGCTGCTCTGGGTGCTCGGCATCGACGTGGGCGTCGTCCACCCCGACGACCTCGACCGAGTCCAGTGGGTGGCGGCCAACGCGTTCACCTTTCTCCTCGATGCCATCGCCGCGCTGATCGCCTACACCCTGGCCCGCCCCCGCGAGGTCCGCGTCCGGGCCTGGCTGATCCTGCTGCCGCTGTGGGTCGCGTCGGGCCTGCTCGTGGTGATCATGCTGGTCGTGCCGGCCGACCTGCCGAGTGCGGCGGTCGGGCTTACCGGCAACCCGTTCGCGGGCGACGACTTCCTGCGCCCGTGGGTGTACGGCGTGGTCTACGGCGGCTTCATCGTCGAGGGCGCGGTACTGCTCGCCGCCTTCACCCTGTACGCCCACGAGCGCTGGGGCGCGCTCCTGCGCACCCGGGTCCGCGCGCTCCCGGACCCGGCCGGCACCCGCGACGCGCAGCGCTTCCTCGGTACGGCCGCCGCCGCGCTGCTCGGCTTCGTCGGCGTCGCGCGACTGGCCTGGGGGCTGGGCGCCGACGTGGGGATGAGCGAAGGCTGGATCGCGGACCGCGACGCGTCGGGCCGATGGATGGACGGCGTCCAGGGCGGCCTCGCACTCGTGGGCGGGGTGGGTCTGCTCCTGCTGGTGTATCGGATCGGCGGCGCCCGGGTGCGCGGACCGCTGGCGATGGTCTGGTTCGGTGCGGGCAGCGCGTTCGGGTGGGGTGGCTGGATGGGCCTGATCAGCGCCGGCGCGGCGCCCGGCAGTCGGATGGCGGAGCGCACATCCGCGCTTCTGCACCTTGTCTACACTGCCGAAATGATCACCGGTGTCCTGGTCCTGACCATCGGCTGGTTCTTCCTGAGCGAGTACACCGGCGGCACCACGCTCCCCGAGCCGACCGTCCTCGAACTTGCCACCGCGACCGCCCCTGCCCCCGCCCCGCGGGCGACCTGATGGTGCGTCGCCTCACCCGCCGGCTGCTCGGTCGGCGGGCCCGGCTGCGCTGGGTACATCTGGTTCTGGGCGGCGCCCTGTTGACCCCGTTCCACCTCGCCGCGCTCACCGTGCTCACCGCGACCGGACTGCCGCGCGACACCCCGGCGGAGCCGCTCACCTCGCAACTCCTGGCCTTGGCCCTGGCGTTGCCGTTCGTCGCGGCGGCCGGCCTGGTCCCGCTGGTGCGCACCCTCGAAGGCAGCGCCGCGCGGGTGTTGTGCGCGCCGACCGGCGAGGTACTGAGCCTGCCCGCGACGAGCGCCGCCGCCCGCCGACGGGCCGCCGCGTGGTTCACCCTGCACGCGCTCGCGGGCGGCGTGGTGGCCGGCGTGTCGCTGGCCGCGCCCCCCGGCGGGCTGGTCCTGCTCCTCCTGCCGCTCTTCGCGAACCTGGCCGACGTCTTCGGCTGGGCCGAACCGGCGACCTCACTCCCCCTCGCGTGGGCCCCGCTGGGCCTCGCCCTGATCCTGCTCCCCCTGCCGGTATCCGCCGCCGCCGGCGCCTGGCTCGCCCGGATCGCCCCAATCCTGCTCGGCCCCACCCCCGCCGACCGCCTGGCCCTCGCCGAGCAGCGCGCCGAACGCCTCGCCGAACGTGCCCGCATCGCCCGCGACCTGCACGACTCGGTCGGCCACGCGCTCAGCGCGGTCGGCATCCAGGCAGCCGCCGCCGGCCGCCTGCTGGACCGCGATCCGGCCTTCGTCGCCCGCGCGTTGACCGCGATCGAGGACACCGCCCGCGACGCCGTCGCCGAACTCGACCACGTCCTCGGCCTCCTGCGCGAGGAGACCCCCGAACCCGCCACGCCCGTGCCCTCGTTGGCCAACCTCGACGAGCTGGTCGCCCGCACCCGCGCAGCCGGCGCCGACGTCGACCTCCGCCTCGACCCGGCCGACGGCGTCGCGGCGCTGCCCCGCCTGGTCTCGCGCGAGGCGTACCGGATCGTCCAGGAGGGCCTCGGCAACGTCCTGCGGCATGCGGGCGAGGTGCCGGTCAGTCTGCATCTCCGAGTAGCGCAAGGCGAGTTGACGATCGACCTGAACAACCCCACCACCGGCACCCGACTCACCCGAAACGGCGGCGGACGCGGCCTGCGCGGCACCGCCGAGCGCGTCGCCGTACTGCGTGGCACCTTCACCGCCGGTCCCCGCGACGGCCGTTGGCACCTCAGCGCCCGAATACCCCTGGAAGGCCACCCGTGAGCACCCACCCGACCCGCGTAGTGATCGCCGACGACGAGAGCCTGGTCCGCGCGGGCCTGTACGCGATCGTCGACGCCGAACCCGACCTGACCGTGGTCGGCGAGGCGGCGACCGGCGCGGAGGCGGTGGATCGGGTCCGCGAACTGCGGCCCGACGTGGTGCTGATGGACGTCCGGATGCCCGACCTGAACGGTATCGAGGCCACCGCACGCGTCCTGCGCGAGTCGCCGAACCCGCCGAAGGTGCTGGTGGTCACGACGTTCGAGAACGACGAATACGTCTACGACGCGCTCCGCGCCGGCGCCCACGGCTTCCTCCTGAAGCGGGCCCGCGCCGACGACATGGTGCACGCGATCCGTACCGTGGCCCGAGGCGACTCGCTGCTCTTCCCGGCCGCCATCCGCGACTTGGCCCTCGCCCGCACCCAAGAGCGGGCCCACAACGCGGAGTTGCGCACGCGCATCGCCCGGCTCACCCCGCGCGAGCAGGAGGTCCTGCGCCTGATCACCGCCGGCCTGGCCAACACCGAGATCGCCGAACGCACGGGACTGGGCCCGGAAACGGTCAAGACCCACGTGGCCCGCATCCTCACCAAGCTCGGCGTCCGCGACCGCACACAGGCGGTGATCGCCGCGTACGAAGGCGGCTTCACGACGACGGGTCGGGGCGGGTGGGGGTAGGCCGGCCCACGTGCACCCGTCCCGACCGCCGACTATGGCGCTGCCTACGGCGCCGCCGAACCGCGCGGCCCGTCATCGAACGTCGGCCCCTGGCTCCTCGGATCGTCGACCAGGCGCAGCAGCCGGACCGGTGAACTCGACGGGCCGATGCCGGGACCGGCAACTCTGCTCGGTCCTACTCGGTCCGCAGCGCGGTGGCGGTCCGGGTCTTTGCCGCCCAACCGGCCGGTAGCAGTGCGCCCAGCAGGGCGATGACGATCCCGCCGGCGAGCAGGGGGATGAGCAGCCCTGCGGTGTAGACGTGGGACACGCTCGGCGGCAGGTGCCGGCCGATCGCGTGCCCCATCGCGGTCAGCGTCGCCTTCTCCACCGCGACCCCGAGCGGAACCCCGATCAGCCCGGCGATCAGGCCGGTGACGGACACCGAAGTGAGCACCATCGCAATGGTCTGCTTGGGCGTCATCCCGAGGGCCTTGAAGATCCCCAGGTCATGAACCCGCTCCCGGGTGTCCTGCACCACCGTGCTCAGCACCCCGAGCGCGGCGACCGCCACCATCATCAGCGTGAGCATGGCCACCAGGGTGCCCATGATGAGCACCACAATGGCCTTGCCCCCGTTCGAGATCGGCCGGACCGAGGCATTCAGCGGGGTCAGCGCGGCGGCGGCCGAGGCGGACCAGTGCGAACCGCTGACGTTCGAGGCCAACTCGACGTTGAACTGCTCGATGTGCGGGTCCAGGCCGGCGGCGGTGAAGGTGGCCGCATCCGTCATGACCGTATAGTCGCCCACGTTGGTGTCGAAGTTGATACCGACGACCTTCAGCGGCAGTTGCCGGCTCTGCTGCACCACGGTGACGTTGTCACCGACGTGAATCCCCGCCGTCGTGGCCAGCTTGTCGCCGACCACGGCCTCGCCGGGCGCCGAGAACCAGCGGCCGGACAACAGTTCCATGCCCGTCCAGGAGAAGTCGCCGGTGACCGAGAACACCGTCGGAGGTTCGCCGCCGGGCGGGGCGCCGACGATGGTCGCGCCGCTCTCGCCCCAGCCGAACGCGGCCTTCGTGCCCGGGATCCCGGCAAGCGCGGCGGCCACCTTGGGGGCATCCAGGTGCGGCCTGCGCGGGTCGTTGGGCCCGTAGAGACCCCGGGGCACGTCTGCGTCGGCGGCGGGTTCCACGACCTTCGACCCGACGTTGAAGCCGGCGGTGCTGCTGTCCAGATACTTGTTGAACCCGGACTCCAGCCCCACCGCGAACGTGACACTCACCACGCCGAACAGCACCGCCGCACCGACCAGTACGGCCCGGGCCGGCCGGGCGAACGGCTGGGCCAGCCCCAGCGACACGGCCCGGGGCAGCGGCAGCCGCGCGGCCAGACGATGCGCCGCCTGGCCGCGCCCGGCCTTGGGGGCGCGGCCGACCACCAGAGCCCGCACCGCCGGCATCCGGCCGGCCCGCAGCGCCGGGACCAAAGCCGTGACGCCGACGATCAGCAGCGTGCCCAGCGGCACCACGGCGCTGACCCACAACGGGATCGTGGCACCGGCCCCGCCGAGCTGCTTGCCGGCCCCGTCCAGAATCGGTACAGCCAGGAGGTTGCCGAACACCGTGCCGAGCACCACACCGAGTATCGCGGGGATCATGGCCTGCGCGGTGTAGGCGCGGGCCACCTGCGAAGGGCTGAAGCCCAGCGACTTCAAAATCCCGATGCGCCGGATTCCCGAGGCCACAGCCCCGCTGACCACGATCGAGATGATCAGCACCGACATCGACATCCCGAGGATCCCGAAGGCGATCAGGAACGGCACGTAGGCCTTGGCGTTGCCGGTCGCCTGCTGCTCCGCGGTCAGGTACGACTGTCCGGCCTCGACCGAGCCGGCCGGCGCGGCGGCGGCGATCGCCTGCTTGTCGGCGGCGATGTCGGCGTCGGTGCCGGCCTTGGCGAACCGGTAGAGCATCTGCTCGTCGGACTTGGCCCCGGCGGCGGTGAGCCGCGCGAAACCGTCGGCGGTGGCGAAGGCGGTCGCGCTGCTGGTCACCGAGCCGCCGAAGCCGACGACCTGGAACGACGGCTTGCCCGGCAGGGAGGAGAACACCACCGAGGAGCCGAAGCAGGCGTAGGCATAGTTCTGCGCCGGCAGGGCGATCTCGTCCGGGCCGGCCGGCCAGCGCCCCCGGGTCAGCACGAGTTGGTCCATCCCGGAGGTGCTCCCCGGGTCGGGCCGGGTGGTTACGGTGATCGGATGGTTGTCGCGACCGGCGAAATCCTTCTTGGGGCAGTCCGTGCCGACGATCGTGTCCAGGGCGGCGACGACCGGGTAAGGTCCGGCCGCCTCGGTGACGCCGGCGGTGTGCGCGGTGGCGGCGACCTGCGCGGCCGTGGCCTTCGAACTGTCGAACTGAACCGCCAGGTGCGCCCCGTTCCGGGCCTTGAAGGCGTGCTCGAACGGGGCCTGCACGACGGTCAGCAGACCGAGGCAGAGCACTGACGACGTCACCGTGGCGAACGTCGTCAGAGCCATGACGAGGGACTGGAGCCGGCGTCGGCCGACGCCGGAGCGTACGACCTTGCCGAGCGCGCTCACCGGCTCACCGCCGGCAGCATGCGGGCCATCGCGTGGAATCCGGCCTCGAAGAGGCGCCGGGGCATCGGCGGCTTGCGCAGCGTCATCCGATCGCTCCCGCCGGACGGGTCGGCGACGTGTGGGCGGCCGGGCCGGCACCGCTGCCGTTGTTGACGACGTCCCGCGCGACCGCACCGTCCACCAACTCGATGGTGCGGTGCGCGGTGACGGCGGCCAGCTGCACATCATGGGTAACCAACAAGATGGTCTGCCCTTCGTCGTTCAGGTCCATCAGCAGCCGACGCACGTCCTCGGCCGAGCGCGAGTCCAGCGCGCCGGTCGGCTCGTCGGCCAGCAGCAGAGCCGGCCGGTTCATCAGGGCCCTGGCCACCGCCACCCGCTGCCGTTGCCCGCCGGACAGCCGCTGCGGGTAGGCCTCGGCATGCCGGTCGATGCCCAGCGAACCGAGCAACTCGACGGCCCGCCGCTTCGCTTCGCCCTTGCCCATCCCGGCCAGCTGCGCCGGAACCATGACGTTGTCCGACACGGTCAGGTCGTCGAGCAGATTGAAGAACTGGAAGATCATGCCGATGGAAGCCCGGCGGTACTTCGCCGAACCGGCCTCACCGAGCCGGTCGACGCGGATGCCGTCGACGGTCACGGTGCCACTGGACGGCTTGTCCAGACCGGCGATCAGATTCAGCAGCGTGGACTTCCCGCTGCCGGAATGGCCGAGGATCGCCACGCACTCACCGGACGCCACGGACAAGGTCACACCGGCCAGCGCGGGCGGGCCGTCGTCGTACTTCTTCATCGCGTCTTGGAGAGCGATCATCGGCGGATTCGTCATGGCCATGAACCTAGGAACGGGCCGGGACGCCTCGCGTCGGCCGACGGATGTCACCTCTCCCGAGGTCATCGGCCCGGCGGTGTACCCGCGTACATCCCCGGGGCGACGCGCGGAGCCGACGCCACTGAATACGATCTCCGTGTGGAAGAGCTTCTCCGGCGTCTGTCGACATCGAAGCGCGTGACCTGGCTGATGTCACAGGGCGTGGTGCTGGCGATCGCCGGCATCTACATGCTGATGCTCGCCTTGACGACGCCGAGCCCTGACGACGGCCTGTTCCGATTCCCCGACCTCGGGCGCTACGAGACGACGGGTCTCTGCGTCGTGCTCGCCCTTCCCGTCCTGCTGGTGCGCCGTATGCCGGTGGCCGTCTTCGCGACGGTCCTGGGCGAGTCGGCCCTCGGCGACATTTTCGGCGCGCGGCCCTTGGCCGTGTTCATCCTGCTCGTCGCCTTGAACGGGTACATCGCCGCCCGGCGGCCGAAGGCTGCCGCCATCGGCTCCGTCGCGGGCGTCGTGGCCGCGTTCGTCAACGACCTCCCCATCAGCGGGCACTCCGTCGGCGACGCGCTCCAGTGGGCCGGGTGGCTCGCGTTGTGGTTCGCGGTCGCGTGGGTCTTCGGAGGCGTGTATCGCAAACGCCGTGAATACCTCGGAGCCCTGGACGAACAGACCGCGGCCCACGCCGTCATGGCCGAGCGGCTGCGGATCGCCCGTGAACTGCACGACAGCGTCGCGCACAGCATCGGGATCATCACGGTGCTGTCGGGAGCGGCGGCGCGGGTCGTGGAGACCAAGCCCGAGCAGACGCGGCAGGCGCTGATCGGCATCGAGACCACGAGCCGGGAGACGCTGCTCGGGCTGCAGCGCATGCTCGGGGCGCTACGCCGCGCCGAGCCGGACGACGCCATGCCGCAGGCCGCCCCGCTGGCGCCGGCCGGCAGCCTGGCCGACGTCCCGCAGCTGGCCGAACGCACGGCCCACGCCGGAGTGCGGGTCCACGTGACCTGGCGGGGCGAGAAGCGTCCACTGCCGCAGGAGATCGAACTGTCGGCGTTCCGGATCATCCAGGAGTCGGTGACGAACGTGGTGCGGCATTCCGGGGCGCGGATGTGCCGGGTCGCGGTCGGTTACGAGCCGGAAGGAGTGAGCATAGAGGTGGTTGACGACGGGGACGACGGTCTCGGCGGGCCGGGCCGTCCGAGGCACTCCGCGACCGGTGGGAGCGGCTTCGGCCTGCTCGGTATGCGCGAGCGAGTGACGTTGCTGTCCGGCCAGTTCAGCGCCGGCCGGCGTCCGGAGGGCGGATTCCGGGTCGCGGCGAGGCTTCCGGCATGAGCGTGCGAGTGCTGCTGGTCGACGACCAGCCGCTGATGCTGGTCGGGCTCGGGATCCTGATCGGCGACACCGACGACCTGGAGGTGGTCGGACAGGCCGGCGACGGCCACGAGGCGGTGCGCCTGGTGCGTGAGCTGCGGCCGGACGTCGTGGTGATGGACATCCGGATGCCGGGCATGGACGGGATCGAGGCGACCCGGCAGGCGACCGCGGAGCCGGACCCGCCCAAGGTGCTGGTGCTGACGACGTTCGACGACGACGAGTACGTCTACGGCGCACTGCGTGCCGGGGCCGGCGGATTCCTGCTCAAGAGCATGGCCCTGGACGCGATCCTGGACGCGATCCGCGTGGTGGCGGCCGGCGACGCGTTGATCGCGCCGAGCGTGACCCGACGGCTGATCGCGGACTTCGCCGGAACGTCCGGCCCGGCGGCCCCCGAACCGGACACCGAGCCCGCCACGGACTCGCGTCTCATCGCGGGGATCACCGACCGGGAGCGCGAGGTGCTGGCACTGGTCGGACAGGGACTGTCGAACACCGAGATAGCCGAGCGGTTGGTGATCAGCGCGGCGACGGCGAAGACGCATGTCGCGCGTCTGTTCGCCAAGCTCGCGGCCCGGGACCGCGTCCACCTGGCGATCATCGCCTACGAGACCGGACTTGTGCCGCGTAGATCTGCCCGCTGATCCGCTGTACGACACGCTCGGCCACCACCGACTCGTCCCGCTCGGCACGACGAGCGGCGATCGGTTCCGGCATCACCGCATCCGACATAGGACCGAGCGTAGGAACCACGCCGGCCCACCACGGGCCGGAGCCACCACGAACCACGTCCGGATCCCGAGGCACCTCAAACACTCCCACTTCGCGCTGACCTGCGGTTTTCTCCCACACCGAGACCACGGCACTCCACGCCATCCGGTTTCGTGAACTCACGCCCCGCACACGCCCACCGCACCTCGCGATGCCCTGCCCGCCCCACCCGGAAAGGCTGCCTGGAGGACTCGACCCGATCTCGCTCGCTCCCCCGGTGTCAGCCTCGCTCCCACACCGCCCAGAGCCCTCGCCGCCCCGGGAGCCAACAGCGGCACCGGCACCGGCCGCCTCGTGGCGCGAGCCGACCGTCGGCCCGTCGATGCCGCGCATGCAGCGGCAGCGCAGACCGTCGGATGTTCGGCCATCGAGGGAATAACCGCCTCAGCCGGTTCGTTGGGCCTCACCATGAAGGCTATGTGGGGGTGCGCGTGAAGGTCGGGGACATCGAGGTGATCCCCGTGCGAGACGGGGTCGGCGTGGAGGTGGCGGCGGACATCCTGAGTCGGCCCGGTGTCGCCGACGCGTGGGCGTGCCATGCCGAGCACCTGGGCCCGGACGGGACGCTGGAGCTGCCGCTCGGCGGATTCTGCGTGCGGACCGGCGAGCGGATCGTGCTCGTGGACGCGGGCGTGGGGGATGTGGACGACGGCAAGTACGCGGGCGGAAACCTGCTCGGCTCCCTGGCCGCACACGGCATCACCCCCGCCGATGTGACCGACGTGGTCTTCACCCATCTGCACTTCGACCACGTCGGGTGGGCGAGCCACGACGGGCGGATCGTCTTCCCGAACGCGACCTACCGGTTGCATCGCGCCGACTGGGAACACTTCGTGACGGGCCCGACCGCGAACGCCGGCGCGATCGACAAGCTGACGCCGATCGAACCCCGACTGGAGCCGTTCGACGGTGACTTCACGGTCGCGCCGGGCCTGGACGCCCGGTACGTCCCCGGTCACACCCCCGGCTCGACCGTCTATGTCGTCTCGTCCGGCGGGGAACGCGCCTTGTTGTTGGGGGATGTCGTGCACTCGGTGGTGCAACTGGGCGAGCCGGACTGGCAGGTGGTCTTCGATATCGATCCGGTGGCGGCTACGGCCGTGCGCAACCGCATCGCCGACGAGGTTGCGGACACCGAAGACCTGGTGATCGGCGCCCACTTCCCGGACCTGCGCTTCGGACGGGTCGTACGCGCGGGCGGGCCCCGTCGCTTCGTGGCGGTCTGAATTCACAAGGCCAAGGGTTCGCGCGGTCCGGTCGGAGGGGCCGAGTCGGGAACACGACCGGGTCGGCAATGAGTTCGGACACGGGGGCGTCGTAGAGAGCGCGGTCCGACCAGCGGCGGACGGTCAGGATCGGTCCCTCCTCGGCGACTCGCACGCCGATGACCTCACCGCTGTCGCGCCGGCGGGTCTCCGCGCGACGTACGCGGGAGCCAACCTCGAACGTCGGCCCGGCCGGGGCCCCTTGCGGTGGGGCTGCATATTCGACGGGCCCGTTCGCGGGCGCGATGCACAGGCGTTCCCCGGTGCGCCCGCGCAACTCCCCATGATCGCCACCGATAAGCTGCCCCCACTGTGCGGGCTCGGGGTTCGCCCGGGCACCAAAGGAGCACCAACCGCATGATGGGACCGGCCCATTCGCTGTCCGGAGCCTGCGCCTGGATGGGCGTCGGAGCCGCCGCCGACGCCTACGGCCAACCGATGCCCTGGCCCGTCCTCGTGGTCGGCGGCCTGATCTGCGCCGGCGCCGCGCTCGGGCCGGACCTGGACCACAAGGCCGCCACCGTCTCCCGCTCCTTCGGGCCGATATCCATGGTCCTCTGCGGCGTCGTCGACGCCCTCGCGAGCGCCACGTACAGGGCCACCCGCATGAAGGGCGACCCCCGCCGCAACGGTGGCCACCGCACCCTCACCCATACCTGGGTCTGGGCGGGACTCGTCGGCGTCGCCGCCTCGGCCATCTGCGCCTACGGCGGCCGGTGGGGCGTCCTGGGCGTGCTGTTCGTGCACATGGTCCTGGCCATCGAGGGGCTCCTGTGGCGCGCCGCCCGCCTGCACAGCGACATCCTCGTCTGGCTGCTCGGCGGAACCAGCACCTGGATGCTCGTCGAAATCCTCAACCGCCCCGGCAACGGCTCCGATTGGTTCTTCACCGGGCCCGGCCAGGAGTACTGGTGGGTCGGCCTCCCGATCGCCCTCGGCGCCCTCACCCACTGCATCGGCGACGCGCTCACCGTGTCCGGCTGCCCGATCCTGTGGCCGATCCCCATAGGCCGCAAACGCTGGTACCCCCTCGGCCCCCCGAAGTCCATGCGCTTCCGCGCCGGCGCCAAGGTCGAAGTCAAGGTCCTGATGCCCCTGTTCATGGGCGCCGGCGGCCTCGGCGCGGTGGCCGCCCTCGGCTACCTGGGCTGACGACGCGCCGACGTCATGCCGCCGCCAGCGCTTCGGTGGGCGCCAAGTGGGCCGCCCGCAGCGCCGGATAGAGCCCGGCACAGACGCCGACGACCAGGGTCGCGGCGAGGCCGCCGGCCATGGCCCAGGGAGGTACCACGGCGGGCCAGTGCCGGTACGTGCTGTATCCGACCGTCGCCGCGGAACCCAGGAGGATGCCGCCGGCGCCGCCGAGGATCGACAACAGCAGCGCCTCGGCGAGGAATTGCGTGCCGATGTGGCCTCGGGTGGCACCGAGTGCGCGGCGCAGGCCGATCTCGGCGCGGCGTTCGAGGACGGAGATCACCATCGTGTTGGCCACACCGACGCCGCCGACGAGCAACGCGACCGAACCCAGCCCGACCAGAAGGCCGTTGAGTGCGTCGTCGGCCGCCTCGCGGGCGGCCAGGGCGTCGGAGGGGCGGGACACCTCCACCTCGTTCGGGTTGGCCGGATTGGCGGTGGCGCCCAGGACTGCGGCCACATCGGCGATCGACGCATTGTCGGCGCGGGTGTAGACGGTGGTCGGGTTGCCGTCGAAGCCGAGGTCGCGCCGGGCCTCGGGCCAGCCGACGAGCGCGGCGGTGTCGAGTTCGCCGGCCAGCGGCGTCGGGGCCAGGATGCCGATCACGGTGAACCACCGTCGGCCGAGCCACACTTGCACGTCGGGCCCGGGGGCCCGGACGCCCAGTCGCGCGGCGGCGACCGGCCCCAGCACGACCGCGGGGTAGCCCTCGTTCGCCGGATTGAGCCAGGTCCCGTGGGCGAGGGATGTGCCGACGGTCGCGGGTAGATCGAGGCGGGCGGCGTATACGCCGATGCCGCCGGATTCCTGCGACGGGATGCGGTCGTTGCGGTAGACCTTGGCACCGGTCTTGCCGATGGCGGATACCGCCTCCACCGGGCCGATGCGCGCGACCATGGCGACTGCGTCGGGGGGCAGTCCGGCGGCGGCGCCGGTGGCGGTCTTCCCGGGCGCGGCGGTGAGGAGGTTGGTGCCGAGGGCGTCGAGGCGGCGGTCGAGGTTTTCGCGCCCCGACGCCGATACGCCGACCACGGCGATCAGCGCCGCGACGCCGAGCGCGATGCCGAGCGCCGACAGCAGGACCCGGGTCGGACGGTTGCGCAGTCCGGCGCCCCCGACACGCAGGACATCGGCGGCTTTCATGCGAGTCGGCCGAGGCTGTGACCGCGACCACGACCGAGACCGGCCTGCCGGTTGGGCACCCGGAACGCGAGCGAGGCGTGTTCGGCTCATCGAATGGCCTCCACATCCGCCACATCCGCCACATCCGCCACCCCGTCGTGCACGATCCGGCCGTCCTGGAGCGCGATCCGGCGGGGCACTGCGGCAGCGATGTCCTGGTTGTGGGTGATGATCACCACGGCCGTCCCGTCGCGGTGGAGTTCGCGGAGCAGTTCCGTCACGACCCGGCCGGAACGGGAGTCCAGGGCACCGGTCGGTTCGTCCGCGAGCAGCAGGGGAGGATCGCCGAGCACGGCGCGGGCGATGGCCACCCGCTGCTTCTGTCCTCCGGACAGTTGGTGGGTGTGGTGCCCGACCCGGTCGGCCAATCCGACCCGGTTCAGCGCCTTTTCGGCAAGTTCGCGGCGGCGTCGGCGGGCCACGCCCCGATACAGGAGGCCGTCGGCGACGGCATCCAGAACCGGACCCGGAGGCAGGTGGAACTGCTGGAAGACGAAGCCGATGGTGGTGGCGCGAAGGGCCGACAGTCGGCGATCGGTGAGGCTGTCCAGGTCGTGTCCGGCGATGCGCACCCGGCCGCGGCTCGGCCGGCTCAGCGTGCCCATGATGGTCAGCAGCGTGGACTTGCCGGACCCCGAGGGGCCGACCACCGCCACCAGTTCCCCGGGCACGACGGTGAGGTGCGTGGCGTCCAGGGCGGTGACGGTGCCGTAGTCCTTACGAGCGGCGACGAGTTCGACCAGCGGAGCGGGCGCGGTCATCGGGGCACCACCACGGCCAGGCCCTGGGCGATGTCGGGACCGGATACTTCGACGCGACCGTTGACGAACATGCCCAGCGTCACCGGGCGATAGTCCCCGGGGCTTCCGGGGGGTCCGGTGCCGACGACCTCGATCGCGTAGCCACCCTCACGCAGTGCCACCAGCGCATTGATGGGAACGGCGAGCACGTTGGACCGGGTTTCGGCAACCAGGGTGACCTCCACCGGCGCTGCCTGGAAACGACCCAGCCTGTCCTGCTGCGGGACGGCGAGGGCAACGGGGAGGGTGGCGTCCTGGGGCCGGGCCGAAGTCCCGTCGGCGGGGCGACCATTGCCCGCACCGCCGGCTCCGGGCGGGGCCGAGGCCGCGGTGCCCACGTCGGTGACCTGGGCCTCCGCGGTGGTCCCGTCGGGCAGTTTGACCGTGGCCTTGGTGCCGGTTTGCACGAGGTCCTCGTACTGGACGTTCAGGTCCACGGCAACGGTGCGCTCGGTGCCGGTCCAGGTCAATACGGGACCGGCCGCGGCACGGCCGGGAGTTGCGGCGACCGTGGCGACGCGACGGGCGCCGGGGGCGACGACCGCCCGGCCGGGCCCGAGGATGCCGGTGTCGGGGATACCGAGATCCCGCTGCCACTTGCGCACGGCATCGGCCGTCCCGGAGGTGTAGTGGTCGTCGACGGTGAACCCGGTGTAGCCGAGAGCGGCGAGGTTGTCCTCGACGACTCGAACGTCCTGACCATCCATGTCCGCGGACAAATCCCGATACAACGGCGTCGAGCCGTACAGCAGCGGCACGGGTTGTTCGTCGACCGCGTACACCGGCTTGCCGCGTTCCACAACGGCCCCGGGAGCGGGCAACCAGGTCAGTCGTCCACCGCCCGTCTGGCCATCGACGATCTGCCGCTCAACCCTCCGCCCACCGGCGGCCTGCCCACCACTCGCCTGTCCGCCGCCGGTCGACCCACCGACCGTCTGCTCGTGACCGGCCGGGCCGCCCGCCGTCTGCCCACCGCCTGTCGCCCCACCGCCCGTCGCGGCACCGACCGTCTGCCCACCGCCTGTCGCCCCACCGCCCGTCTGCCCACCGGCCGTCGCCCCACCGCCTGTCGACCCGCTGACCGTCTGCCCACCCGCCGTCTGCCCATCACCGGTCGACCCGCCAACCGTCTGCCCACCGGCCGTCGACCCACTACCAGTCGACCCACCGACCGTCTGCCTACCGGCCGTCGACCCACCGATCGTCTGACCACCCGCCGCTTGTTTGCCGCCCGTCTGCCCCCCGACTGTTTGTCCGCCGGCCGTCGACCCACCACCCGTCGAGCCGCCGCCCGTCTGACCACCCCCCGACTGCCCGCCCACCGAAGGGTGTTCGACCGAGGTGGCAGCCCCATAGCCCAGCGTGCCCGGCACCGTCTGGGACCGGACGAGGGTCACCCGTTCGACGGTCGCCGTCGCGGGCCGCTCGGCGGCGGAAGGGTGGCGATCCGCCGGCGCCGCACCGATGACGCCGGTCGCCACCGCACCCGCCGTGCCGACCCCGGCCACGATCGCCGCCGCCACCATGCCTCCCCGGAGCCGGCGGTTCACTTCGCACCGCCGGCAGGTGCGCCGGCCTGGCACTTCTGCATCGCGGCGGCGAACCCGGGCGCACCGGTCGGGAACGAGCTCTTGTCGAACCCGTCCGGGCCCGGGTCGTTGAACGCGATCCCGGCATCACGCATGCACCGGGCCAGTTGCCGCATCGCCTCCAACTGCTTCTCGGTCGGCTTCGAGCCGTTGGTAACGGACTGCGGGGCCCGGTCCCGGCACGCCTGCATGGCCTTGCGTACGGTCGGCGCGTCCGCGCCACCGCGCAGGGGGCCGAGGTCGAGCTTGCCGGTGTTCGGATCAGGGTCCTGGACCGGGACGCCGTTGTCGCGCATGCACTTGGCGAAGTCCCGGGCGCGGGCCGTGTCGTCCCGCCCGTCCCCGGTCCCGGGCGCGTCGGCGGTGCGCTTCGTTCCGCCGTCGGCACTGGCGACCTTCCGGCCCTCCGAGCCCCCTCCGCACGCCGCCGTGGCCGGCAGGAGCACCACGACCACCGCAGCCGCCGCGGCGGCCCGAAAGCGCCGAGCGCGCGGTGGGCGCCGCCCCGCCGGCGGTGTCGGGTCCGATACCGGGCGGGCGGGCCGTGCAGGCGTCAGGGATCGCATCGTCGGTGCTCCTCGTTCGGTGCCGCCGGCGGCTGTCGCCGGGCACGCAGGAGATCCTGTGCGTCGCGCCTCGGGAGGACCTCGGCCCCGACTCAAAGCGAGCCGGCAGTCTGCGAAGGCTCGACCGGCCCCTCCGCGAGGGGGAGCAGAAGACGGAACACCGCACCCGCCGCCGGCCCCGGAGCAGCCAGTTCGACCCGCCCACCGTGCGCGGCGGCCACGGCGGCGACGATGGCCAGGCCGAGGCCGGCTCCACTGCCACCACCAGGCCCGGACCGGCCGCGATACAGCCGATCGAAGACGTGGGGGGCGTGCTCGGCCGGAACTCCCGGCCCCGTATCGGCGACTTCGACGACCGCGACGGCCTCCTCCGGGGCGAGTTCGCACCCCGCGCCGGACACCGCCGCCACCTGCGCGGCGGGAGTCGCGACGCCCACCCGGATCCGGATGTGCGTGCCGTCCGGGGTGTGCCGCACCGCGTTGGCCAGCAGGTTGCCGATCGCCCGACGCAGCCGCGACTCGTCGCCGGCGACGACGGCCGGCACCAGGATCCGGCTGTCCTCGTCCAACGCGGCGAGCATGAGCGGACGGTCGGGAGCACTCACCCGCACCTCCGGCAACAACTGCGCGGCCAGATCGAGCAGATCGACGGGACCGACGTCCAGGCGCGGGTGCTCGTCGAGCCGGGCGAGGTTCAGCAGGTCGTCGACGAACCTGCCCAGGCGGGCCGCCTCCGCCTCGATCCGGGCGAGGCCGTCGCCGGGATGTCCGGTATCCCCTCGCTGCCGCCGTTCCAACTCGGCGAACCCGCGGATGCTGGTCAGCGGAGTCCGCAACTCGTGCGAGACGTCGGAGAGAAACCGGCGCAGGCGCTGTTCGGATTCACGACGGGCGGCGATCTCGCTGTCCACACGATCCAGCATGGTGTTCATGGCCAGCCCGAGCCGCCCGGGCTCGGTACGCGCGTCCGCGTCCGGTACCCGCCGGGCGAAGTCGCCCCCGGCGATCTGCCCGGCGACCACCTCCATCCGGGTCAGCGGGCGTAGCCCCGCGCGCACCGTCGCCCACGCGGCGACGCCGAGCATCGCAAGGGCTCCGAGCGTGACGACCAGGTCGATCCGCACCATGCGCCGATAGGTCGCCTCGACCGAATCCATCGACGTGGCCGCGACGATGAGCCGGGTACCGTCCCGGTCGGCCCGTACCCGGACACGCCACGAGTCGCCGCCGTCGCGGTCCGGCACGGTGAACGCGCTCTGGCCGGCGCGCCGTTCGAGTTGCGTCCGGCTCGGCAGACGGGGTGCGCCGACCGCCCCGTACGGGAGGTTTTGCCGGGTGTCGTCCGGTCCGATCAGGTAGATCCGCGTCTGGCTGCCGGACCAACCGCCGATGAACCCCTGAAAGCCGCTGTCGGCCCGCCCGGCGCTCTCTTTCAACGCCTCGCCCAGGAGTTCGTCCTTGCCGGGCTTGTCCACGAACAACCCGCTGCCCACCGCCGACAACTGCCGGTCCACCCGGTCCACCAGGTATGCCCTGAGCAGCATCAATCCGGCGGTGTTCGCGGCCAGGAGAGCCACCGTGGTCAGGGCGCAGGCGATCACCGCGAGCCGAAACCGCAGACTCCACCCGCGTACGGCGACCGGCCGGGGCACGGCGCGGCGGACCGCTTCGCCGCGGCCCGTGCTCGTCATACGTCCTCCGGCGGGAGGCGCAGCGAGTAGCCGACCCCGCGCAGCGTATGCAGCAGCGGCGGCCCGTCCCGATCGATCTTCCGGCGCAGGTAGTAGATGTAGCTTTCGACGATCCGCCCGTCACCGCCGAAGTCGTAGCGCCACACCCGGTCGAGGATCTGCGCCTTGGTGAGCACGCGGCCCGCGTTTTCCATGAGGTAGCGCAACAACCGGAACTCGGTCGGCGACAGGTCGACCACCCGACCCGCGCGCCGCACGATGTGGGTGGCGTCGCTCAGTTCGAGGTCGGCGAAGCGCACCACCTCGTCCGCGGGCGCCTCGGAGCCGGCGCGGGTCCGCCGCAGGATGGCGCGGATTCGCAGCACCACCTCCTCCAGGCTGAAGGGTTTGGTGACATAGTCGTCGCCCCCCGCGGCCAGGCCGGCGATCCGGTCCTCGACGGCGTCGCGCGCCGTCAGGAACAGCACCGGGACGTCGTGCCCATCGGCGCGAAGCCGGCGCGCCACCGCCACACCGTCGAGATCACCGAGCGTGATGTCGAGTACCACCAGGTCCGGCGCGGCGGCGGACACGGCGGCCAGCGCCGCCCGCCCGTCACCGGCCACCCGGACATCGAACCCGATCAGCCGCAGGGTTCGAGCCAGCAGGTCCCGAATATTCGGCTCGTCATCGACAACCAGAACAGACGCAGTCACGGCTCATGTGTAACGCCCCAACCTCAAAGGACCCTTGGAGCCCCCACCCACACCGGCATCCACCGCGCCATCGTCGCCGACGCGTCGCTCGGGTATCGACCACCGGAGCCAGCCTCCCCCGCCGGCCCGTGCCATGCTGGACGCTGCCGGCAACTTTTCAGGGGAGGCCCGATGATCGACCGACTCCACCGATGGACCTGCTACTGGATCGAACTCCTCCAGCGCCACGACACGACTCCGGAGAACACCGGATCCTGAGACGAACACCGGTTCCAAACCGGCGAACCCGGCGGTGAGCCGACCCGAGAACCGACCCGCGGAGCAACCTGCGCGCGCCGACCCGAGAACCGACCCGCCCCGCCGTGGGCCGCTCCGCCGGTACACCCTGACGGCGGCCCACGGGCAGCGACTCAATACCCCGCCGGCGCCGGCCACCGCCGTTCCACCCCGGCGGCGTCCAACTCGGCGGCGAACTCGGGGAACAGCGCGGGGTCTTCGCGCACCGCGTGTGGCTCGACGCCCCGCCGCAGGCAGTATGCCGCCAGCCGGCCGGCCACCTCGCCCACGTTCCACTCCACCGGGTGCAGCCGGTAGCACCCGTTCGAGATGTGCGTCGTGCCGATGTTCTTGCCCGCCGGCAGCAGATTCCGCATTCGGATCGGCAGCAGCGCGCCCAGGGGAATCTCGAACGGCACGCTGGCCACGTCGATGTAGTTGTCGCCGCCGGTCGACGGATGCAGGTCGATCCGGTACGCGCCCACCCCCACCGAGTCCGGGAAGTGGTGGATGGTGTCCCCGCCCAGGATGTCCCGGGACACGTGATGCTCCGTCACCGTGGTCACCGCGCGGATCCGGCGCGACTCGCGCACGTACGCCGACTTGGCCAACCCGTCTGCGGTGCCCACCACATCGTGCCGCAGCCGCAGTCCGGGATACCCCCGGCCACCGTCCGGGCGCGGTGCCTCGGTCTGGAGCCAGTACAGCACCGACAACGACAACTGCTTCGCCTCGCGGTGCGCGGCGGCGGCCTCGTCGGCGCCGACCTCGATGATCGGCCGCAACCAGTAGTCGTTCAACGGCCAGTTCACGAGCGTGATGTCCGAGTCGATCGCGCCCGGCTCGAACAGCCCCTTGGCCAGGATGCGTCGGAACAACCACAGGTCGTCGCCGCCCGCGTTGGCGCTCTGGTCGGCGGTGATCGCCAGCGGATCGCCGGTCGGACCCGGATCGAACGTCCGGGCCTCGGGCTTCAACGTGCGCGGGTCCGGCGCGAGGAAGCCCAGCAGCGGTCCCGGCCAGAAGTCCGGCCGGTACGAGCGCCAGAAGTCGTAGTCGGCGGGCCGGTCGATCACGTGGTTCTCGCCCTCGTGGTGCGAGATCGCGAAGCAGTAGGTGATGCCCTGCATGTTCAGCGGCCGGCACTCGGCGGGCGCGCTCGGTTCGCCGTACTCCTCCCGGGACTCGGCGCCGGTCACGTACTCCGCCTTCGCCAGCGGCAACAACTCGCCGGTCTCGGTGGCGTCCAGGACGTAGTCCGCCGTGACGGTGTGCGACTCCTCGGTCCGCAGACCCCACAGGGTCACCCCGGACACCCGGTCGCCCTCGGTGAACACCTCGGCGGGTACGTGCTCCAGGAGAATGCGCAACCGCCCGGACGCCAGATGCGGGGCCAACATCGCCTGCAACACGGCCAGCGCGACGCGCGGTTCGTGGCAGAGCTTGCTCACATAGCCGGCCCCCGGGTTGAGGTCGCGCCGCCGTGCCGCCGCGCCGGTCAGCGGATACCAGGTCCGGTAGTGGTCGCGGATCGCGGTGCGCAGTTCGCGATAGGTCGCGGTGGCGCCGTAGCTCTCGATCCAGGGATGCTCGTCCGGCGGCACGGCCTGCGCGGTGAGTTGGCCGCCGATCCAGTCGGTCTCCTCGGTGAGCACGACCCTGCGCCCCGCACGGCACGCGGCCAACGCGGCGGCGACTCCCCCGAGTCCACCGCCGACGACGAGTATCTCGGTATTGATTTCGGACATGGTGCAGCCCTTCGTGAACGGAATCGAATAAGCACATGCAACGCCGGGCGTACGCCGAACAAACGCCGAACAGGGCGCACCGACATCGCCGTTCGGCCGAACGGCTCGCGAGCATCGGCGACGAACTCAGCGCACCCGGGCGGCCGTCCGCCCGATCTCCAGCGCACAGCTCATCAACTGATGCCTGGGCAGCGCATCGTTGTCCGCGTCCCCCGCGATCAACCCGGTGAGCAACCGCACCGCCGCCGCGCCCATCTCCCGGCGCGGCACCACGAATCCGGTCAGCGCCGGCGGTCCCTGCTCGGTGTATTCGGGGGCGCCGAGGGTGGCCAGGGACAGGTCGTCGGGGAAGCGGTATCCCGCCTCCGAGGCGGCGGCCAGCAGCGCCCGATGCGCCGCGTCGGTGTCGGTGGCCTCGGTGACGATCGCGGTCACGCCCCGCTCGTACCAGCCGCGCAGCCGATCGGTGGTCAGATCGGAGCCGTCCGTACGGACCACGGCGCCCTCGTCGAGCGCGAGTCCGCACTCGGCCATCCCGCGCCGAAAGCCCGCCTCGCGGTCCACGGCGCTGATCGCGTCGTCGAGTTCGCGCACGTACAGGATGTCCCGGTGACCCAGCTCGGCCAGGTGACGGACGACCTCCGCCGTCGCCGTCACGTAGTCCGCGCCGACATACGGCAGCCGGTCGCCGAAGTCGTCGTGTCGGCCGAGGTAGACCACCGGCAGATCGGTGGCCAGGAGCCGGTCCATCTCCCGGATCGGCAGATGCCGACCCATGAACAGGCAGCCGTCGGCCAGCCGGACCCGGTTCAGCACCTCGGCGTGCGGCCGTTCGCCGGTCACGCTGGAGGCGATGAACATCAGCAGGTCGTAGCCCTGAATCGCGGACTCCTGCTCGATGCCGACCAGGAACGGGTGGTAGGCGTGGGACATTTCGGTGGGGAATGTCGCGGTGAACGTGTACAGCCCGAGCAGGTTGTTCTGCCCGGCCGCCAGTCGCTTCGCTATCGGGTCGGGCACGTAGCCGAGTTGTTCGGCGGCGGCCATCACCTTGCGCCGGGTCTCGTCGGCGATGCCCACCGCCGCCGAGCCGCCGCTGAGGATCAGGGACACCGTCGGCTGCGAGACGCCGGCCAGGCGGGCGATGTCCGCCTGACGGGGCCGGTTCGTCCGTGAACCGGCCGGCCGCCCGGGCCCGCCGCTCGGCTTCATGTCATCCTCCAAGTGCCCGGCGGCAACGGCCGCCTAATACGCATCAGATCAAGATGGAAATCGAGTATATCCAGTAACGGTGGGTGATTCACGGAGCTTCCAACCCACCGTCGGGACGCCGCACGCGGGCCGCCCAACGCTCGTGCAGGTGGGTCTGCGGCGGGTACTTCGCCGCCTGGGCCTCGTCCAGATCGACACCCCAGCCGGGCCGGTCCGAGGGGGTGAGATAGCCGTCCACCGTGCGCGGCGTGCCGGGGAAGACCTCGTGCACCCGTTCGGGGTAGACGTGTTGCTCCTGGATACCGAACGCGGGACTGGTCACGTCCAGCGTCAGGTTGACCGCCGCGCCGACGGGCGACACGTCCGGCGGCCCGTGCCAGGCCGTGCGGACCCCGGTCAGCTCGCACAGCGTGGCCAGCTTGCGAGCCGGGGTCAGTCCGCCCACCGCCGAGACGTGCACCCGCAGATAGTCGACGCCGCCGGAGGTGACCAGGCGGGTGGCGTCGGTCATCGAGGTCACCAATTCGCCGGAGGCGATCGGCATCGGCGCCGCGGCGCGCACCTCCGGCAGCCGGTCGAAGTGCTCCGGCGCGAGCGGGTCCTCCAGGAAGAACAGCCGGTACGACTCCAGCGAACGGGCCAGCCCCACGGCCTCTTTCGGGGTGAGCCGGTTGTGCGCGTCGTGCAACAGGCCGATGTCGTCGCCCAATACCTCACGTGCCCGCTCGAACAGGCCTGGCGTGGTGCGGAGATAGTGGCCGACGTCCCACCCGTCCGGGTACGGGCTGCCGGGATAGCCGCCCGGCGTACCCTCGGCGCCGTACGTACCGAGCCCCGGGCCGCCGCACTGCAACCGCACGTGCCGGTAACCCTGTTCGGCCAACGCCGCGGCCCGCTCGATCGACTCCTCGACACTGCCGCCCCGGGCGCCGGTGTACACCGCCGCACCGCCGCGCACCCGACCGCCGAGCAGTTCGTACACCGGAACGCCCAACCGTTTGCCGGCGATGTCCCACAGGGCCTGGTCGATGCCGGACAGCGCGTTGTTGTGGACGGGCCCGCCGCGCCAGTAGGACGAGAAGTGCAGCAGTCGGAAGATGTCCTCGATGTCGGCCGGATGCCGACCGACCACCATCGGCCCGAGATGTTGCTCGACCGCCGCGGTCACCGCGTGGAAGCGCTGGGTGAAGGTGGCGCAGCCGAGCCCGTACAGCCCGGGTTCGGAGGTATCGACCCGCACCACCACGAGCGGCACCCCACCGGGCGCGGTCACGATGGCTCGCACCGAGGTGATCCGCAACGAGTCCCGCGCGGGCCACGGGGCCTGTGTCTCCACCATGGGAGCCATCGGGGTTGGGGCCGGAGTCGGGACGGGCCTCTCCGCGTCAGTCATGGGCGTCGCTCCTGTGCAAGGGGGTTCGAACGAGAATCAGCGCTCATTTCTCGCGCCTCACCCCGCCCTTCGACCGGATAGGGATACCGCGCCGTAAAGCCCAACACCGCCCGGGCCGGAGCCAGGTCGATCGGCACCGCATGCCCCGCAAAGTCCACCCGGCACGGCACATCCGGCAGGTGGGCGGCCAACAACTCCCGCGTCGGCGTGGCCGACAGCGTGTCCGGCGCCGCGACGAACAACACCGGAGCGCCCGCCACTTCCCGCCCCGTCAGCCCCAGCACGCAGGCCCGAGCGGCGTCGCGCAGATCGAGGTAGCTCCACACCTCCGCCGCCCCACTCGCCGGATCCCGCGCCAACCGCGCGGCGTGCGCGGCGAGTCGGTCCCGGTCGCCGAGGAACGGAAAGCGCAGCGCCGCCAAGGCCATCCCGTACCGCCGATGCATCATCGCGGCGGTGGCCTCGTCGACCTGCTTGGACAGCGCGTACGGGTCCTCGATCCGCGACGGCAACGCCGTATCGAGCGGCAGGTAGGCCGGTCGCGGCCGAGGCGTGGACCGGGCGAACGGCAGTCCGGTGATCGACAGACTGCTCGCCAGCACCAGCCGCCCCACTCCCGCGCGCCCGGCCTCGTTCAGCACCACGAAGGTGGCCTGCGTATTCGTCCCGAACACCACCTCCGGCGCCGCGACTTCGGGCGAGGCCAGCGCGGCGAGGTGGATCACCGCGTCGACCCCGTCGAGCGCATCGGCCACGGCCCCCGGATCCCGGGCGTCACCGACGACGACCCGATCGGCCGCCAACCCCGGTGCCTCCTCGACCGCAAGCGCGGTGACCGCCACCCCACGAGCGGCCAACTCGTCCAGCACGGCGCCACCGAGCCGCCCGGCCGCACCGGTGACCAGCACACGACCCACCGAATCCCGCACCGTCGTCCTCACTTCAGCCCCGTGAACGCGATCCCGCGCACGATCTGCCGCTGGAAGACCAGGAACACCACCACCGGCGGGATGATCGCGATCAGCATGCCCGCGATCAGCAGACTCTGGTTCGAGGTGTCGGCCAGCCTCGGCAACGCCACCGCCAGCGGCTGCTTTTCCGTGTCGGTGATGGCGATCATCGGCCACAGGAAGTCCTTCCACGCGTTCATCACCGCGAGCAACGACACCACGGCCAGGATCGGCCGGGACATCGGCAGCACGATGCGGGTCAGGATCCGCCACGGACCGGCGCCGTCCAGGCGGGCCGCCTCGAGGAGTTCCTTCGGAATGCCGTCGAAGAACTGCTTCATCAGCAGCACGTTGAACGCGTGCGCACCCGCCGGCAGCCACACCGCCATCGGCGTATTGGCGATCGAGCCGCCCGTGAGCGGCAGGTCCTGGATGGTCAGATAGAGCGAGACCATCGACACCGTGCCCGGCAGGAACAGCGTGGCCAGCACCGCCGCGTACACATACTTGCCGTAGAACGGCCGCAGCACGGACAGCGCATAGGCCCCGGTCACCGCCACGAACAACTGCACGAACCACGAACCGCCCACCAGCACCACGGTGTTGGTCAGATAGCGGCCCAGATCCAGACTCGTCCACGCGGTCGAGATGTTCGACCAGTGCGCCTCCTCGGGCCACAGCGCCAACGGATGCCGCAGCGAGTCCTGGGTCGAGGAGATCGAACCCTTGAACACCCAATAGATCGGACCGGCGCCCTCGATGATCAGGGCCGCGATCAACAACAGTTGGGTGGTCCCGAGCCCGAACCGGGTGATCGGCCGTCGGCGTTCGGCCTCGGACATCACGCCCCTACCACCGGCACCGGTACTCATTTCGTCCCCCACGCGCGGGTGAGCCGCAGATAGATCGCCGACAGGACCGCGAGCACGGCGGCCAGACTCACGCTCAGCGCCGCCGCCGCGCCGTAGTCGCCGCTGACGAACGCGTAGCGATAGATGAGGAGAAGCACGGTGACCGTGGAGTCCTCGGGCCCGCCGTCCGTCAGCACGAACGGCTCGGTGAACACCTGGAAGGTGTTGATCACCTGGAGCAGCATCATGATCAGCAACACCGGGCGCATGTGCGGCAACGTGACGTGCCACAACCGCCGTCGTACCGAAGCGCCGTCGAGTTCGGCGGCCTCGTACAACTCGGTCGGCACACTCGCCAGCGCCGCGAGGTAGATCAACACCGCGCCGCCCGCGCCCGCCCAGGTCGCCTCCACCACCAGGCTCGCCATCGCCGTATCGGCGGATTGCAACCACGGGTACGGGCCCAGGCCGACCTTGCCCAACATCTCGTTGAACAGGCCCGAATCCGGGTCGTAGAACCACTTCCACATCAGCACCGCCACCACCGGCGGCACCGCCACCGGCAGATACACCAGCACCCGCATCAGCCCGGCGCCGCGCCGCAGTTCGGACATCAGCACGGCCAGGAACAGCGGCAGCGGGAAGCCGATCAGCAGCGCCAGGCCGGTGAACACGAGTGTGTTCACGACCGCCTTGCCCAACAGCGGGTCGTCCAGCAGGGTTTGGTAGTTGTCGAACCCGACCCACGTGGCCGGTTCGACCAGGTTCGTCTGCTGGAAGCTCAGCAGCAGGCTACGGATGATCGGCCACCACGAGAACAGACCGAACACCAACACCGTCGGCAACAGGAAGAGCACCGGCACGAGGTGCCGGGCGCCGCCGCGCCACCGCCCGATCCGGGACCCGGGCCCGCTCGGACGAACCGTCGCCGACGCCACGACCGGGACGCTCTCCCGGGAGATGGTCGGTGTACTCACGACGGCCCCTCGACTCCGCGCGGCACGGCGCGCCGCATGCCGCACGGTCCGCGCCCGCTCACGGTGCCTGCGCCTTCTCGACGACCGGCCCGAGTCGATCCGCCGCCTTGGCCAACTCGGCCCGCGGATCGGCGTCCTTGCGGGTCAGCACGGCCTGTACCGCCGTATCCAGCGCGCCGTACAACTCCTGGGCGGCGACCGGGGGTTCGACCTGATATTCGAGCTTGCCGACGCCGGCGACGTACGGCGCGAAGTTCCCGGTCGGGATGTTCGTGTGCCTGCCGATCGCGACGTTCACCGGATCGGACACCGCCGCCGAGTAGAACGGCAGCGTGGGCAGCCCGACCGCGAGCTTGTCCGCCGCCTGGGCGACCGCCTGTTCCTCGGCCGCGGCCGGGTCGTAGGCGGGCTTGAGGTAGAAGTAGTCGATCCACTTCACCGCCGCGGTCCGCTGCGCCGGCGTGGCCTTGGCGCTGACCACGGCCATCAGGCCGCCGAGCAGCGTGGACCGGCCGCCGTTCTGCTGCGGCAGCGCGGCCATGCCGAAGTCGGCGGGCTTGCCGGAGTATTGGGTGATGTAGCGGTTGTAGCTGTTGACCGTGCTGATCATCATGCCGATCTTGCCCGCGGCGAAGTCCCGTTCGGCGTCCTGCTGGGTGCGCAGGTGGTTGTTGCCCATCGAGTCGTCCTGCCAGCGCATCGCGGCCAGTTGCCCCAACGCCTTCTCCGCCGGACCGTCGAGCAGGGCCGGCACATACGTGTCGCCGACCTTCTTCTCCATCGAACCGCCGAAGCCGTAGGTCATCGCGGTCAGGATCCAGCCGCCGGTGTTCTTGACGGTCATCTGCGTGTAGCCGGTGGCGCCCGTGTCGGAGATCTTCTTCGCGGCGGTGCGGACCTCGTCCCAAGTGGTCGGCGGCTTGTCCGGATCCAGGCCCGCCTTCGTGAACAGGTCGCGGTTGTACACGAGTCCGAGTGCGTACTCGGTGACCGGCAGTCCGAAGACGCGGCCGTCGGCGGCGGTGGCCGGGGCCAGTGCGCGCGGGTCCAGGTCGCCCGCGTGCGGCAACGCCTCGAGTTCGGCCCCGAGATCGGCGATCTGCTTGCGGGCGATCAGGCCGGGCGGCTCGGTGAGCGGAACGGTCAACACCGTCTCCGCGTTGCCGCCGGCCAACCGGGCGGCGAACGTGCGTGCGTCCCACTGGGTGTCGGTGGGCTTGACCTTGATCTTCGGGTTGGCCTTCTCGAACGCCGCGACGGCGTCCAGGAATTGTTGCCGCGTCTTGGGCGACGTGGTCGCCGGCATGCCCGCGACGGTGATCGTGGTTTTGCCGGAGGAACCGGCGCCGGACGATCCGGACGAGCCGGACGAACAACCGGCGGTGCCGGCGACGAGGGCCAGCGCGAGCGCTCCGCCTCCCGCCACCACCCGCCGACGTCGACGCCGGAGCGTACTGACCGGAACTGACTCGGTCACGGGTACCTCCCTGGGTCCTGACAATGCCCGCTCCGGGTGTGCTCCGGAGCCGATGGGGTCGTATCTAATTCGCATTAGGAGGAGGTGTCAAGGGGGTTGCGGGCAGGTTGCCCGACCCGGCGAATCAGACATACGACGGTCTTGACGCGGCCGGTGGATCGGGGTACACATTCGCTCTAATCCGCATTAGGCCGGGGTCATCGCCCGACCGTCCCTACCAACGCCGCTGCCGCCGCGGCTGTCGTCCCCGGTGCCGTCGCCGTTGTCGCCATGCCTCGGCCGCGCCCGCCGGGGCCCGCCGCTGCCGCCGCTCCGGGTGCTTCCGCCGCCCGCCCTCGTCGCTCGGGAAAGGGATCCATGTCCGCCGACCAACACAGCCCCGAATCACCCGACGCCACACCGGACCACCCCATCCACACACCCCGCCCCGGCCTGCACCGACGCGGCTTCCTCACCGGCGCCGTGGCGACCGGCGTGGCGGGCGTGGCCGGAGCGGCCGGAATCGCCGGGGCGGCGACACCCGCCCCCGCCGGCGCGACGACGACCGCCCCGGTCACCATCTCCGCCCCCGGCATCTCGCTGACCGCCGGCCTCGACGGACAGATCTCGGTGCGCGACGGCGCCGGCACCGAACGCATCCGGCTGACCAGGTTCATGACCAAGGACAGCGTCGCCGGCCTGCAACCCACGACCGGCGGCACCCCGTCCCGGATCACCCTCCCGGACGGCAGAGCGGCGATCCGGGTCGACTACACGTTGGCCGCCGCCGCGAACGGCATCACCGTCCGGGCCGTCCTCGACGTCACCCCGAACCGCGCGCATCTGCGCTGGGAGGTCGGCGGCTCGACCACGCTCGTCCCGGCCGGGTTCATGTTCGGCCGTACGGTGCTCGCCCCCACCGCGCCGGAGAACTTCGTCGCGCTCACCACCTGGAACCGGGACGCGGGCGGCGGCATCCCGTACGAGACCAACACGGGCGTGGTCTACCAGGAGACGTGGGCCGACACCAACGCCTACTTCCGCCTCGCCGGCACCACCCCGGCCTGGACCAACGCCACCTGGATCCATGCCCCGGGCACCGTCACCCCCACCGGCGCGGTGACCGAGGCCGACCTCGTACTCGGCGCGATGCGCCCGGCGGCGGCCGGCACCACCGGCTCGGGCCGGCCGCTCGGCGTCGAGGTGTGGACCGACCGACCGTTCTCGATCTGGGACCAGGGCGGCGTACCGATGCCGCTGCACGCGGAGGTGGCCAACGGCGGCACCACCGCCCGACCGGTACAACTCTCCTGGTGGGCAAGGGACTTCGACGGCGCGATGCTGGGCAGCGGCACGGTCTCGGGCACGGTCGCCGCCGGCGCCACCTGGACGCGGACCTTCACCGTCACCGCACCGGCGCACGGCATCGTGTTCACCGAGGTGTGCGCGACCTCGGGCCCGGACGAGGCATTCGCCCGCACCAACCTCACGGTACTGCCGCCGTTCGACTACCAGGCGGGCGCCGACAGCATGTTCGGCATCGCCAACTACCCGTGGCTGCTCCAACCGTCCACGCCGGCCGTGCTGGACCTGATGCACCGCATCGGCATCAAGCGGGTGCGCATCTCCTACGACGGCGGCCCCGGCCTGCCACCCGCCACCCTCGACGCGGCCGGCCTGGCCCACAACATCGAACTGGCCGGCATCCCGCTCGGCGGCACCACCGCCCAGATCGCCGCGTGGGCGGACACCAACACCGCCAAGGCCATCGGGGCGAACGCGGACTGGTTCGAGGTCGCCAACGAGATCAACAAGCCGTGGATGAGCGGCCAGACGGCCGCCGCCTACGTGCGCGACGGACTGCACCCCGTACGCGACCGGCTGACCGCGGCGGGGGCGCCAACCAAGGTACTCAACGCGGGACTTGCCGGGATGGACTACGTCTGGACGGAGAACTTCCGCAACGCCGGCGGCTGGGACCTGATCGACGGCTTCGCCTTCCACCCGGGCCGGGGCAACTTCACCCCCGACTACGCCCCGGCGCCGGCCGACTGGACGATGGGCGACAACGGCACGTATTGGAACTTCCTCGGCGGACTGCGCAAGGCACGCGAGGTGATCGCCGCGTACGGCCCGAAGGAGCTGTGGCTGACCGAGGCGTACGCGTGCACCAAGCCGAACAGCTGGTGGCACGACACCTACCGGCACGCCGCCGAGAACGTACTGCTCACCCTCGCGCTGGCCAAGGCCGAGGGCGTGCGGTGCGTGAACTGGTACCAGCTGCACGACAGCGTCCTGGGCAAGCCGCAGTGGGCCGACCCGGCGAACTCCGAGTACCACTACGGCCTGATGCACCGCGACCTCGGCGCCAAGCCGTCCATGCTGGCCTACGCCACCGCCGCCCGCGTGCTGGACCGGGCCACGTTCGTCCGATGGTTGACCCCGGCCGACCCGGATCTCAAGGGCCTGCTGTTCGACTCCCCCGACGGCCCGATCTCGATCCTGTGGAGCCGCAAGGACGGCTACATCCTCAACGCGGCCCACCCCACCGACTCCGGCTGGTTCGCCGCGCCCGAACCGTGGGTGGACCCGTGGCCGACCAAGACGACCCTGTCGGTACAGGCGGCCGGCACGACGGTCCGCGAGGTCGACTGCATCGGCCGGGAGCGCACCCTCACGGCGACGGGGGGCCGGGTGGGGGTACGCCTGGACGGCGCGCCACGGATCTACCACGGCCTCACGTCAACGCCGGAGGCGACCGCGTAGGGACGGGCGAGTAGGGACGGGTGGGACGGCGGCGCGTGGATGTACGCGCCGCCGTCCCGGCCGGCCGCTCGGCGCGGCTGGTCCGTTCAGCTGTACAGCAGCGTCGGGCTCAGCGGTGCGCGTGCGACGCAGTACCAACCGGGCCACCCCGGGAAGAGCACCCGCAGACTCCAGTTGGAGGGCGACGGCGGCGGACCCGAAATCACGTCCGCCAGCGGTTGGCCGACCCCGATGGTGCCGCTGACCTTGGGAATGGCCCCCAGATTGAACACGGGCGCACCACCCGGGTACGGCGGATTGATGGCACCGTCGTAGACAACGCCACCGCTGGGCCCATTGAAGATCGCGGTGGTGTTGATGGAGTTGGCCGCGAACCCGGCCGGAATCGGCGGAGCGGAGATGGTCACCTTCAATTGCCCGCCGCCGGTGAAATAGGTCACCTTGGCGGGAAACGCACGACCCCTGGCATCCACACAGTCGTAAGGGGCCGTCGAGGGCCCGCCCGCAGAGGCGGACCCGACGAACGTGGTCACGGCAGCCAGTGCACCGGCACTGGCAAGCGCAGCGATCTTCATGTGCTTTGGCATGGCTGACTCCCGGGGGTTTCTGGGCTGAACCCGAACCGTACGAAGGAGCAGAAGCACTACGAACCATTTCCACACAGAGCGCGAACCAAGTAGAGCAACCCACGCCCACCCTGACAAGCACCCAAACCCGTTGGCGCGATCCGTCAAGTCCCCTCAAAACACAGGCAGTTGCCCCACCACGCCCGAAACCGGAGTCACCCACCGGCCAAGGCGGAACAGCAGCCCGGACCGGCCGCCCAGCCAAAGGCGCAATGCGAGCAGGGCGGGACACCAGAGCCGCCGGGCGAGCGGGGTGGGTTGGCCACGTCGTGATCCGAGCGGGTCGGGGCGCCAAAGTCGCACGGTGAGGCTGCGGCGGGGCGGAATCGTGTTCGCGGCGTTGCTTCTTGTTGGGCGCTTCGCGCCGGCTCGCGAGGCACCACTTTTCTGCTCCCCCGCTTCGCTCCTCCGCAGAAACGCGGCCCCTCGCTCGGGGTCGGGTGTCCCTCCGCTTCGCTCCGGGCCACCCGACCCAAACTTTGCGGCTCCGCCGCTCTCCGCGCTGCGCGCGTCGATCCCGGGGCAGCCAGAGTCGCGGGCGCCGACGCGCCGAAGCCGGTGGCCAAAGGCGAAAGCCGGTCATCACTTCGGCCGCGGAGCGGACGGACGCACGCCACGTGCCGAACGCCGCCACCGACCGCGTAGCAAGCGTGCATCCCGACATGCGCACCGCAGCGGACATGGCCACGTGGCGAACGCCGCCACCGGCCGCGCAACGGGCGGAGCCACAAGCAGAGCCTCGACGCCGACCACGCCGCGAACGGGCGCCGCGTGCCGAGCGCCGACGCCGACCGTGAAGGGGGCGTTCGTCCCGGCAGTGCAGCGGAGCGCCGTACCCGGCCGGCTGGGGGAGCAGGCGTGCAGCGTTCCCCTGGGCGGCGCCAGGGCCATCGGGCGCAGCACGGCCGCACGGCCACCGGGCCCGGGCGGGCCCGCTCGGGGCGTCTAAAGCGCAGGCTTCGAGGTCGGCAGCGGCGGGGGGCCGGGTGGGGGCACGCTCGGCGCGGCACCCAACACCCCCCGCGGCCCGCCGGGCGGGACCCGCTTGCCCCTCATGGCGATGCCGCCTCCCGCTTTGCGCCGGCTGCCGTGGCCAGTAGTTCCTCCGCGTGTGCGCGGCCCAGTTCCGAGTCCTCCAGGCCCGCCAGCATGCGGGACAGTTCCCGGACCCTTGCCGCGTCGTCGAGGGTGACCACACCGGAGCGGGTGACCGTACCGTCGCTGGACTTCTCGACCACCAAGTGGCGGTCGGCGAAGGCGGCGACCTGAGGCAGGTGCGTCACCACGATCACCTGCGCGACGCGCGCCAAACGAGCCAGCCGGCGGCCCACCTCGACCGCGGCCTTGCCGCCGACGCCCTGGTCGACCTCGTCGAAGACGAACGTCGGCACCGGGTCGGCCCCCGCGAACACCACCTCGACCGCGAGCATCACGCGCGACAGCTCACCGCCGGACGCACCCTTCGCCAACGGCCGCGGCGGCGCGCCCGGGTGCGGGGACAGCTGCAGTTCGACCTCGTCCACGCCCGTCGGCCCATACGCCAGCACCCGATCCCCGACCGCCAGCCCCTCCGCGTCGTCGACCCCGTCGATCGCCACGCCGACGCGCGCATACGGCATCGCCAGCGCCGTCAACTCACCGGTCACCGCCGCCGCGAACTTCTCCGCCGCCGCATGCCGAGCCGCCGAGACCTCGCCCGCGAGCACCGTCAACTCGCCCCGCAACGCGTCGCGTTGGGCGGTCAGCTCCTCGGTGCGGTCGTCGTCGCCGTCCAACTCGGCCAACCGCGCGGCCGAACGTTCCGCCCAGGCCAGCACCTCGTCGATCGACTCGCCGTACTTGCGGGTCAGCCCCGCCAGCGCCGCCCGCCGCTCCTCCGCCGCCGCCAACCGCACCGGGTCCGCGTCCACCCCGGCCGCGTACGACGCCAGTTCGGTGGCCACGTCCGCCACCAGATACCCGACCTCGCCCAGCCGATCGGCGAGCGCCGCCAGCGCCGGATCGTGCGCCCGCACCGCCTCCACCGCCCGATGCGCCGCACCGAGCAGGGTCGTGGCGTCCACCGCGTCCGAACCGGTCTCCGGATCGCCCAGCAACGCCTCGTGCGCCGTGGTCGCGGCCGTACGCAGCGCGTCCGCGTGTCCCAGCCGCAGCGTCTCCGCGGCCAGTTCGGCGTCCTCGCCCGGCTGCGGCACCACCTGTTCGATCTCGGTCAGGCCGAACCGCAGCAGGTCCGCCTCCTGCGCCCGCTCGCGCGCCCGCGTGGTGATCTCGTCGAGCTCCGCGCTCACCTCGCGCAGCCGCCGGTAGACCGCGCCGTACGCCTTCAGCGGCACCGACACTGCCTCCCCGGCGTACCGGTCGAGCGCGGCGCGCTGCCGGGCGGGCCGCAACAGCCGCTGCTGGTCGGTCTGCCCGTGTACCGCGATCAGGTCGTCGGCCAGATCGGTGAGCAACCCGATCGGCGCGGACCGCCCGCCGACGTGTGCGCGCGAGCGCCCCTCGGCCGAGACCGTCCGGGCCAGCAGCAGCTCGCCGTCGTCGACCTCGGCACCCGCTTCGGCCGCCCGCCGCCCGGCGGGCGAATCCGCCGGCACTCCGAGCCGGCCCTCGACCAGAGCCTTCCCCGTCCCGTTGCGCACCAGCCCGGCATCGGCCCGCCCACCGAACAGCAAGCCGAGCCCGGTGACCACCATCGTCTTGCCGGCGCCGGTCTCGCCCGTGACCACGGTGAAGCCCGGCGCGAGCTCGACTACGGCGTCTTCGATGACACCCAGACCCTGTATCCGCATCTCTTCGAGCACGGGGACGACACTACGAGGTCGCGGGGACTCCACGCGAAGAAAGCAGTTCAACGGCGTGTGTCAGCCACCCCAACACACCCCCACAGCCGCAGCCGGCCGGCCCGCAGGCCCCACGGGCCGGCGGCGCCACGGGCCCGCCCGGCCGACGCCGCAAGCGCACCCCCACGACCTCGCCAACACAGCCCGCCGCCCTCACAAGCGCCCCCACCCGGCCCCACAAGCGCGACCCACCACCGACGCTCGCGAGCACAACCAGCCGGCACCACAAGGCAGCCCCACACCCCCGCAAGCACCACCCGCCCTCGCAGGCGCAGCCGCCCGACCCGAGCAAGCACGACCACCAAGCCCCGCAAGTGCAACCGGGCCGGCCCACAAGTGCGGTCCCACGCCCCCGCAAGCGCACCCACCCAGCCTCGCGAGCCCGGTCACCCACCCCGCGGATCAAGCCTCACCCGCCCCGCGAGCCAAGCCCCCGCCCGCCCGACCACCTCACCGCCGCCCGCGCCACCCCTTCACCGGCAACGCAAACTTCGCCACCAACCGATCCGTGAACGGCGCCCGATGCAGCCGCGCCAACCGCACCGGCTGGGTCCCCCGTCGCACCTCCACACGCGCGCCCGCGGGCAGCTGTACCGTCCGCCGCCCGTCGCACCACAGCGCACCGGGCGGAGTCTCCGCCGCCAGCTCCAGCGCCAGCACCGAGTTCGGCGAGACCACCACCGGCCGCGCGAACAGCGCGTGCGCGCTGATCGGCACCATGATCAGCGCCTCCACCTCCGGCCACACGATCGGTCCGCCACCGGAGAACGCGTACGCCGTCGACCCCGTCGGCGTCGCGCACACCACCCCGTCGCAGCCCCAGCGCGACAGCGGCCGGCCGTCCACCTCGGCGACCAGCTCCAGCATGCGCTCGCGGGAGGCCTTCTCGATCGCGGCCTCGTTCAACGCCCAGTTCGTATGCACGATCTCGCCGTTGACCCGCACCACCACGTCGAGCGTCATGCGCTCCTCGACGTCGTAGTCCCGCGCCACCACCCGCTCGACCACGTCGTTCAGGTCCTCGCGCTCGGCCTCCGCCAGGAACCCGACCCGGCCCAGGTTGACCCCGAGCATCGGCACCGCCGCCTCGCGCACCAACTCCGCGCCGCGCAGCAGCGTGCCGTCGCCGCCGAGCACGATGGCCAGCTCACAACCCTTGGCCGCGTCCGGCTCCACGGACACCACGACCGCGCCCGGCAGGGCCAGATCGTCCGCCTCCGGCTCCAGCACCCGTACACCCAGGCCCGCCGCGATCAGCCGCTCCACCACCAGCCGCGCGCTGCGCAACGCCGCGGGACGGCCGGTGTGCGTGACCACCAGTATCGTGCGATCGCTCATCCCCGTATCCCCTCGTCCGCATCGCGCGCACCGCAGCCATATCCGTACGCCATACCGGCGTCGGCGCAGCCGCATCCGTACGCCGTACCACCCTCGGCGCAGCCCCCGGCCGACCCCGACCCGCAGGTCGAGCCCGAACCATCCGCCGCGCCGCCGTCCACACCACCCCGGGCCGCGCCCGACCCGTACGCCGCGACGCTATCGCGCACGCCCTTCACCGCGGCCCCTCGGCGATCGCCCGATCGACGTCCGCCGGATCCAGTTCGGGCGCGCCGGCCCGCATCCACAGGAAATACTCGACGTTGCCCGACGGCCCCGGCAGCGGCGACGCCGTCACCCCGAGCACCCCCAGGCCCGACTTCGCGGCCTGCTCCGCGACGATCCGCACCGCCTCCGCCCGCAACGCCGGATCGCGCACCACACCACCGGCGCCCAACCGCTCGCGCCCCACCTCGAACTGCGGCTTGACCATCATCACCAGGTCCGCGTCCGGCGCCGAACAGCGCACCAGCGCCGGCAACACCAGCCCGAGCGAGATGAACGAAAGGTCGCCCACCACCACCTCGGCCGCCGGCCCCACCTGATCCGGCGTCAACTCCCGCACGTTGGTCCGGTCCCGCACGGTCACCCGGTCGTCGTTGCGCAGCGCCCACGCGAGCTGCCCGTACCCCACGTCCACCGCGACCACGTGCGCCGCCCCCGCGCGCAGCAGCACGTCGGTGAAGCCGCCGGTCGAGGCGCCCGCGTCGATACAGCGCCGCCCCTCCACGCTCAGCCCCAGCGGGGTGAACGCGGCGAGCGCGCCCGCGAGCTTGTGCCCGCCGCGCGATACGTAGTCCGGGTCGCCCGCGTCGGCGGCGACCACCACGGCCGCCCCCGCGTCGACCTGGGTGGCGGCCTTGGTCGCGGCCTGGCCGCCCACCGTCACCCGCCCGGCCGCGATCAGTTCGCTCGCGTGGTCCCGGGAGCGAGCGAGTCCCCTGCGCACCAGCTCGGCGTCGAGCCTGCGTCGTGCCACCGGTCGTGCCTGCCGTTCCTTGGTTGTGCCGAAGTCGTCGACGAGAACCGCCACTCTCGCGCCGGCGCGGGTGGGTCGCCCGCCGGCCTCCGCGAAGCCCGGTGCCACGCCCCGGCGTACCGGCGAAACACCCGTTCGGTGGTCCCGATCGAATGGTTCGCCGGTACGGCCGGGCACGGTGCCGGACGTCGCGGAGCCCGACGGGAGAACACGGACCCGCCCTAACGATCCAGATCCGCGAGGGTGTCCCGCAATCCCCGGTGTACATCCTCGTACACCGGCCCGTGCGCCTCGGTGGGCAGGTCACCCACACGGCTCAAGGTGGCCAGCACCGCGTCCACGTGCGGGTCGCCCGTGGGGGGCGGTGGTTCGACGACGCCCGACCCGGTCGCGACGTCCTCGGCGACCGCCCGCTCCGTGCCGTCCGCCGCCGAGGCTTCGCTCACGACTGCCCGTCCGCGTCCGCCGCCGGCGCGGTCGGCTTGCGGATCGCCTTCTTGGCCGGCGCCGTCTTCTTCGTGGCGGGCGTCCCGTTCGTCTTGCGCGCCGGCTTGCGCGGACCGGCCGGCGCCGCCGAGCCACCGTCCGCCGCGGGCTTGTCCGCGACGCTCTTCTTCGCCGCCGCCTTCTTCGCGACCGGCTTGCCGGACGGCGGAGCAGCGACCGGCGGCGTGGCAACGGACGGGCCGGCCGCCGGCGGAGTCGCGACCGGCGTCGCGGCCGAACGCCCCGCCCCGCCCGCTCCGGGCGCACCCGCCGGCCGCGCCGCCCGAGGCGTGGACGCCCGCGCCAACCGGTGCTCCAGATCCGTCACCCGACTCTTCAACCGGGTGATCTCCTCCTCGGCCTTGGCCAGATCCTTGGTCCACGGCCTCGTACGGGTCAGCGCCTTGTCCACCTCGCCGCGCACGATGCCCACGAGCAGGTCCCGGTTCGCCTTGCCGGTCTCGTACAACTCCTCGGCGACCTGCTGCACGAACTGCGGCAACGCCTGGGCCTGTTCCGGAACCTGCTCCAGGTCGAGGCCGCTGCGCTCGACGAGGACCTTGGCCACCTCGGTGACCCGCTGCCTGGTCATCTCGGTCAAACCACTGGCGATCTGAAGGTAACTGCGCACGACGTCTCGCATGAACCGGCGCCCGCCTTCCTGCTCCGGCCGCCGTATCGGTGCCTGCGCGGCGATACGAACGGCGATGATCGGTCTGCCCCCGACGCTACCCTCTCGACCGCCGCGCGAACGGAAGCAACGACATGCCGCCGACACGAACAAGGCGAACCCGAACCCGAACCGCCCCGCATCGACGGCCGACCGATCGACCGCCACGGACATCGCCCGCCCCCGGGTGGGGTACGGTCGCCAACCGGATCCCACGGAAGGAATCTCCCCGCATGGCCACCGTCGAAGAGTGCCGCACGGCCCTCGAGGAACTGTCCGCCAAGATGGGCCGAGCGGAGGGCGACACCCGCAAGGCCACCCAACTCGACCGCAGCCTCAGCTGCCACGTCACCGACCTCGACGTCACCTTCTCCGGACGCCTGCGCGACGGCGCCCTGCACGACATCGACACCGAGCCGCGCACCGAGAAGGCGCAGATCCGACTGGCCATGACCGGCGACGACCTGGTCGCGCTGGTGGCCGGCACCCTCAACTTCGCCTCCGCGTGGGCCAAGGGCCGGGTCAAGCTGGAGGCGTCCTTCAAGGACCTGCTGGTACTCCGCAAGCTGATCTGACCCGGAAAGCCCCGCAGCACCCGGCCGCGCCCGGACCGACCCCCTCCCGCTACCACCCCAACCGCTGCACCACCCCGCCCGTGTCGACCCGAGCCGCCGCCTCCGCGTCCTCGGCCCACACCGCCGCACACGCCGCCCGCAACCCGTCGATCCGCGCACCCTCGCCCTCGACCGCCAACGCGCCGTCCACCACCCGCGCCGACCACCCGCCGCACACCCACGCGTCACCGTCGCGCCGCGCCGTCACCGCCGGCTCCAAAAGCGCCCGCAGGTCCTCCGCGACGAACGTCGGCCGCTGCCCCGCACCGGCCGCCAACAACGCCTCGGGCGTGGTCACCCCGGTCAGCACCAACAGGCTGTCCACGCCGCCGTTGTGCGCACCCTCGATGTCCGTGTCGAGCCGATCGCCCACCACCAGCGGCCGACGCGCCCCGGTACGCAGGATCGTCTCGCGATGCAGCGGCAACTCGGGCTTGCCCGCCACCACCGGCTCGACCCCCGTGGCCGCGCGCACCACCCCCACCAGGGCCCCGTTCCCGGGCGCGATTCCACGCTCCGTCGGAATGGTCAGGTCCGCGTTCGAAGCCACCCAGAACACCCCGCGCGCCACGGCATAGGACGCCTCCGCCAACGCCGCCCACCCCACATCCGCGGCAAACCCCTGCACAACCGCCGCAGGCCCGTCCCCACCGGAACCAGAGCCGGAGCCCGCCCCCGAACCCGAACCGGAACCCGAATCCGCCGACCGCACCGGCCGCAACCCACGCTCCCGCAGCGCCACCTCCAGGCCCTCACCGCCGACCACCAGCACCGACGCCCCCTCGGGCACCCGCTCCGCGACCACCCGCGCCGCGGCCTGCGCCGACGTCACCACGTCCTCCGGCTGCGCCGGAACCCCCAGCTCGACCAGATGTTCCGCCACCGCCTTGGGCGTACGCGACGCGTTGTTGGTGACGAACGCCAGCCCCATCCCCCGCTCACGCGCCTCGGCCAACACCTCCACCGCATGCGGCACCGCCCGCGCACCCGTGTACACGACCCCGTCCAGGTCGAGCAGCGCCACGTCGTAGGCCCGCGCCAATGCACCCCCGTCCCCGCCCGCGTCCGAACCGTCCGTCGTCACCGCCGAGGTATGCCCGCTCACGCGTCGCCACTCCTGTCACTCGTCTCGTCACCGTTGCGACCGGACCCGCCGTCCCGGCCGTCCGCACCGATCGTCCCGTACGCCCCCGCCCGCGCCCGCAACGTGGCCCGCGCCTGCACCAGCGCCGTCCGGTAGTGCTTGGTCTCCGGCCGCATCGCCACCGCGAGCGCCAGGTGCTCCACGGCCGTCTCAAAGTCGCCGAGCCGCGAGGCGGACAGGCCCCAGCCGAACTGGGCGTAGTCGTCCGCCGGATCCGACTCCGCCACCGCCCGAAAGTGCCGCAGCGCCTCGTCGTGTCTGCCCGAGTCGAACCAGGCCCGCGCCAGCGCCTCCCGCACGCTGCGCGACTCCGGCGCCGCGTCCGCCGCCCGCGCCAGCAACAGCGCGGCGGCGGCCGGATTACCCGACGCGAGCAGCTGCACCCCGCGCCGATACCAGTCGTACACGTCTCCAGTGGGCGCACCGTTCACCCCGTCGGCTCCCTGAGCCATCGCCATGATGCCCTCCCGCACCTCGACCACCCGCCGTCCACCGAACCGACGCCCCCGAACCGAAACGTCCGACGATCCGGAGGCCGGCGACATCGGATGTCCTGATCTTGCCCGCCCTCGGGCCCGTAACATTCGGTCATGGATGACGCAGTGCCGAACGGGCTCGATCTGGCCCCCTTCCGCGGGCTCCGCTACGACCCGGACCGCGTGGGGGACGTCGCGTCGGTGACCTCGCCACCGTACGACGTGGTCGAGCCCGGCGGCGTACCCGCGCTGGAGGACGCCGACCCGCACAACATCGTGCGCCTGGTACTGCCGCGCAGCGCGGTACACGCCGGCACCACGTTGCGCACCTGGCTCGCCGAGGGGGTGCTGCGTCCCGATCCGCTGCCCACGCTCTACGTCTACGAGCAGCGCGATCACAACTCGATCCAACGCGGTCTGATCGGCGCCCTGTCGCTCGACTCCGCGGTACTGCCGCACGAGGACGTGATGCCCGGCCCCGTCGCCGACCGCGCCGCGATCATGACCGAGCTGTCGGCGAACCCCGAGCCGATCCTGCTCGTGTACACGGGCGGCGGACGCGCGTCCGACATCGTCGAACAGACCACCCACCAGCCGCCGCTCGTCGGCCTGCGCACACCCGACGGCATACGACACCGGCTGTGGGGGGTGACCGATCGCCAGGCGCTCGCCGGGATCCGCGACGACCTGGCGGCCCGCAAGGCGCTGATCGCCGACGGCCACCACCGCTGGGCGGCCTACGCCCGGATGCGCGACCGCGCGCACGCGGACGGCCGCGGCGACGGCCCCTGGGACCGCGGCCTGGTACTGCTCGTGGACACCGTCCGCCACCCGCTGCGGGTCGGCGCGATCCACCGCGTGCTGCCGAAGCTGCGCCCCGCACAGGCGCTGAACGAACTGGCCACCTACGGCGACGCGGGCGCCGGCGCGTTCCTGGCCCGCCCCCTCGACGGCACGCTGCCCGCCGCCCTGTGGGCCCTGGACCAGGCCACAGGACCGGCCTTCCTGCTCGCCGGCGACCGCCGCTTCCACCTGCTCACCGGCCCCGACCCGGACCTGCTCGACCTGGCCATCCGCGCCGACCGCCCGCGCACCTGGCGCAGCCTGGACGCCACGGTCCTGCACGCCGCCCTGCTCGAACAGGTGTGGCACGTGCCGGACAACTGGGACAACATCACCTACGTCCACGACGCCGCGGCCGCCGTCCGCCAGGCCAACCACACCGGCGGCACCGCGATCCTGCTGCGTCCCACCGACGAACGAGTGGTCCGGGACCTGGCCGAACAGGACATCCGCATGCCCAGAAAATCCACCTCGTTCGGCCCGAAGCCGGCCACGGGCCTGGTCCTCAGAAGCCTCGACCTGACCGAATGACCACGTAGCCCACAACCACGAAACACAAAAAGGGCCCGGCACGAATGCCGGGCCCTTCCCTTCACACCTCTTCGACGCTCAATCAGTCCTTGACGTCGCCGACGACCGCGTCGTCGTCATCGTCCGAGTCGTCGTCCTCATCCGAGTCGATCTCGGCCGCAACCTCAGCCTCGTCCTCGTCCTCCGCGCCACCCTCGAACTCGACCGCCTCCGCAGCCGAGTCCTCGATGTCGACGTCGACCTCGTCCTCGTCGTCGTCCTCCGCGTCCGGGTCGAGCGCATCGGTGAAGTCGAGCCCGTCCAGCTCCGCGACCCGCTCGGCCGCACCGGTCTCGCCCGTCGTGTCCGCCTCGGCGGCCCGCCCGAACCAGTCCCGCGCCTCGTCGTCGCGGCCCACGGCCGCCAACGCGTCGGCGTACGCGAACCGCAGTCGCGCCACCCACGGGTTCGTCGACGCCGAGTTCAGCTCCGGCACCTGAAGGGTGACCACGGCCGCGTCGAGCTGGTCCAGATCCCGGCGCGCACCGGCCGCGACGATCCGCAGCTCGATCTGCGCGGCCTTGTCCAGTTCCTTGACCTCGTCCGCCCCGGCCATCTGCAACGCCCGCTCCGGACGGCCCAGGCCACGCTCGCAGTCGGCCATCACGGCCCAGTGCTCGCTCGACCCGGTCATCCGCCGGGCCGCCCGCAGCTCGGACAGCGCCTCGGCGTAGGCCCCGGCCATGTACGCCGCGATCCCTGCCGCCTCACGCACGGCGGCGACACGCGACGCGAGCCGCAGCGCGACCTTCGCGTACTTGTACGCCAGCTCGGGGTCCTCGTCGACCGTACGGCCGATCATCACCAGGTTGCGCGCGACCTCGTCGGCGAGCGTCTTGGGCAGCCCACGCAGCTCCTGACGCGCCTCCGCACCGAGTTCCTCGGCCTGGACGTCCTCCGGAATGAACATGCGCTCTACCGGCACGTAGCCCGGCTCGTCCCGACGGTCGTACGACGGACGCGAAGCGCCGCGGTCGTCCCGGTTCCCGTACGACGACCGACCGCCACGATCGCGGTCCCGGTCCCCGAAGGAGGGCCGGCCACCACGGTCGTCCCGACCGAACGAGGGACGCGAGCCCCCACGATCGTCCCGAGCGGGCCGATCCGACCGGAACGGAGCACGCGCCCCACCACGGTCGTCACGGGCAGGCCGATCCGAGCGCTCGGGCCGGTCCGACCGGAACGGCGGCCGACGGTCCCCACCACGGTCGTCGCGATTGAACGGCGGCCGACGATCCCCACCACGCTCGTCCCGACCGCCACCGGTCGGACGCCCGGAACCCCGGTCGTCCCGCCGCGGCGCCGGACGACGCTCCTGGAACGGCTGCCGCGCACCGGGTCGACCGTTGTAGGTCGGCCGGCTGCTGGCGCCGTCACGGTGGTCACGATCCCCGAACTCACGCTCGTCCCGAGCAGGCCGCTCCGCCCGCTGCGGCGGACGCGAGCCACCACGGTCGTCCCGGTTGCCATACGACGGCCGGCCGGACCCACGATCGTCCCGGTTGAACGGCGGACGACGGTCCCCACCACGGTCATCACGCTCGAACGCCGGACGCGACCCACCACGATCGTCCCGAGCAGGCCGGTCCCCACGATCGGCACGGAACGGCAACCGCCCACCGGGCCCCCCACGGTCGTCCCGACCGTAGGAAGGACGCGCCCCACCACGCTCATCACGACCAGGCCGGTCGGAACGCTCGGGCCGGTCCGACCGGAACGGCGGACGACGGTCCCCACCACGCTCATCGCGATTGAACGGCGGCCGACGATCCCCGCCGCGCTCCTCACGGAACCCGGGCCGATCGTCGCGCCCGGCCGGAGGACGACGGTCCCCACCACGGTCGTCACGGTTGAACGAGGGACGCGACCCACCACGATCGTCCCGATTGCCATACGACGGCCGACCACCACGATCATCACGGCCGTACGACGGCCGGTCCTCGCGGTTCGGACGGGCGATCGCGTGGTCGCCACGAGCCCCGTACGAGGTCCGCGACTGCCCACGATCCCGCTCCGGAGCATCCGAGCGGAACGGCGGACGCGACCCACCACGATCATCACGACCAGGCCTGTCGGAACGCTCGGGCCGGTCCGACCGGAACGGCGGACGACGGTCCCCACCACGCTCCTCACGGAACCCGGGCCGATCGTCGCGCCCGGCCGGAGGACGACGGTCCCCACCACGGTCGTCACGGTTGAACGAGGGACGCGACCCACC